>JAEZIF010000533.1 GCA_023416135.1 Pseudomonadota bacterium
CGCCACGCGAGTGGCGCGCCTTTTCTTTGCCGGGGCGCTCATATCTTCCGGACCGCGGGCTTCTGGAGGCTCGCGGTCCGGAAGCGCATGAGCGCCACGGAGTGGCGCGCTCCCGGCAATGATCAGCCCCGCGCGCGCTCGGCCTCCTGGCCCAGCGCGGCGAGCGCCGTCGCCACGATGCCCTTGGCATCGAGGCCCGCCTGCTCGTACTGCTTGGCCGGCGCGGCATGGTCGATGAAGCGGTCGGGCAGGATCATCGGCCGTACCTTCAGGCCGTGATCGAGCAGGCCCGCCATCGCGAGGTCCTGCAGGACATGGCTGGCGAAGCCGCCGATGGAACCTTCTTCGATCGTGATCAGCACTTCGTGCTCGCGCGCCAGGCGGCGCACCAGGTCGGTGTCGAGCGGCTTGGCGAAGCGGGCGTCAGCGACCGTGGTGCTGAGGCCCTTGGCTCCCAGATCCTCGGCAGCAACCAAACACTCGCCGAGACGCGTGCCGAAACTCAGGATCGCGATCTTGCTGCCTTCGCGCAGCACGCGGCCCTTGCCGATCGGCAGCGGCGTGCCGCGGCTCGGCAAATCGACGCCGACGCCTTCGCCGCGCGGATAGCGGAAGGCCGACGGACGGTCGTCGATCTCGGCTGCCGTGGCCACCATGTGCATCAATTCGAGCTCGTCGGCCGCCGCCATGACGACGACGTCGGGCAGGCAGGCGAGATAGGCGACGTCGAAGGAGCCCGCGTGGGTGGCGCCGTCGGCGCCGACCAGACCTGCACGGTCGATGGCGAAGCGCACCGGCAGCTTCTGGATGGCGACGTCGTGCACGACCTGATCGAAGGCGCGCTGCAGGAATGTCGAGTAGATGGCGCAGAACGGCTTGAAGCCCTCGGTGGCGAGGCCGGCGGCGAAGGTGACGCCATGCTGCTCGGCGATGCCGACGTCGAAACAGCGCTCGGGGAAGCGCTCGGCGAACTTGTCGAGGCTGGTGCCCGAGGGCATGGCGGCGGTGACGGCGACGATCTTCTTGTCGGCCTCGGCTTCGGCGATCAGTGCCTTGGCGAACACCGCCTGGTAGGCCGGCGCATTGGCCACCGGCTTCGATTGCTTGCCGGTGATGACGTCGAACTTCACCACGCCATGGTACTTGTCGGCGCTGTTCTCGGCCGGCGGATAGCCCTTGCCCTTCTTGGTGACGACGTGGAGCAGGATCGGCTTGTCTAGCCGGCTCGCGCGTGCGTTCTTCAGTACCGGCAACAGATGCTCGAGATTGTGGCCGTCGACCGGGCCGACATAGTAGAAGCCGAGCTCGTCGAACAACGTGCCGCCGGCCACGAAGCCGCGCGCGAACTCCTCGGCACGGCGTGCCGCCAATTCGAGCGGCTTGGGCAGCGCCTCGGCGACCGAGCGGCCGAGATTGCGCAGGCTGACATAGGGCTGGCCGGACAGCAGGCGTGAGAGATGCGCCGACATGGCGCCGACCGGCGGGGCAATCGACATGTCGTTGTCGTTCAGCACCACGATGAGCCGGCTGCGCAGCGCCCCGGCGTTGTTCATCGCCTCGTAGGCCATGCCGGCGCTCATGGCGCCGTCGCCGATCACGGCCACGACGTGGTTGCTGCCGCCGGCGAGGTCGCGCGCCACCGCCATGCCGAGGCCGGCCGAGATCGAGGTCGACGAATGCGCCGCGCCGAACGGGTCGTATTCGCTCTCGCTGCGCCGCGTGAAGCCCGACAAGCCGCCTTCCTGGCGCAGGGTCCGGATGCGGCCGCGCCGACCGGTGACGATCTTGTGCGGATAGGCCTGGTGGCCGACGTCCCAGAGCAGCCGGTCGCGCGGCGTGTCGAAGACATAGTGCAGCGCCACGGTGAGCTCGACCACCCCGAGCCCGGCGCCGAGATGGCCGCCGGTGACCGACACTGCGGAGATCGTCTCCTGCCGCAGTTCGTCGGCGAGCTGACGCAGTTGATCGGCCTTCAGCCGACGGATGTCGGCAGGAATGTCGATGGTGTCGAGAAGCGGCGTATTCGGCCTGGTCATGGTCGGATCATACTCCCGCGCGGCTGCTCAAGCGCGCCGCGCAACAACGAAGTTCGCCGCCTGCTTCAGCAAATCCGCGGCCTCGCCGAACGGCTCGAGATGCGCGGCAGCCTGTCGTGCCAACAGGTTGGCCTGTGCCCGGGCGCGCTCGGCGCCCAGGATCGACACGAAGGTCGCCTTGCCGGACGCCACGTCCTTGCCCGGCGTCTTGCCGAGCTCGGCCGCACTGCCCTCGATATCCAGAAGGTCGTCGACGATCTGAAAGGCCAGGCCGAGGTCGTGGGCATAGGCCGACAGGGCGCTGCGCATCGGCTCGCTGGCCTTGCCCAGGATCGCGCCGGCGGTGCAGGAAAAGGAGATCAGGGCGCCGGTCTTGAGCCGCTGCAGGCGCGTGATGGCGCCGATCGACAGGTCCGGCCGGCTCTCGGCCAGCAGGTCGAGCATCTGCCCGCCGACCATGCCGTGTGCGCCGGAGGCCTTGGCAAGATCGCTGACCAGATGGGCGCGCACCGCGGCGTCACCATGCGTATCCTCGTGCGCAAGCACCTCGAAGGCCAGCGCCTGGAGGGCGTCGCCGGCCAGGATCGCGGTGGCCTCGTCGAACTGCTTGTGACACGAGGGCTTGCCGCGCCTTAGATCGTCATCGTCCATGGCCGGCAGGTCGTCGTGGATCAGCGAGTAGGCGTGCACGAATTCGATGGCGCTTGCGGTGCGAAGCGCTGGTAACGCCCCGACCTTGAACAACGTTGCGCCGGCCAGCACAAAAAATGCGCGCAGGCGCTTTCCGCCGCCGAGGCTCGAATAGCGCATCGCCTCGAAGACGCGCGCCTCGTCGGTGTCGCCCTTCGGCAGAAGGCGATCCATGGTGTGTTCGGTCGAGGAGGCGGCAAACGCCAGCGCGGCCTCGAAGTCGCGGTGCGACGACAGTGGCATGGGACGAAACTAGCTCAGGTCGGTGGACTGGCTGGCGACCGAGCCGTCGGCCGAAAACACGATCTTCTCGACCTTCATCTTGGCCTCGGCGAGCTTCTGCTCGCAGTGCTTCTTGAGCAGCGCACCGCGCTCATAGGCCGAGATCGCCTCGTCGAGTTTCACCTGGCCACGCTCGAGTTGCTGAACGATGCCTTCCAGCTCCTTCAGCGCGTCTTCGAACGACAGTCCGGCGATATCCTTGGGGAGTACGGGTTCTTTTGCCAATTTTGCCTCGCAGGGGGTGAAGCTGATCGTAGCTGCCGGCGGCCGCCCAGTCATCCAGCAGAAAGCTGTGAAAAAAGCCCATTCCGCGCGGACTTTCGAGCTTTCTCAACTATGGATAGCGAATCACGCATCTGTGACATGGTAGCCTTGCATGTTCGCAGGTCAAAACCCCCGCTCGCGCATTGCGACGACTGGAGAGCGATGGCACGTTTCGCCCCGCAACGAAATAAACGTCCATTCATAGGAGTTGAACGCCCATGGGCAACGTCAGCCATCTCGTCACGCGAACGGCAGCCTTCGAAAGCTCGGTGGAGAACGGTCTCGCCGAAGGCGGCAGCGGCAAGGACCGCCAGTTCGTTACCGCCCTCGCCCGCGGCCTCGATATCCTGCGCGCCTTCCATGCCGGCGAAGGCATGCTGGGCAACCAGGAGATCGCCCATCGCACGGGCCTGCCGAAGCCGACCGTGGCGCGGCTCACCCATACGCTGACCGAGCTGGGCTACCTCAACTACATCCGCCGCTTCCGCAAGTACGAGCTCGGCGCCTCGGTGTTGGCGCTGGGTTACGCCGCGATCTCCAGCATGGATGTCCGCCGCGCCTCGCGTCAGCCGCTCGAGCAGCTCGCGCACTCGCTCAATGCCTCGACGGCGCTGGGCGGCCGCGACCGTCATTCGATGATCTACCTCGAAGCCTGCCGCGGCCCGTCGGTCGTGGCGATCACCCACGACGTCGGCACGCGCGTGCCGATGGCCAGCACGGCGATGGGCCGCGCCTATCTCTTCTCGCTGCCCGACGTCGACCGCAACAAGCAGATCGACGCCATCCGCCGCCGCTGGCGCGACGACTGGACCAAGGTGAAGACCGGCCTCGAACGCTCGTTCAAGGAGCTGGCCGACCGCGGCTTCTGCGTCACCTGGGGCGAGTGGCTGCCCGAGCTCTGCGGCGTCGGTGCGCCGCTGCGCAATTCGGACGGCACGGCCGCCTACGCGATCAACGCGTCGGCGCCGATCTACCAGATCAGCCGCGACCGCCTCGAGGCCGACTGGGGGCCGCGCCTGGTGAAGATCGCCCGCGACATCCGCACCGGCATGGCTGCCCAGCCTTCGTCGACGACGTCGGTGCCGTCGGCACTGCGTCCCGCCACCAACGGGCATCGCCCGCCGATGTCGGCGATGGCGCGCCGCTAAAGCGATCTCCGGTCCGCTCGCACCGCTTGGGGGTCGATCGGACCGGACATGCGCGTGCGCGTCCTCTTTCTGGAGTCCAAACGTATGCCTATCCAACGACCGGCCGATGCGCGGCCGGTCGCCGCCCACGAGTTTCGCGGCTTCAACGGACTCATAGGCCACGAGGTCGTGGCCGGGCGGCCGGGCTTCGTCGAGATGACGCTCAAGGTCCGCCCCGAGCTCTGCAACGCCAACGGCCTGCTGCACGGCGGCGTGCTGATGACCCTGCTCGATTCGGCGAGCGGCTTTGCCTGCACGTTCAACGAGACGGCGACGGCGCGACGGCTCAGCGTCACCCTCGCCTTCACCACACAGTTCATCAAGGCGGCGCGCGATGGCGACCGGCTCACCATCTTCGGCGCCTGGCGGCCCTCGACCAGCCAGAGCACCTTCGCCGCCGAGACAGAGATCTACGACCAGAAGGGCGACCTTGTAGCCACCGGCACCGGCACCTTCCGCTATTTGAAGGGTGAGCGCAGCGATGGGGTGCTCGCATTCCTCGACCAGAAGGCGGCGGACTAGCTGGCCGTTCTTCGACGGCGTCAAACGCAATGCTTTGCAGTCATGGCAGAGAACGAGTTGCGAAGCGATCTGGAAGAGACTCTTCCTCCCCCACCGTCGACGACGCTGAGATAGAGCAACATGGTGTTGCCAACAGACTCTCCTCGCCGAAGGTGGCTGCCAGATTGCAACCACCCTACGGGTTCCTCTACTTGCCCGCCGTCAAGCGCGTAACGTTTTCGAGCGCTTCCTTCATCTTGGGGAACTCGGTCTGCGCGTAGCGACGCAGCGGAGCACTGTTGTTGGTGTCCTGCGAGTAGGCCCCGTACTGCGCGACCACTGCCGTCAGGAGGCGCAGTTGGTAGGTGCCATAAGCCCGGTCGAAGTCGGGGCCGGACAGCGAGTTGAGTCGCGTCATCGCCTCGTCGGCGATCTTCTTGAAATCCTCGTCGGGTACGGCGGTGATACCGGCTTCGCTGCGATTGCGCTCCAGCGCCACACCAGCGTCGGTGAACACCGGGATCGCGCGGCTGGCGACGCCGCGGACCATTTCGTTGGTCGACTTCTGCAAGGCCAAGTTGGCCGCCTGGATCTCGAAGTCGTTGGCAGTGCGGGCGAAACCGGCGAACCGCGCATCTTGGAATGGTTTACCGTAGTAGGCCATCTGTTCCGCCGTCAGAGGCGGCGTTGTCTGGGCCATGGCCACCAAGGGTGCCAGAACCAACACAGTTGCCAGTAGTGTACGCCGTGACATGGTCATGATCTCTCTCCTTGTTGGTTCAATGACGCTGTACGCACCACACTCTCAACAGAGGATGCCGGACCAACTGCTTGCCCGCAGCACGATCAGACTGGCCTGGAACCGGCATCGTGTCTTGCGGAAGCGGACGAACATATACTGGGCGCGATAGGGGGCCCCTGCGGGCTCGCGTTAAGCGGAAGCGTTTTTCAGCGCAGCTTATAGCTGCCGGCGATCTTCACACTGGATATCGTCGGTCCTTCAGCCCGCGGCCGTTCCGAGCGACGCTCAACATCCCAGCCGCCGCTGGCGCCAGCGTATTTGCCGGTGCCATTGAATAGAGTAGTTTTGTCGACTTGTCGCCTGCGGGATCGGTGGCTTCGCAATCGAGGCTTCGAATTCGATCTTGCGTTTGAAGGTCCGAAAGCCGCCGATGCAGCGGACCGTCACGCGGTCCTCAAAGCCGCCGAGCTTATCAGCCACCCAGCCGCCGACGGCGTCATATGTGTATTGCATGAAGTCGCCAGAGCCTATGCTCTTGCTGGTGCCGTGGAAGACTGCCGTAGCGGCTACCGGGCCTTCCTTCGGCAAATCCGTCTGAGCTAATGAATTCGTGGAAACGCACAGCAACGTAAGCGCATAAGCAAACCCGGCATTGATCGAAGCCATAGTTGCCCCCATCGCTTTCGTGGCTTCGAAACTCCAGCCTGCTTTGCGAGGAGACACCTTGATTTTTGTCATGGCAGGGAAATTGGGTGCTTGCGGCTCATCTCTCCAATACGCGGCTTCCCTCGCCCAACCGCGGGCCATTAAACGGCATCGGCCGAGTTCTCTGGCGAAATAGTCCTGATCCGCATCGCCGCTCATGTTCTGGAACGGCAAGACGGCAATTGACGTCGGTCGGGCAAGGCGTCTTCCACCTTGGCCAGCGGCCCCGGGTCTCGAGCTGCCACGGCCCAGGACATCACGACCGCCCTGTCACTCTCCAAGTCGTTCTTCGTCGTCGCCCGCAACTCGAGCTTCACCTACAAAGGCAAGGCGATCGAGATCAAGCGGGTAGGACGCGAGCTCGGCGTGCGCTACGTCCTCAAAGGCAGCGTTCGCAAGGCGAGCAATCGCGTGCGCATCACCAGCCAGCTCATCCAGGCCGACGTTGGCACTCATAATTCTGGGCCGGTCGCTTCGACGGCGACCTGACGGAAGTCTTCGAGCTGCAGGACAACGTGGTCCTCAGTGTGGCAGGCGCGGTCTCGGCCAAGCTCGAGGCGGCAGAGATCCAACGGGCGCGGCGCAAACCGACGACATCCCTGGACGCTTATGACTTCCACTTGCGGCATGGCGAGCGCCTACCGACTAAGCAGGGGCAATGTCGACGAAGCGCTGAACCTGTTCCACCGGGCTTTGGAACTCGATGGCGAATTCGCGCCGAGGCGGGTCTCGTTCTGGCCAATCGCGCCCTCACCCTCAACCCGAACCTGGCAGCGGCTTGATACGCGAGCGGCTCCCTGAGGTTTCACGCGGGCGATCCCGACGTGGCGATCGAGCACTTCGACCGAGCCATGCGGCTCGACCCGGCCTCGAGGATCTCCAGGCTTGGTGGCGCATCGCACCTCCGCAGCCGGATCGCTATGCCAGGTTTGCCGATACCTTGACTGCGGCGGGACTACCGGAGTGATCCCCGTTTCAGGCACCACGCTTGGGAGGCCACTGATCGGCGGCATGGGCAGCAGTCTGCTATCCTGGTCCCCTTGCAACAGGCATCGCCAGTGCGCGCTAGTTCGTGCCAGGGGGAGAAATGGCAAAGTACAAGTACACATTCATGCGGACCGACCGAGAGCTTGGAGTCGGTGTCGAAGCCGACGAGCCGCTACCGCACATTGCAATTGGCCATCGGCTCGTCATCGAAAACGTGCATGTGAGCCAGGACGGCGGAACGTTCCTGAGAATTCGAGACGTCGAGATGATGCTGATCGCCTACGAGCCGCCCGCAGTACAGGTCCAGCACATCGTCGTGTATGTCGAGCCTGCGTCGAGCGTACACGACTGACCGAGGCCAACGGGATGCCGACCCGCCGACGCCGACATGCTTTTATCGGCCGAATGTGCGTTTAGTCACATTCGGCCGGCTCACGCCGTGCATACAGTTTCGCCCGAGCGGGGCGAGCACGGAGACGGCTGGTCGTGTGTGGGCGACCGCCGCCTCCGCCATCCGCTGCGAGAAGTCGAGCCGGCATGCCGCCGTCGGCTTTGAGGGATCCGACCTCCAGCACCAGATGCGTATTGGTGCGCTCCGCCCCCTCAGCGTTTGCTCCCCAAGGTCGCGAAGCGCCTCGAGCAGTCTTTTCGACGGCGCGTGGCTTTCGCCAGCTATTGCCGTCACCAACGCATCGCCTACGACGACCGGTACTCCGAGCTCACGGGTCAAGCCCTGCAATCGACTGGCGGTGTTCACGGTGTCGCCAATCACGGTGAAGGACAGCCCCTGCTTGCTGCCGACGTCCCCGACGACGGCCGGACCGTAGTTTATGCCGATGCCGATCGCCAACGCGGCGTGGCCCTGCCGCTCGCGTTCCCGGTTCCAAACACCGAGCGCTTCCAGCATGCGATGGGCACAGGCCAGCGACTTGGCGGCGTCGTCGGGCGCTTTGCTCAGCAATCCGAACACGGCAAAGATCGCGTCACCGATGTATTTCTCGATTGTCCCGCCGCAGGCGAAGATTTCCGCCGCCATGCGCTCATGAAACTCCCGCAGCAACGTGACGATGTCTTCCGGCGCCATGCTCTCGGCCATGCGCGTGAAGCCCACGATATCGGCGAACAACACCGCTACCGTTTCGCGACGGACGGGCCCCAGCGGTTCGTCGCGTTCGGCCAGAAGGCCCACCAGGTCCGGTGAGAAGTAGCGGGACAGGTTCGTGCGCGCGCGCTCCGCGACTGCGCGGCGACGATCGAGCTCACGTACTCTGGCAATGTCGTCCAAGTCTTGCGGACGGATTTCCAGATCATCCAGGTCTACCGGCTTGGTAATGCCGCCTCGGCGGGCATCTCCCCCCCCTTTGCCGACCGATCGTCGAAGCTTAGCGCGGCACACGGCTCGTGAGAGTGATGCAATTGCCCGCCGCTCGACCTCGACAACGCCCGGCGCGCGAGTGAGATCACGGTGGAACCGCGTACACGGTTCCACCTGACCTCGGTCCGCTCTAGTTGCGCATGAAGCCTTCGAATTCGCCGGAGGCCCAGGCCAGCGTATTCTCCAGCGATTCACGTTTGAAGTGGCGGACCGCCATCTGGGTTTGAATACCCTGGGTGGCGGTCTGCTCGGCGAGCTTGTGCGGCGCCCGGGCCGCGGCAACGATATTCGACCGTGCCGTTGACCGCACCGTTCGTCGCCAACGCTAGGCCCCGGCGGATACGGGGCAACGAGATTTCGCAGCCGGATGAAAGGGAGGCGCCAGACCGCTGTCCGCGCCATGGCTGACGCGGCCGTCTAGAGAGCGCGCTTCGTGCTGACGAGCGCCAATGGTCGCGGCGTACTTCATCGGCCGCACCGAGCGGCTCGATGCCGTACCATCCAGCTATCGCCAACCCTTCGCGCCGCTGATCGCGGCAACGAAGGGCGGGGAATCAGATCATAGCCCGGTTCCCTGCCCACGCTCAGAAGTTGATCACGGTCTTGAGGCCGAGGACGAGGATGTTGACGTTCTGGGAGATCGCGCCGGGACGGTACACGTACTGGATATTCGGCCGGATGGTGAGACCCGGGACCGGCACCAGGCCGTATTGGAGCTCGAAGGCGTACTCCGAGTACCTCACCACGGGCGGCTGCAGGCCGAGCCCGCTCAGCGTGTTCTGCGCGCCGACCAGACGCGGGTTGACCTGCGTCGTGCCGGCGGCAAAGGCGATCTGGTCATGCGGACGCGAGGCGAACGGTCCGGTGTAGATCAATCCACCCGCGACTTGCAGCCAGGTGGTCGACGTCTGCTCGTCCGCGATCGAGAAGTTCACGAAGGCGTTCAGCCCGCCCTTCGGGTCGAGGGACGAGTTGCGCGTGAACTGCTGCGCGAAGTTCAGGTAGAAACCATACAGGCCCGTGTATTGTTGCGCCGGCAGGCCGGTCGTTGGGGGGACGGAGCCGCTGACGTCGGCGACCACGTCGCTCAGCGTCGCCGTCGAATACCAGGCGCCGATCTTGTAGCTGCCGGGCAGCCGGCCGCTGTCGAACTTGGGCAGCCAGGCAACCTCGAAGGGAATGAGCACGCCGTCCGAATCCGAGTACCACACGGGCCACAGCTTGTTTTCGTACGTGAGATAAGACCCGTTCACGTCGTAGATGCCGGCCTGGACATAGCCGAAATCGGGGATGTTGAGCTTGGCAATCGCGCCCCACTGGCTGATCGGCCAGTTGTAGATATAGTTGCCGACGATGTTGCCGGGCTGCGAGCCGCAAAAGGTCAGATTCTGGAAGTCGCAGGAGAAGGCGGCAAAGGCATCGCCCATTGCAACACGGCCCCAGCGGACGGCCAGTAGATCGTCGAAGAAGCGGTGCTCGAGGAAGAGCTGCGTGAGGCGGACGGTCTGGCCGCGGCCCCACACCTCCTGGACGAGCGAGATCGTGTCGAGATGGGCATCCTCTACGAGGTTGCGGCCGAAGCGCGAAGTGTAGGTCACCTGCATCTTCGTCTTAGGCAGGGTGATCAGCTTCTCGAGATCGAAGGTGGCGCCGAACAAGGCCTGGCCGGTGAAGCTGCCGATCGATTTGTTGCCGCCGGCGGCGTTGTAGGCGAACTCGCCGACGAAGCCGAGCTGAACATCCACGCCCTGTTCGAAGAGACGCGTGCGTGCGCCTCCCCAGTTTCCCAGCAGCCATGGTTCCGAAGGTGACGTCGGAGCGGCCGGTGTCTCTGCGTAAGCGCCGGCGCACGACAAAAGCGCGGCGATCACCGCACCCGATTTTACTACACGCAACATTGTTTGCCCCCTAAGCCTTGCCGTACGCACACGCGCCCCGAAGTGCTGTCGGTGACAGCGGCGAAGCCCGTCTAATGCAGCACATTTGGCGATACGCGAAAAGCGGACTTCGGGAACTCACGACGGGACGGCTCGTTGTCGGTGCATCAGGAGAAAGGAGGCAACATGGCTCGCGCAGGTTTGTTGTGGTTGCTGGGAATCCCGATTCCCATCCTGCTGCTCATGTGGGTGCTCGGTTGGCTCCACTGAGGCAAGGAAGCCCGGCCAAGTGCCGGGCTTCTCTTTCTTGCTGACGCATGGACCCGCCCCATGCTGGAGACCTTCATATCCGAACGTAAGTAGAACATCGACGGAGTTTTCCCACCGACGATCGCGAAGCACGGACGAAGCCAACGCCGGATTGCCGTGCCGACAGGCGCGCAGCAAGATCGCGGCCGACCGGAAACCGCGATGTCTGGACTCGGGCATGGCGGAGGCCTCTGCCCGGTCTGGTCTGTCGAGATTCCGAAAGGGAAAGCACCATGGGTCGGGGCTCCGGAATTCGCGAAGTTGCCTGGATCGATATCGCCGGTGGCGGCCAGGTCGTCGTCGACGGCAACCACGCCTATGTCGGGCACATGCAGCCCCCGCACGGGACTTCGGTCGTGGACGTGGCAGATCCGGCGCGTCCAAGGATCATCGCGTCGATCGACATTCCGCCGGGGCTGCATTCCCACAAGGTCCGGGTGGCGAACGACGTCATGGTGGCCAACCGCGAGCGTACCCGGGGCGCGAAGCCGGCTGACGATTTCGTCGGCCTCCGCATTTTCGACGTCAGCCGACCGGGCGAGCCGCACGACATCTGCCACTGGCAGTGCGCCGGAATGGGCGTGCACCGTTTCACCTTCGATGGCCGCTACGCCTACATTTCCACGGAGCAGGAGGGCTACGTAGGCACCATCGTCATGATCCTCGACCTGAAGGACCCGACCCGACCGGAAGAAGTCGGCCGCTGGTGGATGGAAGGACAATGGATCGCCGGTGGCGAGACACCCGGCTGGCAGGCCAAGAACCATCGCTGCCACCATCCGATCCGACGCGGCGATCGCCTGTATGTCAGCTACTGGTACGGCGGCGGCGTGATCCTCGACATCAGCGACATGGCCAGGCCGAAGCTGATCTCTCATCTCGACTGGAGTCCGCCCTTCGGCTGGCCCACGCACAGCCTGGTTCCGATCGACGTGCCGATCGCCGGCCATCGCTGGATGCTGGTTGCGGACGAGCATGTGCAGCCCCTGGATGCGAAGCTCTCGCCGGAACTGCCGGCGATGGTTTGGATGGTGAACATCACCGACGAGACCCGGCCTGTGCCGGTCAGCTGTTTCCAGCTGCCGGAATTGGTCGGCATCGAGACGCCCTTGATGACGGCGTGTCATCAGCCCGTCGAGACCATCGTCGGCAACGAGGTGCCCGCCGCCTGGTTCGCGAACGGGCTCAGGGTGATCGATATCGCCAATCCGCTGTCGATGAAGCAGGCCGCCTGGGGGATGCCGGACGTGCCGTCAGGAGCCCAGCGCGTCTGCAGCAACGACGTTTATGTCGACCATCGAGGCCTGATCTACCTGATCGATCGCAATCGTGGCCTGTCGATTCTCGAGCGGACCTGATCGCCGTTGGCGATCTAAGGCGAGTCCGTCGATTGCTTATCGGTCGGCTGCTGCCCGGCAGCTCGGGCGGCAGAGGACATGAACAGCCACCTGTCTGCGCCCGCGGCACGACCTTCGTTAAATACGGCAACGGCGCGTTCACGATCTCCGACTTTCCAGAACGCTTCAGAGACATCCCGATAGACCATGGCCGTGGCGCTCGATCTGTTCGCGGGGTCCGTCAGGCCCAACGCCCCCTTGGCGCTGCTGAAGCTCCCCTCTCCGGCAATCCTGTCGCCGGCCAGTATCTGGTACTCGGCCAGCGTGCCGTAAGCCAGCGCAAGCGTCCCGCAGTTTAGGCTGTTGGTGCGCGAGCACTGGTCGGGCCCGGAGAACCGCGCGACCTCTTTCTTGGCGAGGCTTATCGCCGTTTTCTGGTCGCCGCTTTCGGAGGCCTGCATTGCCGCTTCCTGATAGGATTCGCTTGCGCAGGCCGCCATCAGCGATCCGCATGCCGCGATCGTGACGACCCTCTTGAGTGCAAGCATCCTGCCGCAACGGCGGCCTACGGATGAGCCGGCCATGTCCAATCCTTCGCACGAGTGGCCGACGGATCGGCGCTTGGGGACGGCCAGATTGTCAGAACAGTGTTGCAATGGCGAACCCGAAAATGGCGCACCGCTCTGTAACGGCAAGGCTTCGACCTTCGTCTTCCTTGTGACCGGCAGGAAAAGCCGGTCCCAGCCGAAACGGGAGACAGCAATGCAGGCATTTTGCGCAATCGTGGCCGTGATCGTCGTCCTTGCCACTCCGGGAGAATGCAAGGTCCCAATCGACAGCGCGACGCCCAAGGTCGCGACGACCGACGTCCACTACGTACGCAATGGGTTGCCGGGACTTCCGAGGCTGCCGAGCGTGCCACGCCTGCCGCGCGTGCCCAAGCCGAAGTGGCCCTGAGTCAGGCCAGCAACGCGTAGAGATCGGTCTCGAGCCTGGCGGGATCGACGCCTTCCCAGGGCATGTAGATCTCCCAGTTGATGCCGGCGAGCTCGAGCTTCTCGGCGGCGCACCACGCGAACAGGGTCTGCCAGGCGCCGGGCATGCCGTCGAACGGTCCCTTGAGCTGGAAGTGCGCGGCGCGGCCGGCCGGCAGCTCCGACGGCACGATCTCGCCGCGGCCCGCGAAGCCGCGGCCGACGATGATGCCGATTTCCATATCCAGCGCGTCCTTCGCCGGCGTGCGAAAGCGCGTCAGCGGCCGGCCGAGCGGACCCGCGTCGAGCGACGGCATCGCGGCATCGATCGCGACGCGTGCCGAGCGCTGCGCCATGGGTATCTCCGGAAAAGCCACCTTGGCCTTGACCACCGCGGTGAGCTTTCGATCGACCGTCACGATTGAGCAGGCCATTGGTTGCGGCTCCCACAGTTAACTAACAGGTTAAGTGATAGACAGCCCGGGCCGTCGCCGTCAACACGCGCATCGCCTGTAACGACCGGGCTCGACGCCCCGTCTCCTCGGAAGGATCACGAGGGGGAGACGATGAAGCCAGTTTTGGCAGCGTTGTCGTTGGCCGTAGCCTTGCTGGGGCTGGTCACATACTTCACGGCACTCGACGTCGCCTGGAACAGCGCGGCGAGCGAAGCGGCCGCTGCCGGCGACTGGCGGCTCCCGTTCTTTTCCCGGAGAGACGAACTCGGACGGCCGGTCTGCCGCCGCAACAACTTTGCCAACCCGGATCGTCCGGTCGTCAGGATGGGCCAGAATTGCCCGTGACGGTCGGCTGCTATTTGACGGTGATCTGCGTGCCGCCGAGTCCCACGAACTCCGTCTTCGCCGTGCCCGGCCCGGGCAGGAACACGGGCGGGTGCACCGAGCCCGTGAGGATCACGTCGCCCGCCTTCAAGTGCTTGCCGTTCTCGATCAGCTTGTTGGCGAGCCAGGCGAGCGAGTTCAGGGCGCTGCCCATGACGTTGGTGCCGGGGCCGGCGCCGATCTCCTTGCCCTCGAACTCCGAGCGGCCTTTCAGCGACGCGAAGTCGACGTTCCGCCAGTCCTTCACCTCGGTGCCGACGATGCAGGCGGCCTGCAGGACGTCGTCGGCGATGCGGCCGGGACCGCTCAGCTTGGTGACGTCGGCGTAGCGGTTCTCGACCACCTCGGCGCCGCAATGGAAGCTCGCGACGAACGGCTTGATGGTCTCGGCGGTATAGGCGGCGGCGCCCTTGGCCGCATCCTTCGACATCGTCGCCACCATCTCGCATTCGATGCCGGCCTTGATCGGCCAGCCCTTCTCGAACGCCGTGCCGGTGGGCATGACGCCGCTCTTGTAGATTCCGGCAAACACCGGCCCGGAGAGCTTCAGCGGCTCGTATTGCGAGGGCAAGGTCAGCGCCACCTTCCAACCGGCCATGGCGTCCTTGCCGTCGGCGGTCAGCCGGTCGTGCACCGCGAACTGGACCTTGTAGGAGTCGGCTTCGCTCAGCGTCGCCGTATCCGCGGCGAGGAAGTCCATCACCTTGCGGCTACGGCGGGCTTCGGCGATGCGGTCGGCGAGCGCGGCGATTTCCCTGGCGTCCACATGTATCTCCCTGAATTTGTTTGGGGGCGCGCCACTAGAGACGGAGTAAACTCCGTCGTAAGCGGCGCGATTATGATGAAAAGGAAGACGCGCCACTGGAGTGGCGCGCCCCCAGCGAGCTACGCCGCCTTCGCAGGATGGTAGTTGCCGTAGAAGCTCTGGCCCTTGGCTGCCATGTCGCGCAGCAGCTTCGGCACCTCGAACTGCGCGCCGTACTTCTTGGCGAACTCGTCGCACTCGGCGACGAACGCCTTGACGCCGACCTGATCGATCAGGCTGACGGCGCCGCCGGTCTGCGGGGCGAAGCCCAGGCCCATGATCGACCCGACGTCGCCGTCCTGCGGTGCGGTGAGCACGTTGGCTTCCAGGCAGCGCACGGTGTCGACGGCCTGCACGTAGAGGAGACGCTTCTTGATCTCGTCCTCCTTGGCGCGCTTTTCCTCGCCCTCGCCGTATAGCAGCGTGGGATCGGGCGGGAAGTGCTTGGCGAGCTCGGGCCACAGCCGCTTCTTGCCGTCGGTCGGGTACTCGTAGAAGCCTTTGCCGTTCTTGCGGCCGAAGCGCTCGAGCTTTTTGACCATCAGCTCGAGGATGTCCTCGGTACCGGAGGCCTCGAACTTGTGGCCGGCCGCCTCGGCGTCGCGCCGGGCCTGATCCATGATCTTCCAGGAAAGATCGATCGCGACCTCGTCGTTCAGCGCAAGCGGGCCCACCGGCATGCCGGCGAAGCGCGCGCAGTTCTCGATCATGGCGGCGGGCACGCCCTCCTTGAGGAGACGATGGCCCTCGCTGATGAAGGCGCCGCAGACCCGGGAAGTAAAGAAGCCGCGGCTGTCGTTCACCACGATCGGTGTCTTGCGGATCTTCTGCACGAAGTCCATGGCGCGCGCCAGGGTCTCCGGCGAGGTCTTCTTGCCGACGATGATCTCGACCAGCGGCATCTTCTCGACCGGCGAGAAGAAATGCAGGCCGATGAAGTGCTCGGGCCGCGCCGATGCCTCGGCGAGGCCGGTGATCGGCAGGGTCGAGGTGTTGGAGGCGAACACCGCCTCCTTGGGCAGCGCCGCCTCGGCCTTCTTCGTGGCCTCGGCCTTGACCTCGCGGTTCTCGAACACCGCCTCGACGACGAGCTGGACGTCCTTCAACGCGCCGAAGTCCGGCGTCGCCGTCACCTTGGCCAGCAGGCCGTCGCGCCTCGCCTGGTCGAGGCGGCCGCGCTTGACGAGCTTGTCGAGCTCCGAGGCGATGTGGGCCTTGCCCTTGTCGGCGGCGGCCTGGTCGCGATCGATCAGCACGATGTCGAGCCCGGCCTGCACCGAGACGGTGGCGATGCCCGAGCCCATCAGGCCGGCGCCCAGGATGCCGATCTTCGTGTACTCCTGCTTCGCCACGCCCTTGGGCCGGCGCGCCAGCTTGTTCGCTTCCTGCAAACCGAAGAACAGCGTCCTGATCATGCTCTTGGCGACGGGGTTGCGCAGCAGCGAGACGAAGTAGCGGGTCTCCACGCGCAACGCCGCATCGATCGGCAGCTGCAGGCCCTCGTAGACGCAGCTCATGATCGCCTTGGGCGCCGGATAGACGCCGTTGGTCTTGCCGGCGATCATGGCGTTGCCGCCGATGAAAGTCTGCACGCCCGGCGGACTCCACACCGCGCCGCCCGGGAAGCCCGGGGTCTTGAACCCCTTGCGGTCCCACGGCTGCACGGCGCGGCCGTCGATCGCCTTGGCCCCCTTGCCGGCATACTCCGGCACGACCTGCTCGCCGGGCGCCGCGGTCAGCCACGCCTTGGCCTTGGCCAGCAGTTCGTTCGCCGGCACGACGTCGTGGATCAGGCCCAGGCCCTTGGCGGCATCGACCGTGAGGTCCTTGCCTTCGAGCAGGATGGGGGCCGCGTTCATCACGCCGATCAGCCGCGGAATGCGCTGGGTGCCGCCGGCGCCCGGCAGCAGGCCGATCTTGACCTCGGGCTGGCCGACCTTGGCCTTGGGGTTGGCCGCGGCGATACGATGATGGCTCGCCAGACAGATCTCGAAGCCGCCGCCCAGCGCCGTGCCGTTGATCGCGGCCACGATCGGCTTGCCGCCGGTCTCCTGGCGGCGGAACAGCTTCTGCAGCTGGCTGAACTGGTCCATCAGCTTGGCCGCGTCGGCCGTGTCGGTGCCCAGGAGCATCTCGAGGTCGGCGCCGGCGATGAAGTCCGCCTTGCCCGAGGTCAGGATGATGCCCTTGACCTTGTCGTCTCCGAGCGCCTGCTCGAGCGCCCCGGCATAGGCCGTGATCGAGGCCTCGTTCAGCACGTTCATGGTGCGGCCCGGCATGTCCCAGGTGATGGTGGCGATGCCGTCGCTGTCGACGTCGTAGTTGATCATGGTGGATTCCTCTTCGCTGGGGGCGCGCCACTCCAGTGGCGCGATCATTTCTTTCCCGCTGGGCATGACGCGCCACTGGAGTGGCGCGCCCCCAGCGTCAGACGCGCTCGATGATCGTCGCGGTGCCCATGCCGGCGCCGACGCAGAGCGTGGCGAGGCCGGTCGAGAGGTTGCGCCGCTCCATCTCGTCGAGCAGCGTTCCCAGGATCATGGCGCCGGTGGCGCCCAGCGGATGGCCCATGGCGATGGCGCCGCCGTTCACGTTGATCTTGTCGTGCGGCATCTTGAGGACCTGCAGGTAGCGCAGCACGACGGCGGCGAAAGCCTCGTTCAGCTCCCAGAGATCGATGTCGTTCGCCGTCATGCCGGCCCGCTTCAGCGCCTTCTCCGACGCCGGCGCCGGGCCGGTCAGCATGATGGCGGGCTCCGAGCCGATCGACGCGAACGAGCGGATCTTCGCCCGGGGCTTGAGGCCGGCCTTCTCGCCGAACTCCTTGGTGCCGATCAGGATGGCGGCGGCGCCGTCGACGATCCCCGACGAGTTGCCGGCATGGTGGACGTGGGTGATCTTCTCGACTTCGGGATAGCGCTGGATCGCCACCGCGTCGAAGCCCGGCATCATCTCGCCCTGCATCTTGAAGCTGGGCTCGAGCGCCGCCAGGGTCTGCATGGTGGTGCTGGGGCGCATCAGCTCGTCGTGCGCGAGCAACTCGACGCCGTTCTGGTCCTTCACCGGCACGATCGACTTCTTGAAGTAGCCGGCATCCCAGGCGGCCTTGGCGCGCTTCTGCGATTCCACGGCATAGGCGTCGACGTCGTCGCGGCTCAGGCCGTACTTGGTGGCGATCAGGTCGGCCGAGATGCCCTGCGGGACGAAGTACATCGGGATGGCGACCGCCGGATCGGTCGGCCAGGCGCCGCCGTCGGAGCCCATGGGCACGCGTGACATCGATTCGACGCCGCCGCCGATCGTGGCCTGGCTCTGGCCCGACATGACCTGCGCCGCCGCCATGTTGGTGGCTTCGAGGCCGGAGGCGCAGAAGCGGTTGACCTGCACGCCCGACACCGTCTCGGCATAGCCCGCGACGACGGCCGCGGTGCGCGCGATGTCGGCGCCCTGCTCGCCGATCGGCATGACGCAGCCCAGCACCACGTCGTCGACCAGATGGGTGTCGAGCTTATTGCGGTCGCGGATCGCCTGCAGGGCGGTCACGGCCAGCCGCACCGGGGTCACTTCGTGCAGCGAGCCGTCCTTGCGGCCCTTGCCGCGCGGGGTGCGGACGGCGTCGTAGATGAATGCGTCGGTCATGGTCGGTCTCCTATTCGAATGGCCCTGCTAGAGCGTGCGGCCGATGAGCTCTTTCATGATCTCGTTGGTGCCGCCGTAGATCTTCTGCACGCGCGCGTCGGCGTAGAGGCGCGCGATCGGGTATTCCCACATGTAGCCGTAGCCGCCGAAGAACTGCAGGCACTGGTCTATGAGCTCGCACTGCAGGTCGGTGGTGTGGAACTTGGCCATCGCCGCGGTGGCGACATCGAGCTCGCCCTTGAGATGGCGGGCCACGCAATCGTCGACGAACACGCGAGCGATCTGCGCCTTGGTCTTGAGCTCGGCCAACTTGAAGCGCGTGTTCTGGAAATCGATGATCGCCTTGCCGAAGGCCTTGCGCTCCTTCACGTAGGCCACGGTGTGCTCCATCGCCGCTTCGATGGCGGCAATGGCCTGGATGGCGATGACGAGACGCTCCTGCGGGAGCTGCTGCATGAGCTGGATGAAGCCCATTCCGGAGCCACCCAGCAGGTGATCGGCCGGCACGCACACATTGTCGAAGAACAGCTCCGACGTGTCCTGCGCCTTCATGCCGATCTTCTCGAGATTGCGGCCGCGCTTGAAGCCTTCCGTCCTGGTCTCGACCGCGATCAGCGAGGTGCCCTTGGCGCCGAGCTTGGGATCGGTCTTGGCGACCACGATCACCAGGTCGGCGAGCTGGCCGTTGCTGATGAAGGTCTTGGAGCCGTTGATCACCCAGTGATTGCCGTCCATCACCGCGTTGGTCTTGACCGACTGCAGGTCCGAGCCGGTGCCGGGCTCGGTCATGGCGATGGCGGTGATCAGCTCGCCCGAGCAGGCCTTGGGGATCCACTTCTTCTTCTGCTCTTCCGTGCCGTAGTGCAGCAGGTAGGGCACCACGATATCGTTGTGCAGCGAAAAGGCCGGACCGGAGGCCAATGCCCTGCCCTGCTCCTCGATCAGGATGGCGCTGTAGAGGAAGTCGGCGCCCGCGCCGCCGTACTGCTCGGGCATGGTCATGCCCAAAAGCCCCTGCTCCCCGGCCTTGCGCCACAGCTCGCGCGGCACGATGCCCTCCTCCTCCCACTTCATGTGGAAGGGCGTGACCTCCTTCTCGAAAAAGCGCCGGCAAGTGTCGCGGAACATCTGGTGTTCGGGCGTGTAATGGGCTGCCAACGCTGTCACTGAGTGGTCCTCCGGCGGGTCGGTCGATTGTCTTCTTGGTGGGGACTTTGGGCCGTTGCCAGCGCATCCGCCAGCGCTCGGGATGTAGTTTACCTTTACGTAAACGTCAACTGAGGCGACCAGCCTGCCAGCGGACTATTTGCACTACGGACGACCGGCTTCAGGTCAGGGCACGGGTGCCGTGGCGACCCAGCCTCGCACACGCTCACCGCGCCGAGATATTTCTTCATCTTCTCGACCTGGTCCGGCGTAGCGACCGAGCGAACCGCTCTCTGCACGACATAGAAGCTGTCGTTTCCCTTGATGGCCCGGAACATCGTCGTCTCCGGCCTGCCAGTCGCTGCCAGCACGGACCCCGGCTTGCTGACCCACTCTATCAGGTTGACGCCGTTGTTCGTGCCCTTGTAGCCGACCTTGAAGTCGGCAGGCGGCGCCACCAGCAGGTTCTCGCCCTTGAGCTGCGCCGTCGACGATGCAGGGACGAGGCAGCAGACCGATACCAAACCAACGGCCGCCCATTTGATCAACATTCGCTCGTACAATTCCCGCGACGCGTCGACAGTCCCGTCACTCGGCGAAGTGGATCTTAACCTTTCCGAGCCCCTCGCCGAAATCGGCCACGACCGTGCTGCCCGCTTCAACGAAGTGCAGCCCCGTGCAGGTCCCGGCCGCGACCAGCTCGCCGGCGCGCAGCCCGTCGCCTCGACGCGACACTTCGTTGGCGAGCCAGGTCAGCGCGACGAGCGGATGGCCGAGCACCAGGGCGCCGGTCCCCTCGCCTCGCACTTCGTCATCGACCGACAGGGTGACGCGGTGCGTCGCGAGATCGAGGCTGCGCCATCCTTCGAAAGGCTTGCCGACCACCACACCGCCGTTGAAGGCATTGTCGGCGGTGATCTCCTCGATGCGGCGCGTCCGCCATTCGGAGAGGCATGTGTCGCAGATCTCGATGAGCGGCACGACGGCGTCGACCGCGGCGCTCACTTCTTCCTGCTGGTAAGGCGCCGACCGCGCCGGCAGGTCGGCCCCCAGCCGGAAGCCGAACTCCGCTTCGACGCCGACGACGAAGAAGCGTGCAGCCGGGATCGTGGCCGGCTGCTGCCACAGCGCGTCACGGAACAGCACCCCGGCGATCGGGCCCGGCGAATTCACCAGCCGCTGCGACTGCTCCGACGAACAGCCGACCTTGCGGCCGACGACGGGGTCGCCCCACAGCGGACGGAAGGCGGCCTGCACGGCGTAGGCGTCGTCGAACGTCCGCACGTCGGGAAGTCCCGGCACCGTCGCGTGAGCGCGGCGGCCGGCCACCAGCAGCCGGGCCGCGTCGCTTGCCGCGGGATCGGTCATCGCATGGCTCCCGTGAGCAGCGTGGCGACGGACGGCACGAACACGACGAGCATCAGGACGCCGAAGACGATCACCGTATAGGGAAAGGCCGCCGCCCAGACCTGCCGCATCGTGATCTCCGGCGGCGCCACGCCCTTCATGACGAACAGCAGGAGGCCGAAGGGCGGCGTCAGCAGGCCGATCTGCAGCGAGATCAGCAGGATCACGCCGAGCCAGACCAGGTCGATGTTGAGCGCGTTGGCCAGAGGCATGAAGAACGGGAAGGTCAACAGCATCATGCTGATCTGGTCCATGAAGCAACCGAGGACGAGCAGGATCGCGATCATCGTGAACACGGCAATCAAGGGGGTGAACTCGTACTTGGCGATCTCGGCCAGGGCGCCGTCGGTGGCGCCCGAGAAGGCCAGGATCTGGGCGAAGGTCGTGGAGGCGGCGATGATGAAGAAGATCATGGTCGTCACGACCGCGGTGCTCTTGAGGCTGTCGAACAGGATCTTCCAGCTGAGCGCCCGATAGCAAATCGCCAGGACCACGGTGGCCAGGCAGCCCAGCGCCGCCGAATCGGTCGGCGACGCCCAGCCCATGAACATGCTCCCCATGACGACGATGAAGATGAAGGACAGCGGCACGACGTCGACGAAGAACGGCCGCCACCGCTCGAACAATGGCATGGGCGACCCTGCCGCTTCGTCCCGCGGCGCAAGATCGGGCCGCATCCAGCAGCGCACGACGATCCACATCAGGAAGCTGACGCTCATGATCAGGCCGGGAATGATGCCGGCGATCAGCAGGTCCGAAACCGAGACCTTGTCGCGGCTTACGCTGCTTGCCAGCGTCGCCAGCAGCACGGTCAAGGCCGACGGCGGGATCAGCATGTCGACGCCGCCGATCGCCATGATCGGGCCCATCGCCATCGACGGGTGATAGCCGCGGCGCAGCATCTCGGGCAGCAGCGACTGGCCGAGCATCGCCGTCGTGGCGATCGTCGATCCGGACAGCGCGGAGAAGATCGTGCCGCCGCTGACGGCGACGACCGACAGCCGGCCCGGCACCCGCAGGATCAGGCGGTCGATGGCGTCGAGGGCGCGGAAGGCCATGCCGCTGCGCAGCAGGATGTCGCCCATCACCAGGAACAGCGGCACCGGCGCCAGGTTGAAGTTGGCGATCGACGCCATCGAGCCGCGCAGGAACGACATGATGCCGTTCTCGCCGCCCAGGAAGACGACGGCGCCGATGATATTCGTCAGGAAGAAGGCGAAGGCGACCGGCAGGCCGATCAGCATCGCCAGGACGACGAGGCCCAGCATCAGGGCCAGGGCGGCCGGCCACGCCATCACAGGGACGCCCGGTCGGTGACGTCATACGAATCGCGCACGACTCCCTGGACGCGCATGAAACGCAGGACGAACTCGGTCGCCAGCATCAACGCGCCGACCGGGATGGCGAGGAACAGCAGCCATTCCGGCACGTACCAGGTCTTGTAGGCGACCATGTCGCTGCGCCAGGCGTCGCTCACCACGGCGCTGCCGTAGTAGAGCAGCACGAGGCTGATGCCGAAGCCGACTAGGTCGACAAGCTGCTCCAGCCGGATCGCGAGCTTCTTCGGCAAGGCGACGAACAGCATGTCGACACGGACATGGTTGCCCTGACGAAGAACCCAGGGCGCCGCCAGGAAGGTGCCGGCGTACATCAGGTACTCGCTGAGCTCGATAAGCCACGGCAGCGAGCCGAGCCCGAAGTCGCGCAAGGCGACGTCGAGGCAGATCAGCGCGATGATCAGGCCGATCACCAAGCCGAACAGCGCGCCGAAGAAGCTCAGCAGCTTCTCGAAGCAGCGAAGCGCGGTCGTCACGGAACGGGCCCGCTCACCTACTCCTTGGTGAAGTAGCCACGCAGCTTCGGACCGTTCTCGGGGCTGATCTTGTTGACCACCGCCCAACCCGCCTCGCGCGCTTCCTTCACGTAGCGCTGCTCGTCGGCCGGCGCGAAGCGGATCACCTTGATGCCGGCGTCCTCCTGCTTCTTGCGCTCGGCGTCGATCAAGGCGACGTCCGCGGTGCTGTTCTCGATCTCCATCGCGAGGTCGAGCAGCAGCTTGCGCTGGGCATCGTTCAGCTTCTTCGTCCAGGTGTCGTGGTTGGCCAGCAGCGTGATGTCGGGGTGATAGAAGCCCGGATCGACGCGGAACTTCGTCACCTTCTGCCACGAATAGTCGAAGATGCCGCGGGTGGCCCAGCCATAGCCGTCGACCGTATTGCGCTCGAGCATGGTGTAGACCTCGGGCGGCGTCGAGTTGATGCCGGTGCCGCCGAGCTTCTCGACCATCGGCCGGTACATCGG
>JAEZIF010000030.1 GCA_023416135.1 Pseudomonadota bacterium
GCGTCTGCTTGATGCGCGCGATGTCCTGGAGCGGAGCGTCGAGCACGAAGTCGACCTGGCCCGAGATCAGCGCGGCGCCGCGGGTCGCCGGCTCCGTGATCGGTGTGTAGACCAGTTCGTCGGGATAGGCCGGGAAGTCCTTGGCGCCCCAGTAGGTCGGGTTCTTGGTCATCACCGTCTTCACGTCGGGATCGCGCTGCTTCACGGTAAAGGCGCCGGTGCCCATGGCATTGCGCACCGCGTAGGTCTCTTCCTTGTCCTTGAAGCTCTGCGGCTTGGTGACGTTGTGCTTCTCGGCCCATGCCTTGGACATGATCAGAATCGACGACGCGTAGTCGGGCAGGATGGGGTTGGGCCCGTTGGTGATGATGTGCACGGTGAGCGGATCGACCGCCTTCACCTCCTTGATCGAGGAGATGTAGGCGCGGAAATCGGAGGTCGGCGCCAGCGCACGATTGTAGCTGAACACGACATCCTCGGCGGTGAACGGCGTGCCGTCACTGAACTTCACGTCGGGCCGCAGCTTGAACTCCCAGGTGTCGGGCGCGATCGCCTTCCACGACAGCGCCAGCGCCGGCACCTTGGAAAGCGACGGATCGCGGCTGATCAGCGGCTCATAGACGTGGGCGTTCATCGACGAGGTCGGGCCCTCGTTCTGGGCATGCGGGTCCAGCGTCAGGGCGTCGCCCTGGCTGGCCCAGCGCAAGGTCTTGGCGTCGGCGACCGATGCCGCGCAGAGGGCCGCGGCGGCCAGAGTCGCGATACGAGCAAAGAACATGGAAACTGCCTCCCGCAGTTGTTGTGCAGCGACCCTAGCGATGGGGCGGCCTGCGATCAATGCTCGGTCGGCCGGTCGTCCTTCGTCGCTCGCCGGTCGTCCCGCGGGTCGTGCCGTTCGTCACAAATCGAGGCATCATCGCCGGATCAGCGGTTAAGCACGGGGCATCAATGCGAGGGTCCGCCATGAAACGACGTCAATTGATGATGCTCGCCGGAGGTCTGCCCCTGATGTCGACCGCCTACGCACAAGGCGCCAGGACCGTGCGCCGCAGCCGTCCCGGAGATCCGGCCTGGCCCTCGGCCAACCAATGGCAGGAGCTGAACACCCAGGTCGGCGGCCAGCTCGTTCACGTGAAGCCGCCGCTCGACGCCTGCCGGGCGGCGCCTGCCAGCGCGGAGTGCACCGCCTTCTTCCGTGGGCTGAAGAATCCGTGGGCGATCGGCGACAACGTCGCCCTGACCCAGACCAGCGGCTGGGTCGACGCCTGGACGTCGACGCCCAGCGTCTATGCCGTCGTCGCGCGCCATGCGGCCGACGTCGCGGCCGCCGTCGATTTCGCGCGCAGCCATCGTCTGCGGATCGCCGTGAAGGGCGGCGGCCATTCCTATCAGGGCACCTCGAATGCGCCGGATTCGCTGCTGATCTGGACGCGGCGGATGAACCGCATCGAGCTGCATGACGCCTTCGTTGGCCAAGGCTGCAGCGATCGTCCGCAGCCTGCGGTGTCGCTGGGCGCCGGCGTGGTCTGGCTGCATGCCTATGACGCGGTCTCCAGGGCCGGCCGCTACGTCCAGGGCGGCGGCTGCACCACGGTAGGCGTCGCCGGCCTGATCCAGAGCGGCGGCTTCGGCACCTTCTCCAAGCGCTTCGGCCTGGCGGCGGCCGGCCTGATCGAGGCCGAGGTGGTGACGGCCGACGGCACGGTGCGCGTCGCCAATTCCTGCACCAACCCGGACCTGTTCTGGGCGCTAAAGGGTGGAGGTGGCGGCAGCTTCGGCATCGTCACGCGGCTCACGCTGCGCACGCGGGAATTACCCGAATTCTTCGGCGGCATGTTCGTGAACGTGCAGGCCAGGTCGGACGCCGCTTTCCGCGAACTGATCGAGCGCTTCGTCGCCTTCTATCGCGAGGCGCTCTTCAATCCGCGCTGGGGCGAGCAGGTGACCTTCCGTCGCGACAACGTCCTGGGCGTCGCCATGGTGTTCCAGGGGCTCGACGGCGATGCCGCCCACGCCGTGTGGAAGCCGTTCTTCGACGGGCTGGCGGCGCGGCCGGCCGACTTCGCGCTGCAGGCGCCGCCCATGATCGCCGCCCTGCCGGCGCGGCATTTCTGGGACGCCGCCTGGCTGAAGGCCAACGCCTCGGATTTCATCCTGAGCGACGACCGTCCCGACGCGCCGGGCGGCAATGTGTTCTGGCGCTCCAATCTCGGCGAGGCCGGCTGGTTCATCCAGGGCTACGAATCGGTATGGATGCCCGGTCCGCTGATCGAGCCCGCCAACCAGCAACGGCTGGCCGATGCTCTGTTCGCCGCGTCGCGCCAGTGGCGCGTCACCCTGCACTTCAACAAGGGCTTGGCCGGCGCGCCGGCCGAGGAGGTCGCGGCGGCGCGCGACACGGCGACCAATCCGGCGGCGGCCGACGCCTTCGCGCTCGCCATCAGCGCCTCGGAGGGGGCGCCGGCCTTCCCGGGCATTCCCGGCCATGAGCCCGACATCCCGCTGGCGAAGCGCAATGCCAGGAGCATCAACGCCGCCATGGACGAACTGCGCAAGCTGGTGCCGAACCACGGTTCCTACGTCTCGGAATCGAACTACTTCGAGCCCGACTGGCGCGGCGCCTTCTGGGGGGCGAACTACGCGCGGTTGCGGCAGGTGAAGGACAAGTACGATCCCGACGGGCTCTTCTTCGTCCATCACGGGGTCGGCAGCGAGGATTGGAGCCCCGACGGCTTCACCCGCTTGACGTAGCCTCGCTCTTGCCGCGCTGGCCGATCCTGGGCTCGGTGCCGTTGAGCAGTCGGGCGATGTTCTCGTGGTGCCGCACCCACACCAGCGGCACCAGCAGCGTGAGCAGGATGGCGGCGCGGTGGTCGGTCAGGAACCAGGCGGCGATCGCGGCGACGGCGACGCTGAGCAGGGCCGCCAGTGAGGAGAAACGGAAGAGCGCGGCGAACAGCAACCAGGCGACGCAGGCGATGGCGCCGACCAGCCACGACAGTCCCCACATGACGCCGAGCGTGGTCGCCACGCCCTTGCCGCCCTTGAAGCCCAGCCACACCGGGAACATGTGGCCGATTACCGCGCCGGCCGCGGCGCCGACGGCGGCGATCTGTCCGACCTGGTCGGCGATCAGCACCGCGACGACACCCTTCAGCGCATCGAGCAGCAGGGTCGCGGCGGCGAGGCCCTTGCGGCCGGTGCGCAGCACGTTGGTGGCGCCGATGTTGCCCGACCCGACCTTGCGGATGTCGCCCAGTCCCGCGGCGCGGGTCAGCAGCAGGCCGAACGGGATCGACCCCAGCAGGAAGCCCATCAGGAACGGTGCCAGCAGAAGGACCAGGGTCGAGATCATTCGCAGATCAGGGCCTGACGACCTTGCAGTTGGTCGAATCGATATAGGACGTGGTCGGCGGGCCGATCAGCTCGGTGGTGACCTGCTCGCCGGGCTGGATCATCAGCGGGCCGAGATAGTCCGTCGAGACCGGACGGCCGGCATTCATGAAGGTACATTCGGCCTGGGCGTTGATGGGATTGCGGGTGTTGGAGGTGAGCGTCACCGTTACCTGCCAGTAGCGCGACTCGCCGTAGGTCAGGTTGGTGGCGCCGAGCGTCACCAGCGGCTGCGGCGTCGAGTAGTTCGGGACGGACCGCGGCCCGGTGCGGCGCAGTTGCGGCTGCGGCCGCGCGCCCATGTACTCGGGCGGCCGATAGCCCGCGGTGCGCGGATCGAAGGCGGCGTCCGGATCCTGCATCGTCGACGATGGCGGGCTGGCCGCACCGCCCGAGCCCAGGGTCGCCACGCCGCCGCCCGGCACGCCGAGCGGCTGGGGCGTCAGCGGGGCGGAGCTGATCGAGGAGCCGCCCGATCCGATGTTCGTCGTTGGCGGCGGTGCAAGCGGCGTCGGTGTCGGCGTCGGCGCGGGCTGCGCCTGCAAAGGTGTCGGCGTCGGCTGGGCCTGCGGTGCCACGCCGCCGATCTGGGTCTGCAGGCGGTCGTAGCAGCCGAGGCGAGCCTGGGTTTCAGTCATCTCGCCGCAGATCTGGATGTGGCGCGTGAGGGCGTCGAGCAGATCGTCGCGCGACTGGCCGCGCTGCTGGGCCTCGCTGGCGCCCGCGAACGCCATGCCGGCGACACCGATAAGAAGTGACTGTCGAAGCATTGCAACGCCCTGATTGGTGGAAGGACACGACCATAGCAGACGAAGTGGCCGTTTGGAGGCAGCTTTTGGGGCCCTCCGCCGCGGTTACGCGGCCCTCGCAGGCGTCAGGAAAGTTTCATCCCGATAGATCGTGCGGCCGCCGACGATGGTCGCCATGACGCGGCCCTGCACCGGGCGCTCGTCGAACGGCGTGTTCTTGGTCTTGCTCGATAGTTTGTCGCGATCGACCTTCCAGGCGTAGTCGGCGTCGAACACCACGAGATCGGCCGGCGCGCCCTTGGCGAGCTTGCCGCCCGGCAGGCCGAACAGCCGAGCCGGCGTGCTGGCCAGGAGCCGGAACAGGCGCGGCAGCGTGAGATGGCCGTTGTGCACCAGCTCGAGCGAGATCGGCAGCAGTGTCTCGAGTCCGATGCCGCCCGGCTCGGCCTGAGCGAAAGGCACGCGTTTGCTGTCCTGGTCCTGTGGGCGGTGGTCCGACACGATGGCGTCGATGATGCCGGCCTTCAGGCCTTCGACCACGGCCTGCCGGTCCTTCTCGGAGCGCAAGGGCGGCACCAGCTTGCCGAAAGTGCGGTAGTCCCCGACCGCGAGATCGTTCAACGCGAAGTAGGGCGCCGCGGTATCGCAGGTGATCTTCAGCCCGCGCGCCTTGGCGCCGGCGATCGCCGCGACCGATTCAGCGGTCGAGATCTTGGCGAGGTGCAGGCGGCCGCCGGTCATTTCGGCGAGGCGGATGTCGCGCTCGACCAGCATCACCTCGGCGAGCGGCGGGTTGCCCGCGAGGCCGAGCCGCGTCGCCATCTCGCCGCTGGTCATGTGGCCACCCGACAGGGTCGGCTCCTGCGGCAGGTGAACGATCAGCGCATTGAACGCCTTGGCGTAGTATAGCGCACGGCGCAGTACCTGGGCGTTGCCGATGGCATGGTCAGCGTCGGTGAAGGCGACGGCGCCGGACTCGGCCAAGAGGCCGATCTCGGCCAGCTCCTTGCCTTCGAGCCCGACGGTCAGCGCGCCGTAGGCGTACATGTTCACCAGCTTGATCTGGCGGGCGCGGCGGGCGACGAACTCGATCAAGGATGCGTCGTCGAACGGCGGCTCGTTGTCGGGCAGCAGCACCATGGAGGTGATGCCGCCCACGGCGGCGGCGGCACCCGCGCTCTCCAGCGTCTCCTTGTGCTCCTCGCCGGGCTCGCCGGTATGGACGCGCGTGTCGACCAGGCCCGGCGCGAGATAGAGGCCGCGGCAGTCGACCGACTGGATGCCGTAGGGCGCGCCGGAGGCGAACAGGTTGGGACCGTAATCGGCGATCTTGCCGTCGCTGATCAGAACCGCGCCCTGATACTCGGCATCGCCCGTGGGATCGATGATGCGCGCGTTGATGTAGGCGGTCGAGCCGCTGTGCTGCGGTGCCAGGCGATCGATGCTGCCGTTCACGCTGCGGCTCCCGAGAGCGCGTTGCGCCGGCCGCCGATCAGCGCGTCCAGGCAGGCCATGCGCACGGCCACGCCCATCTCGACCTGCTCCTGGATGACCGAGCGATCGACGTCGTCGGCGACCTCGGAGTCGATCTCGACGCCGCGGTTCATCGGCCCGGGATGCATGATCAGCGCATCGGGCTTGGCGAACTTGAGCTTTTCTGCGTCGAGACCGAAAAAGCGGAAGTACTCGCTGATCGAGGGCACGAACGAGCCCTGCATGCGCTCGGTCTGCAGGCGTAGCATCATGACGATGTCGACGTCCTTCAGGCCGGGCTTCATGCTGTAGTGGACTTCGACGCCCATGCGGTCGACGTCGGGCGGCATCAGGGGCGGCGGGCCGACCACCCGCACGCGCGCGCCCATGATCTGCAGCAGGTGGATGTTCGAACGCGCGACGCGGCTGTGCATGATGTCGCCGCAGATCGCCACCAGCAGGCCTTCCAGGCTGCCGCGTCGTCGTCGCACCGTGAGGGCGTCGAGCAGCGCCTGGGTCGGATGCTCGTGCTGGCCGTCGCCGGCGTTGATGACGGCGCAGTTCACTTTCTGTGACAGAAGATTGACCGCCCCCGACTCATGATGGCGCACGACGATGGCGTCGGGCCGCATGGCGTTCAGCGTCATCGCCGTGTCGAGAAGCGTCTCGCCCTTGCGTACCGAGGACGTGGAGACATCCATGTTGATGACGTCGGCGCCCAGCCGCTTGGCCGCGACCTCGAAGCTGGTGCGCGTGCGCGTCGAATTCTCGAAGAACAGGTTGATCACCGTCCGCCCGGCCAGCACGTCGCGCCGCTTATCGATGGACCGGTTCTGGTCGATATAGCTTTCGGAAAGGTCGAGCAGTCCCGAAATCGTATCGGGCGCAAGACCTTCGATGCCGAGCAGATGGGGCAACCTCGGCACGCCCACGCGTTTTCTTGTCACTAAAGCGCGACGTTAAGCACGCGGGAGCGGGGCCGGCAAGGCGACGTTTTGGTGGATAAATAAGGTCACAGTTTCAGCCACGGCAGCCGTTCGTCGGCGAAGGCGTGGCCGGTCGGCGCGAATGCCGTCGGATCGTCGAATGCGCCGACATGCAGGTGGATCTCGCCCGGCCAGCGGTCGCCTTCGTAGGTCAGGGTCGAGCCGCAACGTCCGCAGAAGCCGCGTCGCACGCCGGGCGACGATTCGAAATGGCAGAGGCCTTCGCCGGCGAAACTGACTTTCGACGCCTCGAAGCCGGCATAGGCGGAGACCGGGGCGCCGGTATGCCGGCGGCAGCTCCGGCAGTGGCAATAGACCGTCCACTTGGGCGGACCATCGGCGGTGAAGCGGACATTGCCGCAAAGGCAGCGACCTTCGCTCATGAGCTCCCTCCTGGCCTGGGCCCGGTGTAGCGGGCGCGCGGCCGGATCAGCGCGGCATGCGCCGACTGCTCCAGCGCGTGGGCGATCCAGCCCACGGTACGGCCGAGCAGGAAGAGGGCAAGGGCGGAGTCCCTGGGCAGGCCGAGCACGCGCTCGACCACGACGGTGGTGAAATCGACATTGGGTTTGCGGTCGATCAGCCGTTCGCCGGCCGCGGCCAGCCGCTCTGCGAAGGCAAGCTCGGGCGAATTCGGCACCGACTCGTGCAACAGCGCGAACAGCGTCGCGGCGCGTACGTCGCCGTCGGGATAGAGCTGATGGCCGAAGCCCGGGATGTAGATGCGGTCGCGGACGCGCTGAACCAGCTCGGCGTCGAGGTCGCGCGAATTCTCGAGGTCGTCGAACAGCGAGGCGACGCGGCGAGTGAGACCGCCATGGCGCGGGCCGTTCAATGCGGCAAGTCCGGCCATCGTCGCGCCATAGAGATTGGCTCCCGTAGAAGCGACGACGCGGGCGGCGAAGGCCGAGGCGTTGAACTCGTGGTCGGCCGACAGCACCAGCGCCGCGCGCAGGAGCGGTGCGTGCTGTCGCGGCACCTTCCAGGCGGCGGCCAGCTCCTGGTGGACGGGCAGTGCCGACAGCGGCCGCGCCGTCACTGCCGCCGTCAACAGGCGCAGCACGCGCACGCCGGTCTCCAGCATCGCGGGGCGATTCTCCACCCAGCTCGGATGATCGAGCGCGGCGGCGGCCGGCAGAACGACGAGACAGCGATCGAGCGGCCCCAGGGTCGCGGCGGCGAGCCAGGCGCGGCGCAGCGCCGTCGTCATCGGCGGCAGGTTGTCGGCCGCGAACGGGCGCTCGTCGCAATCCCACAAGAGTCTCGCCACCTCCTCGAGCGAGGCTGCGCGAGCCAGCTCCGCGGCATCGCGGCCGCGGTAATAGAGACTATTGTTCTCGATCAAGGTGAGTGCCGATTCGAGTACCGGCGTCCCGAAGTCGAGCGCGTGGTTGGCGATCGATTCGGCCTTGCGGCCGACATCGCGCCGTCGCTTCAACCGCGAGATGTCGTCGGCGCGGTATCGGCGCTCGCGCCGGCCATCGACCGCCTCGGAGCGCAGCAATCCACGGCTGACATAGGCGTAGAGCGTTGCCGGCGACACGCCCAACCGCCGCGCTGCCTCCCGCGAGCTCAGCCATTCGTTTGCCATGGCATTATATTGATCAATATAATCAAGATTGACAATATATTTGTGGTCTTCGACGTTGGCCTGGATACCGGGAAAGGGACCAACATGCTGCTGACACGAGTGAACAGCGGCCTCGACGGGATCGTCGTGGCCGACACGGCGATGAGCGAAGTCGATGGCGAGGCCGGGCGGCTTATCGTGCGGGGACACGCGATCGAGGAGCTGACGGCGACGCGCGGCTTCGAAGGCGTCGCGGCGCTGCTGTGGGAGGGCTACGCCGAGGGTGGCGGCGACGAGGCAGCCGTGCGCGCCGGCCTGGCGGCAGCGCGTGCGCGGGCCTTTGCAGACGTGCCGAGGCTGTTGGCCGCGACGCGCGGGCTCAGTCCGGTCGAGGCGCTTCGGGGCGGCCTCGGCATGCTGCCCGACACCGACAGGATGCCCCATCATTTCCTGGTGTGCGGCGCCATGCCGGTGTTCCTGGCGGCGTTGCTCAACGCCGAAAAGTCGCTGGCGCCGATCGCGCCCGATCAGGCGCTCAACACGGCACAGGACTTCCTGCGCATGGTGCGCGGACAGCGCGCCGGCACGGTCTTCGAGAAGGCGCTCGACACCTATCTCGCCACTGTCGCCGATCATGGCTTCAACGCCTCGACCTTCACGGCGCGCGTGGTGGCCTCGACGCACGCCGGCCTGATCTCCGCAGTACTCGCCGGCCTCTGTGCGCTGAAGGGGCCGTTGCACGGCGGCGCGCCGGGTCCCGTGCTCGACATGCTGGACGAGATCGGCGACGCCGCTCGCGCCGAGGACTGGTTCGACCACGCCTTTGCCGAGGGCACGACCCTGATGGGTTTCGGCCATCGCATCTACAAGGTGCGCGATCCGCGGGCCGAGGTGCTGAAGGCGGCCGTGGCCACGTTGCCCGCGACGGCGGGGCGGCTCGCCTATGCCTCGGCGGTCGAGCAGGGTGCCATCGCCGCCCTGCGCAAGCACAAGCCCGGCCGGCGGCTCGACACCAACGTCGAGTACTACACGGCGCTTCTGCTGGAGGCGCTCGAGATCCCGCGCAGCGCCTTCACGGCGCTGTTCGCCGTCGGGCGCACGGCCGGCTGGTGCGCCCACATCTTCGAGCAGGAAAAGGGCGGTCGCATCATCCGCCCTCAGTCGAACTACGTCGGCCCCAGGCCTTAGACGATCCCGCCATTGGCCCGCAGGACCTGGCCATTGATCCAGGATCCGTCAGGCCCGGCCAGGAAGGACAGGGCGGCGGCGATGTCGCCCGCCGTGCCCAGCCGTTCGAGCGGCGGCATATGGGCCAAATGGTCGATCACCTGCTGTGGCTTGCCGTCGAGGAAGAGGTGGGTCGCCGTCGGGCCGGGCGCGATGGCGTTCACCGTGATGTTCTTGCCGCGCATCTCGTTGGCCAGGATGTGCGTCGTGGCCTCGATGCCGCCTTTGGTCGCGGCGACCTGCGGCGTGTTGCGGCCCTCGGCCAGGCGTGCGGCATCGGCCGGGCTGCCGGAAAGGGCGAAATGGTTGGTGCCGCTAGATCGTGACCGGCTCGGCACGCGGCATCGGCGCGGCGGTTGCCGAGCGCCTGGGCAACGACGGCTTCGCGGTCGTCGTG
>JAEZIF010000241.1 GCA_023416135.1 Pseudomonadota bacterium
CAGCGCCTGGGCCACGTCGGCGGCGGTGAGGCCGTAGGCGGCGAGCTTCTGTGGGTCGAGCCAGGCGCGCAGCGCGAAGTTCTTGGCGCCCAGCAGCTCGGCGGTCTGCACGCCCTCGACCGACTGCAGCCTGGGCTGCACGACGCGCACCAGGTAGTCGGTGATCTGGTTGGGCGCCAGCTCCTTGCTGTTGAAGCCGATGTACATGGCGTCGATGGTCTGGCCGACCTTGACGGTCAGCACCGGCTGCTGCGTGCCGTTCGGCAGGCGGTTGAGCACCGAGCTCACCTTGGTGTTGATCTCGGTCAGCGCCTTGCTCGAATCGTAGTTCAGCCGCAGGTAGACGGTGATGGTGCTGACGCCGCTCTGGCTGGTCGAGGTCATGTAGTCGATGCCGTTGGCCTGGGCGATCGCCTGCTCCAACGGCGTCGTGATGAAGCCCGCGATGACGTCGGGATCGGCGCCGTAATAGGTCGTCGTCACCGTGACCACGGCGTTCTCGGTGCGGGGATACTGCAGCACTGGCAGGGCGCCGATGGCGCGCAGGCCCACGACCAGGATCAACAGGCTGACGACCGACGCCAGCACCGGCCGGCGGATGAAGATATCGGTGAACTTCATGGGGGACTCATTTCCTTGGATTCCTCTCCCCCGCCAGGGGGAGAGCCAGGAGAGGGGGAATCGACGTGCGCTGCCCCCTCTCCCAACCTCTCCCCCTAGCGGGGGAGAGGAGCTTGAGTTGGCGATGCATCGACGCATCCATCAATTGTCGACGATCTTCGGTGCGGGGTCGTTCTTCGGCACGACGCTGTTGTCGATGACGACGGGCACGCCGTTGCGCAGCTTGACCTGGCCCGATGTGACGACCATGTCGCCCTCGGCCACGCCCTTCAGGATGGCGACCTGGTCGCCGCGCGTGGCGCCGGTCGTCACGAACACCTGCCGCGCCGTGAGCTGCGCCTTGCCGTCGGCGTCCTGGCCCTTTTCGTCGACCAGGTAGACCAGCGAGCCGTAGGGATTGTAGCTCACCGCCGTCTGCGGCAGCGTGACCAGGTGCTGGGCGGCGCCGGTCTCGAGCTGCACCGTGGCGAACATGCCGGGCAACAGCTTCTGGTCGGCGTTGGGCAGCGTGGCGCGCACCTGGATGTTGCGGCTCGCCGTCTCGATCTTGGGATTGATGGCGGTGATCTTCCCCGTGAACGTGCGTCCGGGAAAGGCATCGACCTTGGCCTCGACCTTGGCGCCGACGCTGAGCTGCGCCACCGCCTGTTGAGGCAGCAGGAAGTCGACGAAGATCGGATCGAGCGACTGCAGGGTGGCGATGACCGAGCCGGCCGAGAGGAACTGGCCGAGATCGACCTGGCGCAGCCCGAGCTTGCCGGCGAACGGCGCACGCAGGGTCTTCTTGTCGACGATCGCCTTCTGCTGGGCGACCTGTGCCTTGGCATTGCGCAGGTTGGCCTCGTCGTTGTCGACGAGCGCCTGGCTGATCGCCTGTGCCTTGAACTGCTTGACGTTGCGGTCGTAGGTGATCTGGGCAAGCTGCGCGGTTGCCTCGAGCGACTGCAGCTTGGCGATCTCGTCCTCGACACGCAGGCGAAGCAGGATCTGGCCGGCCTTCACCTCGTCGCCCGACTGGAACAGGATCTCCTCGCCCACGCCCGGCACTTCCAGCGAGAGGTCGGCGCCGCGCACGGCCCGCAGGCTGCCGACGGCGTCGATCGTGGGCTGCCAGTCGCTGCTCGTGGCCTTGGCGGCCGACACCGTCTGCGGCGTGTTGGCCATGCCGGCCATGGCTTCCTTGATCTTGCCGTTGACGAAGCCCTTGAAGCCGAACAGGCCACCCAGGACCGCGCCGACCAGAACCAGCATGATGATCATTCGCTTGATCATTGGACGCCTCTTGGACTGAAGTTCGTTGCTGCTGGGACCGCGCGACTCCGTGGCGCGATCCCAGCGATGAGATGCTGCATGATCGGCCCGCCCTAGCGCGCGGCTCGCGGCAGAACCCTGATGTCCTGTACGGGCGGCAGGGCGAAGTAGCCGGGCTTGCCCAAAGATTTCGGATCGACGTCCGTGCGGTTCCACCAGCCGCCGCCCAGCGCCTGGAACAGCGCGGCGGTGTCGGCGTAGCGCGCCGCCTGCGCCTTCAGGCGGTTGATGACCGCCGTCTGATAGGTCTGCTGGGCGTTGAGCAGGATCAGGTAGCTGACGGCGCCCAGCTGGTACTGCTGCTCGGAGAGCCGAAGGCTCGCGGCCGCCGTCTGCTCGGCCTCGACCTGGGCGCGCAACGCGTCGGCGTCGGCCTGCAGTGCGCGCAGGGCGTTGGCGACGTCCTGAAAGGCCGACAGCACGGTGCCCTTGTACAGCGCGGCCGCCCGCTCGTAGGCCGCGATCGCTGCCTTGCGCTGATGGTCCAGTCGGGCGCCGTCGAGGATCGTCTGGGCGATGCCGAGCCCGATGCTCCAGATGCCCGCGCCCGGCACGATCAGCGAGCTGATGCCGCCCGACGCGAAACCCAGCGCGCCGGTGATGGTGAACTGCGGCATCTGGTTGGCGACGGCGACACCGATGTCGGCGCTGGCCGAATGCAGCTGCGCTTCGGCTGCGCGCACATCCGGTCGCTGCTCGACGAGCTGCGACGGCAAGCTGACGGGCAGGTCCCGCGGCAGCTTGAGCTTGGAAAGGTCGAAGCTCTCGCCACGGTCCTGGTCCGGCGAGCGGCCGACCAGCCGCATGAGCTGGTTGCGCTCCTGCGCGAGCTGCTTCTGCAGCGGCGGCAGCGTGGCGCGGGTCTGGGTGACGGTCGCTTCCTGCGCCAGCACGTCGGCGCGCGAAGCGCCGGCGAGATCGAACTGGCGACGCACCACGGTGAGCGAGTTCTCGAGGATGCGGATGATGTCCTGGGTGGCATTGATCTGCGCCTGCAGCGAGGCGAGGCTGATCGCCGAGACCACGACGTTTGAGGTGAGCGAGAGGTACGTCGCCTCGAGCTGGAAGCGTTGCACTTCGGCCAGCGCCTCCCTCGATTCGACCTGGCGACGCACGCCGCCGAACACGTCGGGCGAATAGGCGATGTTGAGCGAGGCCGTGGTGACGCCGTACATCACCGCCGAACCGCTCTGGCCTTGCGATGCCGGCGAGGCGAGCTGCTGCTGGCCCTGGCCGTTGCCCGAGATCGTCGGGAACAGCGAGCCCTGCTGGGCATAGAAGTTCTCGCGCGCCTGGCGCAGCGCGGCCTGGGCCGCGTCGATGTCGGGATTGGCCCGCAAGGCTTCCCTGACCAGGACGTCGAGCTGCGGCGAATGGAAAAGCGTCCACCATTCGCCGGGGATGTCCATGGAGGGCACGAAGGTCTGCGCCTCGCGGCCGGGGCCGCTGCCGGCGGCGCTGGTCCGCGGCGCCAGGGATTCGGCTGTGTAGCTGGTTGCCGCGGGCTTGGCGGGCCGCTCGAAGTCGGGTCCGGAGCTGCAGCCGGCGAGCAGAGCGGCCGTAGAGGCGACGAGGAAAGGCGAACGCATACGCATACTGAACCCTCGGCAAAAACTACTTGGCGGAGGTGGCGATCGAACGGCAGACGGCCTCGGTTTGCTCGCGCACCACGAGGCGCATCAGGCGCACGCTTTCCGTATCGAGTCCGCCGCCGGGCAGGACGGGTCGCTTGTGGTTGTTGCAGAAGATGACCACCTGCCCGATCAGTGCCAGCGTGCGGACCGTCATCTCCGGGTCGGTGCCGGGCTTGCCGTGCAAACGGCTCACCAGGGCGAGGCAGGGATTGAAGATCTGCTGCATGCCGTTTTCGTGGAGAATGTCGAGGCCGGGGCTCTCCTCGATCTCGGCGCGGGCGAAGATGAGGCGCCGGCTCGCGACATGCGGGCCGCTGGTCACCAGCACGACGAAGGTCTCGAGCATCTCCCCGAGCAGCGCGATCAGTTCCTCGCGCGGTGTGGCGGCGGCCTCGAGGGCGGCATGCACGCGCTCCAGCACCGGGCTCATGTGCCGGTCGGTGTCGGCGGTGATGTCGTGGATGATGGCCCGGTAGAGGCCTTCCTTGTTGCCGAAATAGTATTGGATGGCCGGCAGGTTCACGACGGCCCCCTCGGCGATCTGGCGCGTGCTCGTGCCCTCGTAGCCATGGGCGGCGAACAGATGGAGCGCCGCTTCGAGGATGCGTCGGCGCGTGTCCTCGCCTCGAGCTTGAACGGCCGGACGGCTTCGGAGGGGGGCTTTGGTATCGATGATGGACCGCCGGGCTGCTTCGCCGACGATATGATATCGATCGATATTATATGTCAATCGATAGATATTATTTCGCCACGTGCGTATTCCCCTGTCGGCCCGACAGGAGCGTGCTTCAGTCGGCGGTCACCGGCTCTTCAAGAGGCAATGGCGGTTCGAGCAGGCGCAGGACCGGTGCGAAGGTCCGACGGTGGTGGGCGGTTGGTCCGAGCCGGTTGAGCGCCGCCAGATGGTCGGGACTGCGGTAGCCGACATTGGTCTCCCAGCCGTAGCCGGGGAACGAGGCTGCCAGACCGCGCATGTAGCGGTCGCGCGTCACCTTGGCGATGATCGAGGCGGCGGCAATGGAATAGGAGCGCGCGTCGCCGCCGACGATGGTCTCGGCGCGACAGCCCAGCTCGGGCGGCACGCGGTTGCCGTCGATCAGCACCAGGTCGGGCTGCTCGGCCAGCCCCTGCAGGGCGCGGCGCATGGCGAGAAAGGTCGCCTGCAGGATGTTGACGGCATCGATCTCCTCGACGCTCGCCTCGCCCACGGCGTAGCGCACGATGCCGGAGTCGACCATGGCGGCGTAGGCTTCCTCGCGTTGCTCAAGCGTCAGCTTCTTGGAATCGTCGATCAGCCGCAAAAGCTTGCGCTTGGCGACGGCACGGTCGATGACGGCGACGGCAGCGACCACCGGGCCGGCCAAGGGCCCGCGCCCGACCTCGTCGATGCCGGCGATGCGGACGGCTCCGGCCTCGGTGCAACGCTTTTCGTGGCGGAAGCTCGGCATACCCCCAGACCGGTTCTGTAGAGTGCGGCGATGCCGCTGATCGCCGACATCATTGCGCAGGACCCTGTGGGCATGAAACAGCTTCGTGCGGCGCGCACGGTCGGCCTGCCCGACTGGTGCATTGCTGCGGGCTTCGTGCGCAATCGGGTCTGGGATCACCTGCACGGCATCTCCCCGCCCCGCGAGCCGGCCGACATCGACGTCCTGTACTACGACGCGGACGATCTCTCGAAAGAGCGCGAGGCCGAGTACGAGAAGCGGCTCGACGCGCTGCTGCCCGGCCTGCCCTGGCAGGTGCGCAACCAGGCCCGCATGCACGTCTGGAAGGGCCTGCCGCAGCACCGCGACACGGCCAATTCCATGGTCTACTGGCTGGAGACGGTGACGGCGGTCGGCGTGCGGCTGGAAGTGGACGACCACCTGACGGTGATCGCGCCGCTCGGCACCGACGACCTTTTAGGCCTGCGCTGCCGGCCGACAGCGTTCGGCGTCACGCGCCGCGACGAATATGAGGCACGCATCGCCGCCAAGCGCTGGCGCGAGCTCTGGCCGAAGGTGAGGTTCTTGGATTGATGCCGCGGGCGCGCCACTCCTGGGGCGCGCCCCAGCATCAGAGGAGCTTCATCTGCCGCGCGTCGCGTTTGGCGTCGACCAGGGCGGTGCGGGCCGCCTCGGGCACCCGGAAGCGCAAGGTGTCGAGGCGGTAGCGGATCTTGTTCAGGCCGAGCCGCTTCACCGCGGCGCCGAAGCGGGCGCTCAGAAGCTCGGCGATCGGGCCCTCACCCTTCATGCGCTGGCCGAAGCCCGACTGGTAGAGCGCGCCGCCGCGGATCTGGCGGATCAGCGACAGCACCCGCTCGGCGCGGTCGGGCCGGTGCTGGCGCAGCCATTCCTCGAACAGCTCCTTGATCTCGAGCGGCAGGCGCAGGACGACGAAGCCGGCACGCGTGGCGCCGGCCTCGGCGGCAGCCTCGAGGATCGCTTCCATCTCGTGGTCGTTCAGCCCCGGAATCATCGGCGCGGTCATGACGCCCACCGGCACGCCGGCGGCGGCCAGCGCGCGGATGGCGTCCAGCCGTCGATGCGGTGCCGAGGCGCGCGGCTCCATGGTGCGCGCGAGGTCCTTGTCGAGCGTAGTCACCGACAGGAACACCTCGGCGAGATTGCGCCTGGCCATGTCGGCCAGGATGTCGATGTCGCGCGTCACCATGTGGTTCTTGGTGACGATGCCAACCGGATTGTTGAAGTCGCTCAGCACGCGCAGGATCTGGCGCGTGATCTTGAGCTCGCGTTCGACCGGCTGGTAGGGATCGGTGTTGGTGCCCATGGCCACGACGTCGGGCCGATACTTGGGAGAAGCGAGCTCGGCGGTTAGCAGCTTCGCCGCGTCGGGCTTGAACAGGATCCTGGTCTCGAAGTCGAGGCCGGGCGACAGGCCGAGATAGGCATGCGTCGGGCGCGCGAAGCAATAGATGCAGCCGTGCTCGCAGCCGCGATAGGGATTGATAGAGCGGTCGAACGGCACGTCGGGCGAGGTGTTGCGCGCGAGGATGGTGCGCGTGGCGTCGCGCGTCAGCGTCGTGCGCAGCGGCGGCAGCTCGTCGTCCTCGGACGCGGCCGACGTTTCGGTCTCCCAGCCGTCGGTCGTGCGAATTCGCTTCTCGCTGTCGAAGCGGCTCGACTCGTTGGAGAGCGCGCCGCGGCCGTGATGCACCGGCTCGGCGATCGCATCGTCTGGGTAGTCAGGAGGATTCTTGGGCCTCATGGTGAGGCCGACTTTGAGAACAAACAGGGAACGCGTCAAGTCATCCATTCGGCTCGAATCGATCGAATCGTGTCGTGCCGGAAGCACTGGTCGATGCGCGCGTCGATGTGCGCCCTCATTGCCGGCGCGAGCCCGGCGTCGCTCCATTGCGCAGGGTCGGACGGATCACGCGGGCGGCGCGTCTGCACGCGCCAGCCGGCCATGAAAAGCGTGGTCCGGAGCCAGGTCAGACGGCGCATCGGCAGCAGCCACGGCTCGAGGGCGGCAGCCTGCCCGGCTCCGGCCTTCTCGAGATACAGCGTGTAGAAGCGCCGCACGTCGTCGCGTGACAGCACTTTGCCTACATCGGGATGCCACAGTGTCGAGGTTGCAAGCGTTGCATGCGCAAGGTCGATCGCGGGCGAGCCGACATGGACCTTCTCAAGGTCGACGAACCAGGCAATGCCGTCCGTGTCGACGATGAAGTTGCCGGGATGCGTGTCGGCCAGCGCCACGGCGAGCGGCTGCGCGCGCTGCGCGACGGCGGATGCCAGGCGGCGCATCAGGCGAAGCTCCGCCGCGATCTCGGCGCGCGCGGCCGCATCAGGCACGGCCTCGTCGAGGAAGCGCGCGGCGTTCTGCTCGATCGCAGCGAGCGTATCGAGGAAGGTATCCTTCTGGCGCGGGATCGGCGAGTCGGCGGCCGGGAGCGGCAGTGCGTGGATGCGCGCGAGCGTATCGGCCATGGCCTCGAGCTCGTCGGGCAGATGCGGCGCGCGGCCGTCGATCGCGTCGACGATCAGCGCGCCACCGGCAAGCCCGGGCCGCGGCTCGATCACGTCGTGCACGCGAGGCGTGCGCCCAGCCGGCGCGAGATGGCGAAAGGCTTCGGCCTGTGTTGCAAGACGCGCGGCGGCCGAGGGATCGCCTTCATGCGCATAGGCGACGCGCGCGATGAGATCGTCGGGCAGGCGAACGTGACCGTGCGCGGTGCCGGTCGCGGGCAGCGGCCTGAGGTCGGCGGCCGTGAGCGTGGCGAACGCCGGCCGCCCCCGCAGGGCGGCAAGGAGAGCATCAATCATGGCGGGGGGCGCGCGACTCCAGTCGCGCGTCTTCGTGGAAACAGGAAATGATCGCGCCACTGGAGCGGCGCGCCCCGGCATCAACCACTTCGCGGCATCTTGCCTTCGTTGAGGCGCGGCATCAGCTCGGCGAAGTTGCAGGGACGGAAACGGATGTCGAGCTGCTGGCGCAGGATGTCGTCCCAGCCGTCCTTGCAGGCGCCGGTCGAGCCCGGCAGGGCGAAGATGTAGGTGGCGTTGGCGACGCCGGCGGTGGCGCGCGACTGCATGGTCGAGGTGCCGATCTTCTGGAACGAGATCCAGCGGAAGACCTCGCCGAAGCCCTCGATGCGCTTCTCGAACAGGCCCTCCAGCGCCTCGGGCGTGACGTCGCGGCCGGTGACGCCGGTGCCGCCGGTGGTGATCACCGCCTCGACGGTGGGATCGTCGATCCACTTCTTCACCTGGGCACGGATCGTGTCGACGTCGTCGGTGACGATGGCCCGGTCGGCCAGCACGTGGCCGTCACGGGCGATCCGCTCGACCAGGGTGTCGCCCGACCTGTCGGTCTCGAGCGTCCTCGTGTCGGAAACGGTGAGCACGGCGATGTTCACCGGCTTGAAGGGTTTCGTTTCGTCGATCCTGTTCATGTCTGCTCCTGCGGCCATCCTACAACTGGCACCTTGCCGGGGCGAGGCCGTGGGCCTAGATGGAGGTATGACCGACTGGAAAACCGACGGCGTGCGGGTCATCCCCGCCGGATCGCTCGACACCAACACCGCCCAGACGCCGGGCATGAACCGCGCAGCGGCCATCAATTTCGCGCGCGTCGGCGCCCAGAAGCTGTGGGCCGGCACGGTCACCATCCACGCCCACGCCAAGACCGGCGCCCACCATCACGGGCACCTCGAGAGCGTGATCTACGTCGTGAAGGGCAAGGCACGCATGCGCTGGGGCGACAAGCTGCAGTTCACCGCCGAGGCCGGCCCGGGCGACTTCATCTATGTGCCGCCCTACGTGCCGCACCAGGAGATCAATGCGTCGGACACCGAGCCGCTGGAATGCGTGCTGGTGCGCTCCGACAACGAGGCGGTGGCGATCAACATCGACATCGAACCGGCCGAGAAGCCGGAGACGGTGTACTGGGTCGACCCGACCCATCCGCATCCGCACAAGCACTGACCGTCAGCGACTGGCGTCCTGGCGCTGTACCTGACCTAGCCAATCCAGAATCCGCTGGTCGGCGGTCAGCAAGACCGCCTTCTCGACCAGCGCGGTGGCAACGACAATGCGATCCAGCGGATCGCCTGACATATTCTGGAGATCAGACGCACACGAGGCGTTCACGCTGTAGAGCCCGACCGACCTCGTAAAAGACAATCGTTGGTATTGCCAGCTCACCCGCTGCAAGTGCGGCGTCGCACCGACGCCTAGCGCTTCGTTTTGGCACTTGCTCCGTCAACCATACGATTGTGCGCGTATCGAGCAGGAGGCTCATCGAATCCTTTCATGATGTTCCGCCATTCGCGATCTTCGTCATAGTCGTCGTCGATCGGCCCGACGATATCGCCCAGGATCCTGAAAGTGCCTTTGGGGGCGCCCCACAAGGTCTTCGGCTTCTCGCGCACGGCGACGATCTGCACCTTCGCCTTGCCGCGCTTGGTAACGGTTATGGGCTGGCCGTTGATCTTCCTCTCCATGCGACCTGCTCCGAATGTGACCATGTGATAAGGTCACATCGTCCGAAGGGTCAACGTCCGGCGGCCGCCCGCACTTCGGCGGAGCGGTCCCACAGGTTGGGCTGCTCCTTGTTGGTGTAGCCCGACACGAAGAGCTTGGGCTCGCCCGTCTTCACGTCTAAGGTGTGGCGGCGCACCGCGCCGATGTTGCCGCCATAGACGTGGATGCTGATCGAGCCCTGGTCGAGGAGCGCGTTGGTCACCTGGTGGATGTCGCCTTCGGCCGGCAGCAGGACC
>JAEZIF010000273.1 GCA_023416135.1 Pseudomonadota bacterium
CTGCTCCACCATCGCCGCCGGCACCCGCGCCAGTCGCCGCCGCTCCGGCCCCGCCGCCGAGTCCCGCTCCCGCTCCCGCGGTGCCGGCGCGCAGGGCCGATCCCAGCAAGGCTTTCGTACCGCCGCCCGGGTGGGTGCCTTCTGGACAGAGCGTGCCAGCCACCAACTTCGAGATCGCGGCTACAGCGCCTCCAGTGGCACCGCCATCGCCGCCTGTGACCACCATGGCGTCGCCCCCGCCACCGCCCACGACGCCTCCGCGCCCCGATCCGAGCAAGGCCTTCGTGCCACCGCCGGGCTGGACGCCGCCGGGCAGGGAAGTGGCTGCAGCGGCACCCGCGCCGACTCCTCCACCGCCGCCTGCAGCGACCCCATCGACACCGGCCCGATCTGTCGATCCCAACAAGGCCTTCGTACCGCCACCCGGCTGGACACCGCCTGGATCGGCTGTTGTGTCGACACCGACGCCGGCGCCTGCAATTGCTGCTCAGCCGGCGGCATCTTCGGCTGATCTTGCCACCGCCCAGATGGCGGCGATGGCCGCACCGCAGGCGCCTGCCGTGCCGGCGCCCGACACGCCGTCGGCCAGGACACCCTCCGGCGGCAACGCGCAGGTCGCCGTGATCCAGTTCGGCGCCGGCTCTGCAAGCCTCACCGGCAACGACTTTACCATCCTGCAGAAGGTGGCGGAGATGCAGAGGACCAACCGCGCCACCGTGCGCATTGTCGCCCACTCACAGCAGGACGCCTCTGCTTCGTCGGCGGATCAGGTCGCCCGCGCCAACTACGAAGTCTCGCGCCGACGCGCGCTCGCCATCGCCAACCAGCTCGTGCGGCTGGGCGTGCCGACCGGCCGCATCGTCGCCGAGGCGGCCTCGGACGCCGAACCCGCCTTCGAGACCACCTCCGCCCGCGGCATCGCCGCCAACCGGCGCGCCGAGATCTTCATCGATTTCTAGCGACCAGGGACAAAACGATGGACGATTCCGAATTCCACCGGCTGAAGCGCCTGCCGCCTTACGTGTTCGCGGAAGTGAACGCCATGAAGGCACGCGCCCGCGGCGCCGGCCAGGATGTCATCGATCTCGGCATGGGCAATCCCGACCTGCCGACCGCTCCTCACATCGTCGCCAAGCTCGCCGAGGCCGCCGCCAATCCGCGCGCGCACGGTTACTCCGCCTCGCGCGGCATCCCCGGCCTGCGCAAGGCGCAGGCTGCCTACTATGCGCGCCGGTTCGGCGTGGAGCTCGATCCCGAAGGCGAGATCATCGTCACCCTGGGCTCGAAGGAGGGCCTCGCCAATCTCGCCCAGGCCATCACCTCGCCGGGCGACATCGTGCTGGTACCCAACCCCAGCTATCCCATCCATCCCTACGGCTTCATCATCGCCGGCGGCTCGGTGCGCCACATACCCGTGCCCGGCAGCACGTCGCTCGACGAGTTCCTTCCGGCGCTCGAGCGCGCGGTGCGCCATACGGTGCCCAAGCCGATCGCGCTGGTGTTGAACTATCCGTCGAACCCGACGGCGCAGGTCGTCGATCTCGATTTCTATGCGGCGATCGTCGATTTCTGCAAACGCCAGAACATCTGGATCCTGAGCGATCTCGCCTATGCGGAGATCTATTTCGATGGCGTGCCGCCGCCGTCCGTGCTGCAGGTGCCGGGCGCACGCGACATCGCCGTCGAGTTCACCTCGATGAGCAAGACCTACTCGATGGCGGGCTGGCGTATCGGCTTTGCCGCCGGCAACAAGACGCTGATCCAGGCTCTGACGCGCATCAAGTCGTACCTCGACTACGGCGCCTTCACGCCGATCCAGGTGGCGGCGACGGCGGCGCTCAACGGTCCGCAGGACTGCATCACCCAGGCGCGCAACACCTACAAGGAGCGCCGCGACGTGCTGATCGAAGGCCTGAGTGCGGCGGGCTGGAGCCTGCCGGCGCCGTCGGCCAGCATGTTTGCCTGGGCGCCGGTCCCCAGGGAGTTCGCCGAACTGGGCTCGCTTGCCTTTTCCAAGCTGCTGCTGACTCAGGCCAATGTCGCGGTCTCGCCCGGCATCGGCTTCGGCGAGCATGGCGACGCCCATGTCCGCATCGCGCTGGTGGAGAACAAGCACCGCATCCGCCAGGCCATCCGCAATATTCGCCAGGTGATGGCCGACCCCGGCCGCGCCATCGATCTCTACCTGCGCGGCGTGGGCGACAACATCACGCCATTGAAGGCTCGCGCCTGAGCGTAACCTGTCGTATCAGGCGACCCATGAAAGCTCCTCTCAGAATCGGCATTGCCGGCCTCGGCACCGTTGGCGCGGGCGTGATCAAGCTATTGGCCGAGCACGGCCGCCTGCTGTCGCTGCGCGGCGGGCGGCCGCTCAGGCTCGTCGCCGTCAGCGCCCGCAGCAAGGCGAAGAAGCGGGACATCGATGTCTCCGGCGTACGCTGGGAGCGCGATCCGCTGACGCTCGCCACCGCGCCCGACATCGACGTCGTCGTCGAGCTGATCGGCGGTTCTGGCGGCGTGGCGCGTCGCCTCGTGCAGACGGCGCTGCGCTCGGGCAAGCACGTCGTGACCGCCAACAAGGCGCTGCTCGCCATGCACGGCACCGAGCTGGCGACGCTCGCCGAGAAGAAGGGCCGCATCCTGTCGTTCGAGGCGGCGGTCGCGGGCGGCATCCCCATCATCAAGGCGCTGCGCGAGGGCCTGGTGGGCAATCGCGTGCAGCGCCTCTACGGCATCCTCAACGGCACGTGCAATTACATCCTGACCACGATGCGCGAGACCGGCCGCGACTTCGATGCGGTGCTGGCCGAGGCGCAGGCGGCAGGCTACGCTGAGGCCGATCCCAGCTTCGACGTCGACGGTATCGATGCCGCGCACAAGCTCAGCGTTCTGACCGGTGCAGCGTTCGGAGCCAAGGTCAACTTCGCCGGTGTGCATGTCGAGGGTATCCGCCGCGTGAGCGCGATGGACATCCAATTCGCCGAAGAGCTCGGCTTTCGCATCAAGCTGCTGGGGCTGGCGCGTGAGACGCGGTACGGCATCGAGCAGCGCGTGCATCCCTGCATGGTGCCGCTGGCGGCGCCGATCGCGCACATCGAGGGCGTGTTCAACGCCGTCGTCGTCGAGGGCGACTTCGTCGGCACCACCATGTTCCAGGGCCGCGGCGCCGGGCAGGGGCCGACCGCCTCGGCCGTCGTTGCCGACCTCGTCGACGTGGCGCGCGGCCGCGAGATGCCGGCCTTCGTCGTGCCGGCCGAGCGGCTGGCCGACAAGAAGGTCTCGCCAATGGACCGCCACCAGGGAGCGTACTACATGCGCCTGATGGTGCAGGACAAGCCGGGTGTCATTGCGGCGGTCTCGGGTGCGCTCGCCAAGGAACGCATTTCACTCGAGGCCATGCTGCAGCGCGGCCGTTCGGACGGCGCGGTGCCGGTGGTTCTGACCACCCACGAGACGGAAGAGGCGGCGATGCAGCGTGCACTCGGCCGCATCGCCAGGCTGGGCGCGGTGGCCGAGGAGCCCTGCGTCATCAGGATCGAGTCATTCTAGACAGTTGGACGGCGCGGAATTTCATCATTGAGGCGCCGACGGAGGGGACGATGGCGAACGACGTGAAACTGGACCGCAATCTTGCGCTGGAAGTGGTGCGCGTCACCGAGGCGGCGGCGCTCGCCGCCTCCAAGCTGATGGGCCGCGGCGACGAGAAGAAGGCCGACCAGGCGGCCGTCGACGCCATGCGCACGTCGCTGAACTCGCTTGCCATCGACGGCACCGTTGTGATCGGCGAGGGCGAGCGCGACGAAGCTCCGATGCTCTATATCGGCGAGAAGGTCGGGCTGGGCCAGGCAGGCGCGCCCAAGATCGACATCGCGCTCGATCCGCTCGAGGGCACGACCATCACCGCCAAGGGCCTGCCCAATGCGCTGGCCGTCATCGCCATGGCCGAGCATGGCGGCTTCCTCAATGCGCCCGACGTCTACATGGACAAGATCGCCGTGGGCGGCGGCCTGCCCGAGGGCGTCGTCGATCTCGACAAGAGCGCGGCCGAGAATCTGACGGATCTCGCCAAGGCCAAGAAGGTCGAGGTTTCCGACCTGGTGGTCTGTATCCTCGACCGCCCGCGCCATGCCGAGCTGATCGCCAAGGTGCGCGAGGCGGGGGCGCGCATCATGCTGATCGGCGATGGCGACGTGTCGGGCGTGATCGCCACCTCGACCGGCGATTCGGGCATCGACATCTACATGGGGTCGGGCGGTGCGCCTGAGGGCGTGCTGGCGGCCGCGGCGCTGCGCGCGATCGGCGGCCAGATCCAGGGCCGTCTGCTGTTCCGCAACGACGACGAGAAGGCCCGCGCCCGCAAGTGGGGCATCACCGATCTCAACCGCAAGTACTCGATGCTGGATATGGCCAAGGGCGACGTGATGTTCGCCGCCACCGGCGTCACCTCGGGCTCGATGCTGAAGGGCGTGCGCCGCTTCGGCAACGGCGCGGAGACCCACTCGATCGTCATGCGCTCGAAGACCGGCACGGTGCGCTGGGTGTCGGCGCATCACAATTTCACGATCAAGACTGGTCTGCCGAGCTGGGCTTGATCATCATGACTGCATGCGGGCCGGGTTCACTGCCTGTGTGCTGACGCTTCTCGCCGCCACCTCCGCCGGGGCGGTCGAGGATGGCTGTCGCAAGTTCGACTGGCCGGTCAATCGCGAGATCGAGCTGTTCGACGAAGGCTTCTTCGCCGACGTCGAAAGCGAGTCGGCGCTGCCCAAGGACGGTGCCTTCTCGATGCTGCTGAAGCCGGTTGGCACCGTGATGTACATGGTGCCGCCGGAGCGCGGGCGTGACGATGGCTATGGCGGCATCGTCACGCTGGAGTGGATCGCCGCCGGCCGCTACCAGATCACCCTGTCGGGCGATGCCTGGATCGACGCGGTGCAGAACGATCGGCGCCTGCCGGTGCTGGCTTCGGCCAGCCGCGACGACTGTCCCGGCATCCGCCTGAGCGTTCAGTTCGAGATCGAGAGCCGGCCGCTCACGCTGCAGTTCGGGGGCGCCATGGTGCGTCGACTCAACGTGTCGGTGCTGCCCGCACGAGAGAAGTACGGCATCGACCGCTGGCGGTAGCCAGGTCCTCCGACCCAAGACATGGTATGACGGCTTGCCGTGCCCTATTCCTGGCACCGGTTGGAGAAATTCCTTCTTCCGGTCGTTGCAACTTTGACAATCGCAACCATTGTTCAAGTGCGTGAACGCGGGCATTTGAGAAGCATCGAAAGTCATGGAGACAGCGATGTCCCAATCCTCTCGCCTGAGCATGCTCTGCCGCCGCGGCGTCTGCCGCATGTCCTGTCGGCGCCCCTGAGCCGAATCCTCTAGTCGTCGAATTCCAGAGCAAGTACCGGCCGCCCTTCGCGAGGAGCGCAGGCCCGGAGGAGCGGAGCCATGACCGAACGCAGTCTGACCAAACGCCGTCGTCTTCTCGCCGCCGCCTCGGCGGCCCCCGTCCTGTCAGTCTTCGCGTCGGCGCGCGCGCAGAGCACGCAGGACGTCGTGCTCACCAACGTCTCCTACGACCCGACGCGCGAGCTCTACAAGGCGATCAACGAGGCCTTCGCCAAACAGTGGCAGGCCAGCACCGGCCAGAAGGTGACGGTGCGGGCGAGCCATGGCGGCTCGGGCAAGCAGGCCCGCTCGGTGATCGACGGGCTGGAAGCGGACGTCGTGACGCTGGCGTTGGCCGGCGACATCGACGCCATCGCCCGCGAGTCCAAGCGCCTGCCCGAGAACTGGCAGTCGCGGCTGCCGAACAACTCTTCGCCCTACACCTCGACCATCGTGTTCGTGGTGCGCAAGGGCAACCCCAAGGCCATCAAGGATTGGCCCGATCTCGCCCGCAATGGTGTTTCGGTCGTGACGCCGAACCCGAAAACGTCGGGCGGCGCCCGTTGGAACTATCTCGCGGCCTGGGCCTATGAACTCGATCGTGCGAAGGGCGATCCGGCGGCGGCGCGCAAGTTCGTCGAGGCGATCTATCGCAACGTGCCGGTGCTCGATTCGGGTGCACGCGGCTCGACCACGACCTTCGCGCAGCGCGCCGTCGGCGATGTCGCCATCTCGTGGGAGAACGAGGCGTTCCTGATCCTGCAGGAGTTCGGCGCCGACAAGTTCGAGATCGTGGTGCCGCCGTTCTCCATCCTGGCCGAGCCGCCGGTCGCGCTTGTCGACTCCGTCGTCGACAGGCGCGGCACGCGCAAGGTGGCGCAGGTCTATCTCGACTTCCTCTACTCGCCGGCGGCGCAGAAGATCATCGCCCGCAACTTCTACCGGCCCTCCAGGCCCGAGGCGGCCGATCCCGCCGACCTGGCGCGCTTCCCCAAGATCAAGCTGGTGACCATCGACCAGGCCTTCGGCGGCTGGGCCAAGGCACAGGCCGAGCACTTTGCCGAAGGCGGCCTGTTCGACCAGATCTACAAGCCGTCGGGCAAAGCCGTGACGCGATGAGCGACGCCGCCCTCAGCGGCTGGCTGCCGCGCATCCGCAGGCCGAGCGCCTTGCCCGGCTTCGGCCTGACGCTGGGATTCTCCGTCACCTATCTATCGCTGATCGTGCTGGTCCCGCTCGCCGTGCTGGTGGCGCGCGCGGGCGAGCTGGGGTTGGATGGCATCTGGAGCGTCGCCACCACGCCGCGTGTGCTGGCGGCGCTCGAGGTGAGCTTCTTCACTGCGGCCGCCGCCGCCCTGGTCAACGCGGTGTTCGGCGTGATCGTGGCCTGGGTGCTGGTACGCTACGAATTCCCCGGCAAGCGCCTGCTCGACGCGGCGGTCGACCTGCCGTTCGCCCTGCCGACAGCGGTGGCCGGCATTGCGCTCGCGGCGCTCTATGCCGAGAACGGCTGGGTCGGCAGCCTGTTCGCGCCGTGGGGCATCAAGATCGCCTTCACGCCGCTCGGCATCCTGGTCGCGCTGATCTTCATCGGCCTGCCGTTCGTCGTGCGCACGGTCCAGCCGGTGCTGCAGGACTTCGATCGCGAGGTCGAGGAAGCCTCGGCGACGCTCGGCGCCACGCGCCGCCAGACCGTGTTCCGCGTCGTGCTGCCGGCACTCACGCCGGCTCTGCTGACCGGCGTGGCGCTCGCCTTCGCCCGCGCCGTCGGCGAGTACGGCTCGGTGATCTTCATCGCCGGCAACATGCCGTTCGTCTCGGAGATCGCGCCGCTCCTGATCGTCACCAAGCTCGAGGAGTTCGACTACGCGGGTGCCGCCGCCATCGCGACGGTGATGCTGGCGATCTCCTTCCTGACGCTGCTCGCCATCAACGGCCTGCAAGCCTACAGCCGCCGGCGGTTCGGCCATGCGTAGCAGCGCATTGAGCGAAGGCAGGGCGGTGCGCTGGACGCTTGTCGCGCTGGCGGTCGGCTTCCTCGCGCTCTTCCTGGTGCTGCCGCTGCTCGCCGTGTTCTCCGAAGCGCTGCGCCGCGGCGTCGATGCATTCCTGGCCGCTTTCGACGAGCCCGACACCCAGACGGCCATCCGTCTGACCTTGCTGGTCGCGGCGATCGCGGTGCCGCTCAACCTGATCTTCGGCGTTGCGGCGGCCTGGGCGGTCGCCAAGTTCGAGTTCCCGGGCAAGAGCCTCTTGGTCACGCTGATCGACCTGCCGTTCTCGGTGTCGCCGGTCGTCTCCGGCCTGGTCTACGTCCTGCTGTTCGGGGCCAAGGGTCTTCTGGGACCGCTGATGGAGGACTGGCAGTTCAAGATCATCTTCGCCGTGCCCGGCATCGTGCTGGCGACGATCTTCGTCACCCTCCCGTTCATTGCCCGCGAGCTGATCCCGCTGATGCAGGAGCAGGGCACGGCGGAGGAGGAAGCGGCGCTGACGCTCGGCGCCTCGGGCTGGCGCACTTTTCTGACCGTCACCCTGCCCAACGTGCGTTGGGCGCTGCTCTACGGCGTGCTGCTCTGCAACGCACGTGCTATGGGCGAATTCGGCGCCGTCTCGGTCGTGTCCGGACACATCCGCGGACTGACCAACACCATGCCGCTGCACGTGGAGATCCTCTACAATGAGTACAACTTCGTCGCTGCTTTCGCCGTCGCCTCGATTCTGTCGGGACTCGCCCTCGTCACCCTGGGCGCAAAGTCCATCCTCGAGTGGCGATACGGCAACGGGCTCGCCCGCATCCACCGGCACTGACGGGCCGGCCGCTCTCGCCATTCGCGCCGAGGGCCTGGCGAAGTCCTTCGACGGGACGGTGGCGATCGAGCATGTCGACCTCGACGTGCAGCCCGGCGAGCTTCTGGCGCTGCTCGGCCCTTCGGGCTCGGGCAAGACGACCTTCCTGCGCCTCATCGCAGGCCTCGAGGTGCCGACTGCCGGCCGCATCCTGTTCGGCGAGGAAGACGCCACCAGGCTCGCGGTGCGCGACCGGCGCGTCGGCTTCGTGTTCCAGCACTATGCCTTGTTCCGCCATCTCACCGTGGCGGACAACATCGCCTACGGCCTGCGCGTGCGTCCACGCCGCACGCGGCCGTCCGACAAGGCGATCCGCCAACGCGTCGCGGAGCTGCTCGAACTGGTGCAGTTGCGCGGCCTCGATAAGCGCCATCCCGCCCAGCTTTCGGGCGGTCAGCGTCAGCGCGTGGCCCTTGCCCGGGCGCTCGCCGTCGAGCCGCGCGTCCTGCTGCTCGATGAGCCGTTCGGTGCGCTCGACGCCAAGGTGCGGCGC
>JAEZIF010000366.1 GCA_023416135.1 Pseudomonadota bacterium
TCCCCAACTCGATTGCTACCATGCGCAGACGATTGATCGATGCAATCGTCTCTTCCTTGCCACGATGTCCATGCTGTCGCGCAAAGCCCGCAAAAAGCCGATTCCATTTATGACACAGTAAGACTAGAGCGGAATGAGATCAGGTGGAACCGCGTACGCGGTTCCACCTGATCTCATTCGCGCGCCCGGGAGGTGCTTGTTTCGCCGGGCATGATGGGTCCAGGTGATTCCACCTGGACCCACCATGCTTTAGCGTGGTCCCATGACAACCGACACCGGCGTTTGGCTGGAAGATCTCACCTGGCCCGAGGCCAAGGCACGTTTCGAGGCAGGGGCTCCGGTCGTGGTTCCGATCGGTGCGGCGGCCAAGGCGCACGGTCCGCACCTGCCGCTCAAGACCGATGCGCTGACGGCCCGCGCTCTCGCCCAGCGCGTGATCGAGCGCCTGCCGGTGATCGCGGCCCCTGTCGTGGGCTTCGGCTTCTATCCGGCCTTCGCGGCGTTCGAGGGCAGCCAGCATCTTTCGGCCGAAACCTTCAAAGCCCTGCTGACCGAGCTGCTCGACAACTTTCGCGGCCATGGGGTCCGGAGGCTCGTCGTCCTGAACACCGGCGTCTCGACCGAGCGGCCGATCGACGAGGTTGCGGGTGGGGCGACCGATCTCCTGGTGCTGCACATGCGCGGCCTGGGTGCCGCGGCTGAAACGCTGCTGACCGTGGCTGCAGGCGGCCATGCCGACGAGCGCGAGACCTCGGTGATGCTGGCGCTCGATCCGCGCAGCGTGCGCATGGACAAGCTGGCGCTCGATGGGCCGTTCGAGCGCACCGGCGCCACCGGCGATCCGACACGGGCCACGGCCTTCAAGGGCGAGCGCATTCTGGCGGCGCGTGCAGACGATATCGTCGCGGTAATCGGTCGCCGCTGGCCGGACCTCGCCTATTGGCAGACCTAGAACGGGGAGCGCCGGCGCAGGCCGAGCCGGCGGCCGCGCCGGTCACGCGGCGCGGCCGGTTGCTGCTGCAGCTCCCTTGGCGCCGGGGGCGTTTCGGTCGGCGCGGCGGCGATCGCACGCCCGCGCTCGGTCAGCCGGCCGCCGTCGGCGCGATCCTCGATCAGGCCCAGCATCTCGAAGCGCAAGCGTTGGGTGGACGACAGAGGAACCACCGGTGAGGCCGCCGCCGTTGCCCGGGCAATAGCGCGCAGGATCTCGTGTTCTTGGATTCCGAGGGGCGTGTTCTTGGTGCTCATGGTCGACCTGCTGGTCAACGTGCCCTGTGATCGGAGGTTGCAGCCGATAGGCGCCCTCCCTACTGTGCGGCCGACGAAGAATTGGCGAGTCTGGCGTGCCCATCAGTTGGACGATTGATCACGACCAGCGCATGCTGAGCGCCATATGCGAAGGCGACGTCACGCTGCGCGACCTCGAGGACTATCTGGATGCCGTGGTGGTGGCCGGGAGCATGCCCTACCGCAAGCTGTTCGACGGAACGCAGGGCGATCCGAAGTTGACCGACGAGGAGATGATGCTGCTCGGCGCCCGCATCCGCGCCTATCACACGGCGGGGCGGATGGGCGCGCTGGCCATCGTCGTGATCACCGAGCATACGCAGGGGCTGGCTCGTCTCTTCGGCACCCTGGCGGCTGCTGACCGCCCGATCAAGATCTTCCGCGACGTACGGGCCGCTCGACGTTGGCTGGAGGCCCAGCCGGCATAGATAGCGCTCTATTGGACGATTGATCCGCGCGAACTCACCGTCGAGATCCCAGCGGGCAACGATGGACGTGTTCAGGAGGTCAAGCCGGCGCTTCGTTGGCTTCAGGCTCCGCGGCCCCGGCTTCCTCGAACAGTCGGGCCAGGGCAGCGATCACCTCGTCGGACTCATAGGGTTTGTCGAATAGCGGCCGTTCGCGGTGCGTATAGGGCATCAGGGCGCTCGAAAGGCCGCTCACGAACACAAACGGGATGTTGAGCACGGCCAGCACATCGGCCAGCGGAAACGACGTCTCGTTGCGCAGGCGGATGTCGAGCAGGGCGCCGTCGAGCCGGTTGTCTGCCATCGCGGCGTGGGCGCCGGCAACCGAGGCGACCGGCCCGATCACGATGCCACCAGCTCGCTGAACTGCGGCTGCGAGGTTGAGTGCGATGGGGGCCTCGTCCTCGACGATCAGGATCTTTCGCCCGCTGAGTGGAGTTTCGGAAGGCGGAGGCTCGGTCGACATTAAGACGATAACGCTAAGCCCCGGCGCGTGGTTCCCCGCAACCATCGCTATATGCGGCCCGTTGCCACACAGCACGGAAACAACGAGGAGCACGAAAGGAAAGACCATGCCCGACTACGACCCCAGGAAGGATGTCCACGTGACTGCCGGGCCGACGAGCAGGGGCGGCGGCCTGTACTTCGTCGCCGGCGCAATGGTGGTGGCCGTCCTGATCGGCGCCTATTTCCTGTTCGGCGCCCCGGGACTGCACAGCAATGTTGCCCGCGCGACCGATCGCAACATCAATGTCACCGTCGAACAGCCGATCGCGCCGGCCAATCCGGCACCAGCGCCGCAGCGCCAGCAGTAGCACCTGATTTGGATCGCACGGCGGGCGGCATGGCAGGCTATGGTGCGGCGTCGTCAGACAGCAGGAGCGATCCAAGTCGATGAAGCGTTCTGTCATTGCTGCAGCGATTGCGGCCACGTTGGTCACCGGCCCGACTTTTGGCCAGACCGCCATTCAAGCCGGTCTGTGGGAGATCACCGACAAGACGACGCTGGAAGGGATGCAGCCGATGCCGGCCACCTCCAAGCGCGTCTGCGTGAAAGGCGGCGAGGCCATTCTGGAGCGCTTGCTCTATCCGACTCCCGACGACTTCGCCAAGCACGGTTGCTCCTTCACCCCCGGGGCCAAGCAGCCCGGCGTCTTCAAAGCGACAACGGTCTGCCCGCCACGGGACGAGACGCCCGGCGTGACCGCAGAAGCCGATATCAACTTCAAGCCCGACAGCTACGAGGGCCTGGGCCAGCTCACGGTCAAAGACAAGGCCGGCACGACGATCAAGGGCAGCAGCGTGCTGAGCGGAAAGCGCGTGGGCGACTGCTAATGCAAGCGCCGTCCGGGCGCGCGAATGAGAATGGAACCGCGTACGCGGTTCGCCCGATGTCATTCCCCTCTAATCGCGGAACGCCGGCATGACCTCTTGGCCGAAGCGGCGCATCGAGGCCATGTTCTGCGCGTGATCCATGGCGCCGAAGCCGGTCTGGCAGAGCAGATGGCGAACGCCGACGTCGCGCAGCTCGGCCACCTGCTCGCACACCCGCTTGGCCGAGCCGTAGAGTGATCCGGTCTGCAGCGCAAAGGGAATGGCGACCGAGTCCGGCACCTTGGGATCCGTCCAGGCATTGAGCGTCGCGGGCTCAGGTTCGAAGTCCGCCGGATTGTAGGCCTCGCGTACATGCATCATGTGAGCGCGCGTCTCGGTGAGCATGCCGGCGAGTTCGTCCTCGGCCTGGGCGTCCGACTCGGCGACGTAGACGTTGCGCCACAATGCACTCTGCGACAGGAGCCGCTCGCGCGTGCGCTCGTCATGGCCGCCCTCGGCAATGCCGGTCTCGTAGGTCGCCCAGCGTTCCTTGATGCGCTCGATGGGCAGGCGCGCCGTAAGTATCGGCACACCGAGCTTGCCGCATTCTTTGAACGATCCGGGCGAGATCACCGAGCGCCACAACGGCGGCCCAGGCTGCTGCACGGGCTTGGGCCGGATGGCCGGAATATGAACCTTGTGGAATTTGCCGTCATAGGTGAGGGGAGCCTCACGCCACGCGCGTTCGATGATGTCGACGGCCTCTTCCATGCGCTCGCGGCTGTCGGTGCTGCGCAGGCCATGGCCGACGAACTCGTATTCGTTGTAGACCGTGCCTTTGCCGATGCCGACGTCGATCCGGCCCTTGCTGAGATTATCGAGCAGGGCGAGCTGAACGGCGAGCCGCACCGGGTGGTGGAACGGCATCTGCACCACCGCGAAGCCGATGCGGATTCGCTCGGTTTTCACGGCGAGTGCGGCGGCGAACATCAGCGAGTCCGAATAGACGCTCTCGCCGGTGAAATAATGTTCCGTCAGCCACACGTCGGAGAAGCCGAGGCGCTCGGCGCCACAGGCCTGGTCGATCAGGTCGCCGATACGTTGGGCGTCCTCGTCGGGCGAGGGCGACATTTGAAGGGTGAGCCAGCCGAACTGCATGCGCCCAATTCACCCGCTTTGGACGGACGAGGCAAGGGCAGCTGTTGCGCGAACCGCTTCCAGGTCGTCGGCATCGAGTGATGCGGCCTTGTCGGTTGGGCCATCTTTTTGCATCCAACGGGTTTGGCGAATGGTGTAGGAGCAACAGCGTGCGTAAGTTGTGGCTGAATGTCTTGCTGGTCGTTGTCTCGGTTGCGTTATGCACCGTCGCGGCCGAGTGCATCGTGCGCTTGCTTGATTCTGAATCCGACAGCGGACCGGCCACGCGTCATCTCGACGAGATCGCCCTTGCCTCCGGCGTCGAGCGCGCTTGGTTCTTCGCCGACCCAGCGCCGTTGCCAAACCGCAGAGCGGTATCCCAGGAGTGGCTCGACCTGGTGCGCGATGTCGAACGGAGCGGCGTCACCGATGGCACGCGCCGCGCCGACATGTTCAAAGCTTGGAATTCCAACTTCGTCGGCGATCCGTGTCGGCACGCCTATCTCTGCGGCGCGCCAGGGCATCTTTATCTCTACGACCCACCATCGGGCGAGGCGCGGCCGCCTTACCGCTTCATGCCGAACGCCACCACGCCGATCGGTCTTGTCACCAATGCCTACGGCTTTCGCGGACCGCCCGTGCCGTTCGCCCGCCAACCGCGGACGGTGCGCATTGCCTTCATCGGTGCCTCGACGACCGTCGGCAATCACTACTTTGCCTATTCATATCCAGAGTTCGTCGGCAACTGGCTGAACATGTGGGCGGCGTCCCACAGGCTCGACGTGACGTTCGAGGTCCTCAATGCGGGGCGTGAAAGCATCACCTCGAGCGACAACGTCGCCATTGTGCGAGAGGAAGTCCTGCCGCTGCAGCCGGACCTGCTGGTGTACTACGAGGGCGCCAATCAGTTCGATCTGCGCACTCTCGTGCCCGAAGTGCCGTACACCGCCGGCATGACTCTGGCGGCCGGCGAACATTGTCCGGCTGCGCCCGCTGGCGGTGGGACGACGGAGACCTCGGGGGGCTGGCTGGCGAGCCTGGAAAGCGAATCGGCTTTGTTGCGGCGTGTCCGGGCATTGGTTGCGGCGGGCAACACGGCCGCAGGCGGCGGCGAGTGGGCCAAGAGGGACTACACGCTGGTGTGGCCCAAGGGCGTCGACGAGCGCGATCCCGACATCATGCGGCCCGATCTACCGATCAATCTGCCGACCATCCTGCATGACCTGGACGCCATCCGCGCCGCCGGCAATGCAGCGGGCGCCGAGCTGGTGCTGGCGTCGTTCTTCTGGCTGGTGAGGGACGGCATGGCGTTGCATCCCATCCGCCATCGCTCGATCCTCGAGTACCTCAATCAGGGCTATGCGCCGTTCCGCTACCGCGATCTCGAGCGGATGGCCGCATTCGAGAATCGCGTCTTCGCCAAGTACGCGCAGATGCACGAGCTTGCCTTCATCGATGTGGCGCGGCTGCTGCCTTTCGATCCCGATCTTTTTGTCGACGCCATCCACAACAACTATGCAGGAGAGCGTTTGCGGGCCTGGGTCTTCCTGCAGGGTCTGGTGCCGATCGTGGAGCGCCATCTGAAGAGCGGCGCATGGCCCCGAAAGGTCCGGGAGGCGACAAACCCCGCCCCGACCTTCAAGCCGCGACCCATCACCTTCGCCTGCACCGGCAAATCCTGACGTCGGATTATAATATTCTTAAGGCGAGAGATGCCGGCGCGGCCCACCCCAAGCGCGCCGGCAAACACCACACACCTTGTCGACGATCGGCAGGCCGGATCCCCAAGCATCCAGCGTCCTACGATCATCCGACAATCGCACTTATGAGTTAGTTGCACCGAAGGCGCAATCAATTAAATCGCGGACCACAGCCAGGACTAATTGCACTAATAAGGCGGTTACCGTCAGCCTATCGCAGCGACACGGTGAGATTGTAGGGGCTCGGTGTGGCCGTCGCTGCGGGACGCATAGCGACCAGGATCAGGTAGTTACCGTCGAGCGGGATCGCGCCGATCCATGCCGTCGCGTTGTCCGTTGGCCCTGCGTCGGGCAGCGTGCCGCCGGAAACCACGGGCAGGCCGTCAGCGCCCTTTGCCAAGCTCGCATCGGCCTTGAAGACTTGGAAGCTGATGCCGGTGGCGACCGGCATCACCGACACCATCAGCGTCTGCCCCGCCTTGGCTTGCACGTAGTAGACGCTGCGGCCGCCCGGAGCCATCTGGCCGGCGAGTGTCGTTGTATTCGAGCCGGGCGCGAACGTGACGGTCGTCATCCCGGGCAGGGTGTTGACCGTCTGGGTAAAGGCGGGCGCCGAAGCAAGCGAGAGGGCGGGAAGCGCGAAAAGGACACGACGACGAATCATGTCCTCACAATCGCACCCTGAAGCACAAGCCGTCCAGCTGGTCTCAGCCGGATTGTACTCCCGCAACACGTATCGCCGGTCTATTGCCAGGTTTCGCGGCTCTCCCCTACGGCGTTGGCGACAGCCTCGGCCAGGGCCTCCTGCCGAAAGGGCTTGGATAGCCGCGCCATGGCGGCGTCCATGGACGGCGGCAGTTCGGCATATCCGGTCGCCAGGATGATCGGCATATCGGGACGGCGGCCCTTGATCTTCTTGGCTAGTTCAATGCCGGTCATCTTGGGCATGGCTTGATCGGTGATCACGAGGTCAATCGTGGGCGTGCGTTCGAACTTCTCGAGCGCCTGTTCGCCGGAATAGGCAACGAGCACGGTGTGCCCGAGATCCTCGAGCATGGCGCGCGTGTTGGAGAGTACCAGCGCATCGTCGTCGACGGCGAGTATGGTGAGCGGCGCACCCTGTTCGATCTCGCGTACCTCGGTCGCCGAAGCCTGGGGCGTGGCCCGTTGCTCGGCCGCCGGTAGCCAGAGCTCGGCGGTCGTACCTTCACCCGGCTTGCTGTGCAGGATCAGTTGCCCGCCAAGTTGCTCGACCATACCGTGGACCATGGAAAGGCCGAGACCGGTGCCCTTGCCGGTGCCCTTCGTGGTGAAGAATGGCTCGGTCGCGCGCATCAGCGTGTCTGCATCCATGCCTTCGCCGGTGTCGCGCAATGTCAGCCTGACATACCGGCCAGGGCGCAGGCTGGCATCCCCCACCGTGGCCTCGTTGCGGGCGGCGATGGTCAGGATGCCGCCGGCGGGCATGGCATCGCGCGCATTGACCGCCAGGTTGAGCAGTGCCGTCTCGAGCTGGTGTGGATCGACCGTCACGTTGTCGAGGGAGCGCGGAAAGCGTGTTTCGATGACGATCTGGGGGCCGAGCGAGCGCTGCAGCAGATCGCGCATGCCGCGCGTCAGCTCCACCAGGTCGACCGGCCGCAGATCGAGCTCCTGACGCCGCGCGAAGGCCAGCATGCGCTGCGTCAGGCTGGCGCCGCGCTGCGCCCCTTGCAGGGCATTGTCGAGTAATCTGGTGATGCGTGGATCGTCGCCGGGAAGGTAGCGGCGCAACAGGTCGAGGCTGCCCAGGACGACGGTCAGGAGATTGTTGAAGTCGTGCGCGACGCCGCCCGTCAGCTTGCCGATGGCCTCGATCTTCTGAGAGTGCGCCAGGGCCTCGCGCGTGCGCTCCAGCGCAAGCTGCGCCTCACGGCGCTCGGTGATGTCGCGCGTAATCTTGGCGAAACCCACCAAGCCGCCGGCCGGATCGCGAATGGCGTCGATCACGACGTTGGCCCAGAAGCGGCTGCCGTCTCTGCGCTGCCGCCAGGCCTCGGCCTCGAAGCGGCCTTCGCGCTCGGCGATGGCGAGGCTGCGCGCCGGCTCACCGCGGCTGCGATCCTCCTCGGTGTAAAAGATCGAGAAGTGCTGGCCGACGATTTCGTCCGGCCCATATCCCTTGATGCGCTGGGCGCCGGCATTCCAGTTGCTGACGATGCCGGCAGGGTCGAGCATGTAGATCGCGTAGTCGGTGACGCCTTCGACCAGCCGGCGGAACAGTTCTTCGCTGCGCCGCAGTTCCTCTTCGGCCTCCCGTCGCTCCGTCAGATCGCGGGTGATCTTGGCGTAGCCGATGATCTCGCCGTTGTCGTAGATGGCGTCGATGATGACGAAAGCCCAGAAGCGGCTGCCGTCTTTGCGAACGCGCCATCCTTCTGCTTGGAACTTGCCGTCGCGCGCGGCGACCGAAAGGACGCGCTGGGGTATGCCAGCTTTGCGGTCGGCCTCTTCGTAGAAGGTCGAAAAGCTTCGACCTACGATCTCGCTCGCCTTGTAGCCCTTGATCCGTTCGGCACCGGCATTCCAGCTCGCCACGATCCCGTTGGGGTCGAGCATGAAAATGGCATAGTCGGTCACCGCCTCGACAAGCAGGCGAAACCGTTCCGTTTCGGCGATGGTGCCTTGCGTCAGTGATTCCTTGGTCATACCCGCGGCGTTCATACACTCCCCGTGGACCGACAACGTCTGCCCCCATTTCTGGTTGCAAGCAAAGGATTCTGCACGGGGCAGCGCGGAACGCCCGCCCGGTGCCGGCGTTCTTCCGCCTATGTCGCAACGCTCGAGCGTCGCCCGGCTGGCCGAGGAACACGGCCTCGTGATCGTCGGCCCGGAGGGGTTGACCTTGCGGCGCCAGCGCTGCGGCAAGGGCTTCGCCTTCGTCACGCCGTCAGGTTCCTTTGTGCGCGATGCCGCAGAAATCCGTCGGCTGAAGGCGCTGGCCGTGCCGCCGGCCTACGTCAACGTTCGCTTCGCGGCGAATCCTGCCGCCCATCTCCAAGCCGTCGGCGAAGACGCCGCCGGCCGCCTGCAATACCGCTACCATCCCCACTGGGCCGCGGTGCGTGAAGCGCTCAAGGCGCGCCGGCTCGCGAGCCTTGCCAAGTCGCTGCCGACGATTCGTCGGGCGGTCAATCGCTGCCTCTCCGCGGAGGAGATCGATCGTCCCTTCGTTGCTGCGTCGGTCGTCGAACTGGTGAGCCTCACGGCGATTCGTGCCGGCAGCGAGGAATACGCCCGCGAGCGCGGCACGCGAGGCGCTACGACGCTGTTGAAGTCGAACGTCAGGCTCGCCGACAAGGGCGTTGTCACGCTGTCGTTCAAGGCCAAGGGCGGCAAGGTCATCAACAAGCACGTGCTGAGTCCGCGCTTCCATGCCGCGGTGGCACGTTTGCTCGAACTGCCCGGACGGCGCCTGTTCCAGTACCGGGAGGCCGACTCGGTGCGGCCGATGCGGGCCGCCGAGGTCAACGCGTTTCTGCAAGAACTCGCGGGCCGGCGCATATCGCTCAAAGACTTCCGTACTCTGGTCGCCTCTGCCGCGGCCTTGAAGGCACTCGCCGCGACTGAGCCGGCCGGCAGCGAGCGCCAGCGCCGGCGCCAGGTCCGCAAGGCGGTGATCGAAATCGCCGAGGAACTGGCCAACACGCCTACCGTGTGCCGGACCTCGTATGTGCACGACGCGGTGATTGCCGCCTTCGAGGCCGGGGCGCTGAAGCGTTCACGGATCAGGAAGGCAAAATCAGCCGTAACCCAAGCCGAGTTGCTTGGGCGGCTCGTCACCAAACACGGCGGTTGAGCCCATGACCCTCGGAAGGAGGCTTACGGGCCAAGGTGAGGCCGCTGACGTCGCCAGATGCCTCGTTTGCCACGTTTCAGCGCATCTTCCATTTGTCATCGGCAGCGCCTAAAATGCCTCGCTTTCCCGCCTTTTGGGGCATCTGGAAAGCACATGGCTCACATCAGACTGAATACGCATCCTTCGCAGGGCGGCCAGGCGGCTCCCCCGGTGATCTGGGGTGCGCGCGATCCCAAGATTCGCGGGCCCGTCGTGGGCACCGTGGGCGATCCCGCCAAGCGCAACGCCATCGGCGTGCATTCCGGGTCCTATGGCATCTACCGGGCGCTGGCGATCGCGGCCCAGGAACTCAAGCCCGGCCATCGCCCGGACTTCACCAACACGTCGCCGGCCGAACCGATCGGGCCGTTCGAGAGCTGGTTCGATCCGAAGAAGATCGTGTCGCTCGATCCCTGGGGCCACATGGTAGCCGAGGTGTTCGCCGACAAGCTGGCGGCCGGTTGGGACATCCGTCCGACCATCGCCGTCACCAAGGCCCATGTGCACATGCCGGAGATCAGGGACGCGATTGCAGCCGGCAGGCTCAAGCCCGACAACGACATCCTGATGCCGAGTGGCGACGTGCGCGTGACCAAGGCCGCCGTCGAGCCGGTATGGTGGCTACCCGGCATCGCCGAACGTTTCGGCGTCAAGGAGGCCGACCTGCGCCGCACGCTCTTCGAGCACACCGGCGGAATGTACACCGAACTGGTGACGCGGCCCGACCTGGAACTGTTTCTGCCGCCGATCGGCGGCGCCACGATCTATTTCTTCGGCGACGTGAAGCAGCTCGGCAAGGCGGAGACCAAGGTCGCCTGCCGCCTTCACGACGAATGCAATGGCTCTGACGTATTCGGCTCGGACATCTGCACCTGCCGGCCGTATCTCGCGCACGGCATCGAGATCTGCATCGACATGGCACAGAAGGGCGGCGTCGGCGTCGTCATCTACAATCGCAAGGAGGGTCGCGCGCTGGGCGAGGTCACCAAGTTCCTGGTCTACAACGCACGCAAGCGCCAGCCCGGCGGCGATTCGGCGGCGCAGTACTTCAACCGCACCGAATGCGTTGCGGGCGTGCAGGACATGCGCTTCCAGGAACTGATGCCCGACCTGTTCCACTGGCTGGGCATCGCCCGCATCGATCGCTTCGCCTCGATGAGCAACATGAAATCGGATGCGCTGCGCGAACAGGGCGTCGACGTCATCGAGCAGGTGCCGATCCCCGACGAGCTGATCCCCGCCGATGCCCAGGTCGAGATGGATGCCAAGAAGGCTGCCGGCTACTTCACGCCGAAGAAGCCGGAGACGATCGAGCTCGCCAAGGCCAAGGGGCGGGGTCTCAACGAGTGAACCCAGCCGATCTTGCGTACCTGCGCACGCCTACGGCAATCCGTGAGCGGGCGGAGGCGGTCTTGAAATACGCCGAGGATGGGCGATCTGCCTGGTTCTCGGTCGATTCCAACGGGCTCGAGGCTGCCGTCCAGGCGACGCTAGCGGTGACGCGGCAGCGCTTCGCCCATCCGACGGAAATCCCCTTCCACTCGCGTTGGCGGCATTTCGAGGCCGGCGGCCGCGATCGCTGGCCGGCGCTGGTCGAGCGCCTCAGCGGACTGCCGAAGGAGGAGATCGCGCGCCGGCGCATGGACCTCGCCGTGGTGTCCGTGCTGCTCGACGCTGGTGCGGGGCCGGCTTGGTCCTATCGCGAGCCCGGAACCGGCGAGACCTACGCGCGCTCCGAGGGGCTGGGTGTGGCGAGCTTACACATGTTCGCCAACGGCGCCTTCAGCCGCGATGCCAAGGGCGATCCGCTGCGCGTTGATGCCGAGCGCCTGGCTGTGCTGACGCCCATGGACATCGCCATGGGCTTCCAGGTGAAGGCGCACAATCCCCTGGTTGGCCTGGAAGGTCGTGCCGAGCTGTTGCGCAAGCTGGGCGGCGTCGGCCTGTCGCGACCGGGTGACCTGTTCGATATCGTCGCCAGGCCCGAAGTGAAGGCCGCGAGCATCCTGGCCGCCGTGCTCGACAGGCTGTCGCCGATCTGGCCGCTCCCCATTGGCGACGTCTGGCAGCACGCAGCCATCGGCTGGGTGCCGTTCCATAAGCTGTCGCAGTGGTTGTCCTATTCCCTGGTCGAGCCGTTGGAGGGAGCTGGCCTCGAGGTCGTGGCCCTCGATGAGCTGACCGGCTTGCCCGAATATCGCAACGGCGGCCTGCTGGTCGATGCCGGGGCACTGCGGCCCAAGCAGAAGGTGCTGCTGGAAAAGACCTTTGCCGTCGGCGACGAGCCGATCGTCGAGTGGCGGGCGCTGACGGTGGCGCTGCTCGATCGCATCGCCCAGCATGTGCGCGGCCATCTCGGCCTCGATGCCGTGCGCCTGCCGTTGGTCAAGGTTCTGGAGGCCGGCACCTGGTTCGCCGGCCGAGCGCTTGCCGCCGAGCGCCGGCCCGGTGGCGGACCGCCGATCTCCATCGCGAGCGACGGTACTGTGTTCTAGAAGTCGCATGGGATGATGGGGAAAAATTGGGGGAGAGATTGAGATGTCGTTGCCGCATTCGATTCATGTCGTCAGCCATCCGCTGGTACAGCACAAGCTCACCAAGATGCGCGACCGGGAAACGTCGAGCACCAATTTCCGTCGCCTGCTGCGTGAGATCGGTCTGTTGCTTGGCTACGACGCGACACGCGATCTGCCATTGGTCGAGCGAGACATCACCACGCCCATCGAGGCCATGAAGGCGCCGCTGCTCGAGGGCAAGAAGCTGGTGGTGGTGCCGATCCTGCGCGCGGGCCTCGGGCTTGCCGAGGGCATCATCGACCTCGTGCCGTTGGCCCGCGTCGGCCATGTCGGCCTCTACCGCGATCCCAAGACGCTGCAGGCGGTCGAGTACTACTTCAAGATCCCGCAGGATATCTCCGACCGCGACGTCATCGTCTGCGATCCGATGCTGGCGACCGCGCACTCCGCGATCGCCGCCGTCGATCGCCTGAAGGAGTCGGGCGCCAAGCGCATAAAGTTCATCTGTGTATTGGGCTCCGAGCAGGGCGCACGCGCCTTCGCCGAGGTGCATCCCGACGTGCCGGTGTTCGCGGCAGCGATCGATGCCAAGCTCAACGATCACGGGTATATTGTCCCCGGCCTGGGCGACGCGGGCGACCGCCTGTTCGGGACCAAATAGACGGGGAGAGAACGCCTATGTCACCCGACCTCAAGTATCTCTTGCTATCGACCATCCTGTGCTTCGTGCAGGTGCTGATCGCCGCCACCGGCGCCAACCAGCAGGTCGGCCTGCCGACGCTCGCCGGCAATCGCGAGGGCCTGCCGGAGTACACCGGCTGGGCAGGCCGCGCGCGGCGTGCCCACCTCAACATGATCGAGAATCTGGTGCTGTTCGCGGCCCTCGTGCTGATCGCCGTCGTCTCGGGCAAGGCCAACGCCACTACGGCGATGGGCGCCATGATCTTTTTCTGGGGCCGGGCCGCCTACGCAGTGATCTACCTGATCGGCATCGCCTGGCTGCGCACGCTCGCCTGGTTCGTGTCGGTGATCGGCATGGCCATGATCGCCTGGGTGCTGCTGCAGGCGCTCTGATCGTCTCATGCGGCGCGTTGCCAAAGCCGATGGCCGACGCGCGTGTGGCGGACAGTCGAGCAATCCTTGGCCTACTGCGCGGTGAATATATCTGCCTCGCCCTCTTGAGCGAAGGCCGTTCCCAGGGTCAGCTTTCCGCTGTCGATCTTGTACGGGAAGAGGGCGATGATCGAATAACCCTCTCGATGGTTGAGCGACACGGCAATGGCGTCGGACGTTTCTCCGGTTGAGGCAAGGCGACCTTCACATCATAGACGATCGCGGTGGCCTCATATTCGCCGTTTCGAGCGGCCGCGACGAATGCGCCCTTCATCAGGGTCATTGCATCGATCGGCTGCATACGGCGAGTGGGAGTACCGAGTTCATCAGAGCTTCGCAGTCTGCCTGGGCTCGCGCATCGCTTGTCCTCTCCGGTTGTCGAATAGTCTCCCTCCATTGACGTTCCTTAGCCGGAGATGGTTACACGCAGCTCAACGCATGTGCTGAGCGGGCGCGCCGGCGCCCATCGGCTGCACGGCCAGCTCGACATCGATGCTGCCGGCCTTCTCGAACACCAGGGTCACCGGAACCTTGGCGTCCTTGGCAAATGGCGCTTTCAGCTCCATGAACATGATGTGATAGCCGCCGGGCTTCAGCGTCACGGTCGCGCCGGGTGGGATCTCCACGCCCTGGGCGAGCTCGCGCATGCGCATGACGCTGCCGTCCATCTTCATCTCGTGGATCTCGACCTTGTCCGAGGCGGCGCTGCGGGCCGCGATCAGCCGGTCGGGCGTCGTGCCCTTGTTGGTGATGGTGACGAAGCCGCCGCCGGTCTTGGCGGTGGGCGGGGTGGCGCGCGTCCACGGCTGGTCGATCTCGAGCGAGGCGACCTTGTAGTTCTGCGCCGACGCCGGCGCCGCGAAGAGCATCGCGGTGGCGATCAGCGGAAGCAGACGGATGGACATGACATGCTCCTCAATGAGACTTGGATTGGGCGTCGAGCCATCGGCGGACCTGCGCGAGGTCGGCGACGCCGGCCAGCACGGTCGCCTTGCCGTCGCGATCGATCATCACGGTGCGCGGCAGCTCGCCTGCCCAGGTCGGGTCGACCTCGTAGCGCAGGCGTTCGTAGAAGCGGTCGGTGAACGACCAGCTCTCGACCTTGTCCAGGCCGGCTTTGGCCAGCGTGGCGGCCACACGCTCGGGATCCTGCGGCACGGGGTCGGCGGCGATCAGCACCAACTTGAGGTCCGGCCGCTTGGCCTGCAGCTCGCCCCAGTGCGGCAGCTCGACCAGGCAAGGCGCGCAGGTCAGGCCCCAAAGATGGATCACGGTCGGGCGGCCTGCGTGCGCTTCCCGCAGCTTCGCCCAGGTTCCGCGCTCGAAGGACTGGGGATCGGCAGCTTCGGCCGACCACAGTGAGACGAGGCTGAGCAATGCGGCAAGGAGAAGGGAGAGCCTCATGGTCGGTCTCCCAACGGGATCAGGCGATAGCCTTCGTTCTTGGTCAGCCATGAAAGGTAGGTCCGCTGCTTGTCGGCGACCAGCAGCGGATGGTCGGATGCATCTTCCGTCTCGGCCACGGTGCGCACGTCGCTCCAATGCTTGCCCCTGTCCTCGGAGACCTGCCAGCGGACGACGACCTTGGCGCCGTCGAACTCTTTCCATACGAGGTGCAGCGCCGAGGCGTTGGCGAGCAGATAGGGACGCGACGGCTGGCGATCAGGCTTCGACAGCGCGCGCGGTTGGGAATAGGGCGCATCGGCGGAGGTGGCGCGCGCATAGAACAAGCCTTTGCGCGCCGTGCCGTCGGTGAACCAGGCGACGTGGTAGGAGCCGTCGGGCGCGATGGCGATGCTCGGCCCATGATGCGGGCAGGCCTCGATCTTCCAGTCGTCGACACTGACGCGGCGCACCGGGCCCGGCGTCGTCTCGTTCTGGAAGGTGATCACCGCGTGATCGCGCACCGATCCGGGAAAGATGTTGCGGAACACCACGGCCGGTCGCCCCGCGCCGGCGAAGGCGAGGCCCAGCCGGCAGCACTCGCAGGTGTTGTCGAGCGCGATCGAGGTCTTGCCGAAATCGGCTTCACCGTCCTCCCAGGAGTAGGCGAGCGCTGCCCCCGGATAGGCGCGGCCGGCGGCACGCGCCTTGGCGACGTTGCGCTTGTCGAGCCAGGCTGCGAAGACCCGGCCACTCGGATCGACGCCCGCGACTTCGAAGCGCTGGCTGGTCGTGTCGGATGTGATTGGGCGGGGCTGCGCGAAGGTGGCGCCGCCGTCGCTCGACCGCGAGTAGAAGGCGCGACCGTTGAAGTTCTTGTCCTGGAAGATGCCGAAGGTGACGATCAGGCCGCCCCTCGGATCGACCGCGATGCGCGCCCGCGCATCGGGTCCCCAGTCGAGGCTCATGGGCTCGGGCGTCACCATGACCGGCGGCGCGAAGGTCTTGCCGAGATCGGTCGAGCGCAGGACGGCGATGCGATCGCCCATGGGCCGCGCCAGCCACAGGGTGCCGTCCGGACCGAAGGCCGGCGAGGCCGTGAAGGCCTCGGGCGCGCTGCCCGGCTTGCCGTGCTGGTGCTGGGCGGCCGCCGTCGAGGCCAAAAGGACGAGCGCGGCAAACGGAACGACGATACGCATCAGAACCTCACCCTCATGCCGGCGATGGCGGTCAGCGGCATTCCGAGCTGGGGAATCGCCGTCGCGTTCACCATCGACCCCTCGAACGACGTCAACGTGTATCCCGAGGCCAGGTAATGGACGTTGGTCAGGTTCTGGATACTGCCATAAATGTCCACGTCCTTGGCGGGCGACCATCTCACACCGAGGTCGATCAGGGTCGCCCCGTCGTTCAACTGAGTGTGACCGGTGTCGTTCCAGTACGGCGGGAAGGCCTTCATCGAGACGGTCAGGAACAGGTTCTCGATCGGCCGCCATTCCACGCCGGCCGTGAACATGTAGTTCGGCACCTGGCCGAGCTGCACCCCGGTGCGTACCAGCGTCGGATTGGTCGAACTGGTGAGATAGGCGACGGTGTTGGTGAAGCCGCCCATCAACCTGAGCTGCTCGAATGGCTGCCAGGTCGCAATCAGCTCGATGCCTTGGAAAGTGGCGTTGCCGACATTCTGGTATTGCCGCACCGTCGTGAAGGCAGGGCTGAGCCCCGCCGCCGAGACGAAGGGGGCGGCGCAGACCGGGTTGGTGTTGCACACCGTTATGAAGTCGATGAAGTTGTTGAGGTTGTTGTTGAAGTAGGTTCCCGACAGGGTGAATCCCTTCCACTCGAAATCGAAGCCGACCTCCTGGCCGAAGTTCGTCATCGGCTGCAGGTTGGGGTTGATCGTCGTGAAGCCCGTGCCGGCGGCAAAGACCCGATACATCTGGTTCATGCCGGGCGCCGAGAAGTTGCGGTAGATCGCGGCGCGCAGCGTGAGCTCGTCCGAGGCATAGAACTTCAGGCCGAGGCGCGGATCGAAGCTCGAGGCGCTGGCGTTGGGCACCACGTTCAGCGTGCTGGAGTTCTGCGTGAGCACGCTGGCATTCATCGCCTGCCAGAAATCGCCACGCACGCCCGCGGTGATGTCGATCGGCACCCCGGTGAAGCGGTAGGTGCCCTGCGCGAAGATGCCCTGGAATCGGTGCTCGCCGTTGACGACGAACGTCGTAGGGTTCGATGTCGCGCTGGCGAACAGGCTGTTGTAGTCGGTGATCAGCGTGCGGCGGCCGTCGACGCCGATCTTGACGTCGCGCAAGGGGCCGAAGTTCGCTTCGTAGAAGATCGAGGCGCCCTGGTCGGCACTGGGCGATGCCTCGATCTGGCTGACGAACTGGTTGGTCGCGTTGATGTTGTTCAGCGTATAGGCGCCGCTCGCCACGTTGATGGTGCCGAACGAGCCGCTGGCCAGCCAGGCGCTGGCGTTGATCGAGGACTGCTCATCGATCTGGTAGCTGCCGCCCAGCAGCAGGCGGTAGGTCGACCAGTTGTTGTGGGCGAAGCTCCAGACCAGGCCGTCCTCGTAGGTCTGGTTCCAGTAGGCCTTGGCGAAGACCTTCAACTTGTCGCTGGGCGTCAGGAAGACGCTGGCGGCGATGTTGTCGGCCTTCGACGCGGTCGGCACCAGATTGTAGTTCTGGTACTGAGCCGGCGTGAGGTTGTAGCCCGAGCTTTGGGCGTGGTTGTAGCTTGCTCCGACCTTGACCTTGTCGTTGATGACATAGCTGCCGGCCGCTTCGGCGGTGGAGGTGTTGTAGCTGCCGTAGCTGACGTCGGCCGCCGCTCCCGTCCGGTTGGGCTCGCGGGTGATGATGTTGATCACGCCGCCCATCGCCATGTTGCCCCACAGGCTGGTGGCGCCGCCGCCCCTGATCACCTCGATGCGCTCGACCGAGTTCTTGGGGATGGTGCTCCAGTTGATGGTGCGGAAGTAGGGATCGTTGATCGGCACGCCATCGACCATCACCAGGGTGTTGATTGTGGTGCTGGTGCCGAAGCCGCGGATGTTGACCGGCTGCGCTGTCGGATGGAGCTGGCCGGTCGGGATGTTGGGCAGCCAGACACCCGGGATGCGGTTGACGATCTGGTCGATGCCGGTCTCGGGCGAAGCCTGGATCTGCTCGCGCGTCATCAGCGTGGTGCTGACGTCGAGCTTGTCGAGCGCCGAGCCGCGGCCGGCGCTG
>JAEZIF010000513.1 GCA_023416135.1 Pseudomonadota bacterium
AATTGGGTTGGGGAGGCCACAGGGGGGGGTCGGCAGCCAACCAACAAAAAAGAAGACTGCAAACGCCGGGAGTTCGTCATGGCAGACATTGCCGCCAGAGGCGCCGTATCGGTTACGGGTGACAGCCGCAGCAGCCTGCACAAGTTGATGCAGCGCAAGTCGACCATCGCCTTCCTGATGGCGCTCCCCCTGATCCTCCTGATCCTTGTTCTCGTCGCTTACCCGGCGGGCTACGCCGTTTACCTCGCGATGCTCAACAAGGGCATGACGAGGTTCGTCGGCTTCGGGAATTTCGAGTTCCTGTTCGGCCGCGACACCTTCTGGATGGTGGTCTACCAGTCCTGCCTGTTCGCCATCACCGCGGTGATCTTCAAGGCGATCATCGGCTTCGTGGTTGCTCACTTCGTGCACAACATTCCGAGCAAAGGGCAGCGCAAGTGGCGCGGCATGCTGCTGGTGCCGTGGGTCATCCCGCCGGCCATGAGCACGCTCGCCTGGCTGTGGCTGTTCGACCCGTCCTATTCCGCCTTCAACTGGATCCTGGCGCACTTCGGCATCGACCGTATCCCGTGGACCGGCGAGACCGGCTGGGCGCGCTTCTCGGTGATCCTGGTGAATGTGTGGATCGGCGCGCCGTTCTTCATGATCATGTACCTCGCGGCGCTGAAGTCGGTGCCCGAGCAGCTCTACGAAGCGGCCTCGATCGACGGCGCGACCTGGTGGCAGCGCATCTGGTACGTGACGCTGCCGATGATGCGCAACATCATCGCCATCACCGCGCTGTTCTCGCTGATCGTCACCTTCGCCAACTTCGACATCGTGAGGGTGCTCACCAAAGGCGACCCGCTCAACACGACCCACGTCTTCGCCACATGGGCGTTCAGGGTGGGCATAGAAAGCGGCGACATACCATTGGGCGCCAGCGTGTCGCTGTTCATGGTGCCGATCCTGGCCGTCGCAGCGACCTTCATCCTGCGCGACATCACCAAGCGGGGGAGTGAAGTCTGATGGCCAACGCGACGATCGCTTCCCCCACCGCCACGACCATCTCGGGGCGCAGGTACGGCAGCATGAGCCGCGACCGGAAGTGGGCCCTCCGCTGGTCCTACTTCTTCCTGGTCCTGTTCGCGATCTTCTTCCTGACCCCGCCTATCTACATGTTCATCACCTCGCTGAAGACCAGCGCGGAGATCTCGGCGGAAACCAATCCATGGTGGGTCTACTCGCCGACGCTCGCGAACTATATCGAGCTCCTGACCCAGAACCAGTTCCTGACCTTCTTCCGCAACTCGGCGATCGTGGCCATTCTGACCGTCATCATCACCATGGCGATCAGCGTCATCGCGGCCTTTGCGCTCGCCCGCATGAAGTTCTGGGGCTCGGCGACGCTGGCGACCGGCGTGTTCCTCACCTACCTGATCCCCGAGACGCTGCTGTTCATCCCATTGTTCAAGATGTTCGCCTGGGTCAACGAGAACCTCGGCATCCAGCTCATGAACCACTGGTGGACGCTGATCATCCTCTATCCGACGCTCACCGTGCCGTTCTGCACCTGGATCATGATCGGCTACTTCGCCTCGATCCCCAAGGAGCTGGACGAGGCGGCGCTGATCGACGGCGCGACCTGGATCCAGACGCTGACCAAGATCTTCATACCGGTGGCACTGCCCGGCATCATCGCTGCGACGATCTTCTGCTTCACGGTGGCGTGGGCGCAGTTCCTCTATCCCTTGGCCTTCACTACCTCGACCACCGAGCTGGTGCTGCCCGTCGGCATCGTGACGACCCTGATCAAGGGTGACGTCTTCAACTGGGGACAGATCATGACCGGTGCACTCCTGGGTGCAGCGCCGCCGCTCATAATCTATGCTTTCCTCATGGACTACTATATTGCGGGTCTGACGGCCGGCGCGACCAAGGGCTAAAAGGGTACCGACAAATGGCACAAGTTACGCTGCGTAAGGTCGTCAAGAAGTACGACGAGGTCCTCGCTGTCCGTGGCATCGACCTCGATATCGTCGACAAGGAGTTCATCGTCCTGGTCGGTCCCTCGGGCTGCGGCAAGAGCACCACCCTGCGCATGATCGCCGGCCTCGAGGAGATCTCGGACGGCGACATCGCGATCGGCGGCGACGTCGTCAACGACGTTCCGCCAAAGGATCGGGACATCGCCATGGTGTTCCAGAACTATGCGCTCTACCCGCACATGAACGTCTACGAGAACATGTCGTTTGGCCTGAAGCTGAAGCGCACCCCCAAGGAAGAGATCGAGAAGCGTGTCAAGCAGGCCGCTCAGATCCTCGACATCACCGAGCTGCTCGACCGCAAGCCCAAGCAGCTGTCGGGCGGCCAGCGCCAACGCGTCGCCATGGGCCGCGCCATCGTGCGCGATCCCAAGGTGTTCCTGTTCGACGAGCCGCTGTCGAACCTCGATGCCAAGCTGCGCGTGCAGATGCGCACCGAGATCAAGAAGGTGCATCAGAAGGTGCGCACGACCACCGTCTACGTGACCCACGACCAGGTCGAGGCGATGACCCTCGCCGACCGGGTGGTGGTCATGAATGCCGGGCTGATCGAGCAGGTCGGCTCGCCCAACGACCTCTACCATTCGCCGGCCACCAAGTTCGTGGCGGGCTTCATCGGCTCTCCAGCCATGAACTTCATTCCCTGCCATCTCGAGCAGGCGGCCGGCGCGCTGCGGGTGAGGCTTAGCGACACGCTTTCCTTCCCGGTTCCGTCCGACCGGACGGCGCGCTACACGCCGCATGCCGGCAAGGCGAACCTCGTCCTCGGCCTGCGCCCCGAGCACATCACCGAGACGCGCCCGCATATCGAGCCCAACCAGCACGATTTCCAGATATCGATCGACGTCGTCGAACCGATGGGCATGGAGACCCTGGTCTACTTCACCATCGCCGGCTGCGAGGTCTGCGGCCGCGTCAATCCCAATGCCGGCGCGACCGCCGAGAAGCCGATGAAGCTCAGGGCGGACCTGAGCAACATGCATCTCATCGACGACAGCACCGGCAAGGTGCTTTAATCAGAAGCGGGCCCGAGGGCCCGCTTCGCATTTGTGCACGAGGAGAAATCGATGGCTTCGTTGTCGGGCAAGGTCGCCTGGGTGACCGGTGCTGGCTCGGGTATTGGTCAGGCGGCGGCGGTCGCGCTCGCCAGGGAAGGCGCCACGGTCGTGCTGACCGGCCGGCGCAAGGCGCCGCTCGACGAGACCGCGGCCGCCATCAAGAAGGCGGGCGGCAAGGCGGTGGTGAAGCCGGCCGACCTCATGAAGGCCGCCGCGGTCGGCCGCATCGCCAGGGACATCGACCGGAAGTTCGGCCGCTGCGATATCCTGGTGAACAACGCCGGGCTGAACATCCCGGACCGCAAGTGGAGCGAGCTCACGTCGGCGGGTGCCGAGATGGTGATCGACGGCAACCTGTCGAGCGCCTTCTACTGCTCGTCGGCGGTGCTGCCGATGATGCGCAAGCGCAAGGACGGCGTGCTGATCCATACCTCGTCGATGGCCGGCCGAAATCCGAGCACCCTGAGCGGTGCCGCCTATTCGGCGGCCAAGCATGGCGTGGTGGCGATGAGCCACACCATCAACATGGAGGAGTGCGTCAACGGCATCCGCTCCTGCGTCGTCTGCCCCGGCGAGGTGGCCACGCCGATCCTCGACAAGCGGCCGATCCCGATCACCAAGGAGGAGCGGGCGCGCATGGCGCAGTCGGAGGATGTCGGCGACCTGATCCGCTACGTCGCCTGCCTGCCGGCGCATATCGTGATCAATGAAGTCATGATCAACCCGACCTGGAACCGCGGCTATGTCGGCGCCCTGCAGCGCGCGGCCGACGAGAAGAAGGCCAAGGCCAAGGCGAAGAAGTAATCTTCCTCCCGGCGCGAAGCGCGGGGAGTAAAACAAGGAGCGTACACAATGACGGTCAACATCGAGGCGAAGGCATTGGAAGCCTTCGTCGCGGACATCTTTGCCTCGGCGGGATGCTCCAGGGAGGAAGGCGGCCGCATCGGGCGCTACCTGGTGAGCGCCAACCTGTCGGGCCACGACAGCCACGGCGTGGTCCGTGTCCCGCGCTACGCCACGCAGAAGAAGAACGGCACCGTGCTGCCCGATGTCACGGTCGACGTCGTCGTCGACACGCCGGTGATCGCCGTGGTCGACGGCAAGTACGGCTTCGGCCAGACGGTGACGCCGCAGGCCGTCCGCATCGGCATCGACAAGTGCCGCAAGAACGGCCTGTCGGCCGTCGCCCTGCGCAACGCGGGCCATGTCGGCCGCGTCGGCGACTGGGCCGAGATGGCGGCCGAGGCGGGCCTGGTCTCGATCCATTTCGTCAATGCCTCGGGCAGCGTGCTGGTGGCGCCTTACGGCGGCGTGGAGCGCCGCTTCTCGACGGCGCCCTATTGCGTGGGCGTGCCGCGGCCGGGGCAGGACCCGCTGGTGCTCGACTTCGCCACCTCGATCGTGGCCGAAGGCAAGGTGCTGGTGGCGAGCCAGGGCGGCAAGAAGGTGCCGGACGGGGCGCTGGTCGGTCCCGACGGCAAGACCAGCAGCGATCCGCACCTGCTCTATGGCGACTACACGCCGACCGGACCGCGCGACCACAGCAAGGGCACCGGCGCCATCCAGGCGTTCGGCGATCACAAAGGCTCGGGTCTCGCCTTCATGTGCGAGCTTCTGGGCGGCTCGCTGTCGGGCAACGGCGCCACCGATCCCAAGCGCGGCCGCTTCGCCAACGGCATGCTGTCGTTCTACGTCGACCCCAAGGTGCTCGATCCGGCGGGCTTCTTCCCCAAGGACATCGCGCGCTACGTCGATTTCGTGAAGAGTTCCAGGCCCGTGGCAGGCGGCGGCGAGATCCTGCTGCCGGGCGAGCCGGAAGCGCGCATGCGGGCCAGGCGCCTGGCCGAGGGCGTGCCGCTGCCCGATGACACCTGGGCCGCCATCGTCGAGACGGCGCGTTCGGTCGGCTTGGACGAACGGCGTATCCAGCAGGCGACGATGTAATGCTGGAGTGGCGCGCCCCCGGCACAGCTACAGCTTGCGTTCGGCCAGCAGCTGGTCCGTCGCCACGACGCGGATCGAGCGGTTGGTCAGCAGGCCGCTCCAGATCCAGTTGTGGTGACCGATGACGGCGGGCGCGGCGAGGTGAGGGCGGTTGCTCAGCGTGTGGCCGTCGCCGACCACCACGACGTGGCAATCGCGCGACACCGCCGCGCGCACGGTGGCATCAACGCAGAAATCAGTGGCCCAGCCGGCGATCAGGACACGCTCTACGGCCAGCCGTTGTAGTGTGTCGTGCAACGCTGTTCCGGCGAACGAGTCGTTCAGCGTCTTCTCGATCTCGAGGTCGGCAGGCTGGCGGTCGAGTTCGGGCAGGAACGCCCAACCCGGCTCATGCGGCGCGAAGCCGTCGCCCGCCTTGCCGCAATGCCTGATCCAGACGACCGTGCCGCCGTGTCGGCGCACGAATGCCGCCACGGCATTGATGCGTTGGATGACGCCTTTCAGGTCGTGCTTCGGCAGGCCGTCGAGCAGCCCGACCTGCATGTCGACGACGACGAGCGCGTCGCCGGCCATGCTAGCGTCCGGGCTTCTTCTTCAGCCGGTCGACCGGGCCCGCCACCGGATCGATGAAGGCCTGGGTGGCGACATAGTCCTCGCGCATCATGCGGCGCAGCGCCTGGATGCGCGCGCTGCTCGCCACCATGCCGGTGGCGACCTCGAGCTGGTAGGGATCCATGTCCCACAGCCGGATCACCAGCACGTCGTAGCCCAGGTCCAGCGCCCGATCGATCTGTCCGCGCAGGTCGGCGACGAGCTCCTGGTCGGTCCATTCGGGATGGCGCAGCACCCGGCCGGTGAAGCCGATCCACTTGAAGCGCGGCTCCTTCTGAGGTGCCGGGCCGAGTGCCCCGGTGCCGGGATCGGCCAGACCCCAGTACAGCGAGCCGTAGACCATGGCCCAGTCGAAGTCGTGCATCAGCCAGACGGTGCGCTCGGGATTGCCCTCGCGTTCCATGCGCTGGATGGCGCCTTCCCAGGCGCTGTCCAGCCCGCGCAAGGGGGCGATGCTCCAGACGTTGTAGGCGAACAGCGCCACCGTGAGGCCCGCCAGCGCCGCGATCCCGTGCCGGCCGTAGCGGCGCCGCTCTCGCATTGCGACCAGCACTACCGCCCAGCCGACGGTAAGCCAGGCCATGACGTTGACCTGCATCTGCGGGTCCTGCGGCTGGGAATAGAGGTTGAAGATCTCGCCGGCGACGAAGGTGATGCCGAAGATCGCCGACAGGGCGCGCGAGCGCGGGTCGTCCCAGTGCCGCCACAGGAAGGGCAGGGTGACGAAGGCTACCGCCAGCATCCAGACGGTGGCGATCCAGCGCCAGATGTCCCAGCCCGGGATACCCGGGATCGTCGCCACGCCCGTGCCCAGCAGGTAGGCGACCATGCCGTCCCACAGGTAGCCGACCTTGGCCCAGGTGAAGCCGGCCCAGACCGAACGCACTGCCTTGCCGGTCCAGATCAGCTCGAGCGGGCCGACGGCGCCTTCATGGCCGCGCCACGCCCAGGCCACGACGGCTGCCGTCGCCACGACACCGACGAGGAACAGTGCGATCCAGGCGAACCGCCAGGCGAGCCGCTTCTCGCACACCCACAGAGCCACCAGCATGGCGGGGAGGGTGGGGAACATCAGTCGCCATTCCATCAGCCAGGCGAGCGAGAACAGCACCGACACAGCCAGCACGCGCGGCGCGGTCGGCCTCGCGAGCCAGACGGCGCCCAGCGCCATGGCGGCGAGCAGCACTGTGTAGCTCGGCATGATGTCCTCGTTGATGATGGCGAGGAACATCACGAAGCTCGAGGCGACGTGGAACAGCGCCGCCAGCAGCGCCACCAGGCGATCGGCGGTCAGCGAGCGGATCAGCAGGTAGACCACGCCCAGGCTGAGCGCGCAGCTCGCGGCGTTGAGGATGGTCATCTGCTTGCGCGGATCGCCCGCGTACACGCCCAGGAAGTCGAGCAGGCGGCACAGCACGCCGTACAGCGGATAGAACAGGTAGTTCGAGGGGTAGAGCGGCGCGTTGGCGGGATCGACCACCCACGGCTTGAGCTCCAGGCTCTTGAACAGGCCGTTGCCGGTCAGGCCGCCCTGGGCGTTGTCGAACCACAGGACGATGGCGATCAGAAGGGCGCCGCCGCCCAGCACCACGAGGGCGAGGTCGAACAGGAGACCTGGGACTGCAGAGTGTCGGGTGGAGGTGGGGACGGCGAAGACCAAGGACGGAATGGCTTGTTCGGTTCAGCTCAGCTCGGCCGGGACAGTCGCCCGCCGGCGCGCATTATACAAGTCATCCATGCACAAGGCATCCGCGGCCCACAGGGCTCGTGAAATCGAGTTGCGCGATCAGGTCCCCCGACTGCGTCTCGTGGCGGAGAGCATCATGCCCTTGAGGTCAGGTGCGCCGTCGCGGCGCGGCTCCGGCGGACAGCAAGGACGACAGCGGATGCTCCGGCAGCGTCTCTGCTGTCGAAGGCGGGCGAATACTTTCGGCTGCCTCGCCAATGTGACGCATCATCGAAGAGGCCGTCTTGTAGGACACCTGCAGGATCTGTTGCAGGTGATACGGCTTCATCAGCCTGGTTCCACCTTCGGTCAGATAGATTGCCTGCAGCCACTTGTGAGCCGGGACGTGGCTCGTGCTCATCACCGTGCCGTGCAGGAACGAGAACACCTTGCGGCAGCCGTAGCATTTGTAGGTGCCTGCACGAGTCGACGCGCCGCTCAGCTTGCCGACTCTCGCGGCGCTGCCGCAGCGTGGGCAGCAAACGCCATCGGGCCAGAGCACTCGTTCAAGGTAACGATGTGCGCCGACTTCGTCCGCGAACATCGCCAACTCCGCGCAATCTCTCTGATCTGACTTCGGTTTCACGGCTGCCATCCCCTTCCTCAAGAACCGCTCTCACCCAAAGGGATAGTTCTGCAGCCACCCAGCCGAGCCTCCCATAGCCACGATGCAAGCGCTTTGATCGAGTGCGGGAGCGTACATGTCGGGCCAATCGCCGTTCACGAGTATTGGCCGACCTTCCAAGGAAATTGCTGACCCACCACGGGCCATGGACGCACTCAATTCGTGACCCAGCCATGAGGTCGTCATTGTCAGATTGTCCGGGCGGTCACCCTGCAGCAAGTAGAGTGAGAGCGGTTGCCTCAGCTCTCAGGAGAGAGCAACGGCAGCAAGGATTTGAATACGGGTTCGTGAAAGGAGTTTCCAGATGAGGCCAATGACGGGCACACGCCTTTGGCAGCCGTTGCTTCTCGGTCTGATGACGACGGGAATCGCCGCATGCCAGGACAGAACACTGTCCGACGATCGCATAACGACCAACACGGCAGAGGTCGTCGGCGTAGCGCCGACCGAGCTGACGATCAGCAATCGTCGCAGCGAAGGTCCGGCAAACACCTACTACATCGCAACGACGGCGTCCGGAGCGCAGTACGTCTGCGTGATCAATGGCGGCGGCATCCTCGACACGGGGACGGCCAGGCCTCCCTCCTGCGACCGCATGCTGTGACGACGCCGACACCGTGAAGAGCGGGCCGGCATGGCGTCTCGCTACCTGCCTTGCCGGCTTGCTCTCGTGATGCTTTTCACTCGAGGGCTGCGGCCATAGGCCGACCTCCGGATCCCGCGGCCTCCCGCGCACATGGTGAATAGCGAGTTCGCCGCCGCGCTGCCGCCGACCGCCTTCCAGGACAGACGCTGCCGATCCGCTTCGCGCTCGAGAACGGGCTCAGCAGGTCGACTGTGGCAACTCGGGCAGAATTGCGTCGAACGACGCTGCTGGTCCGGTTGCCGTGACACCACGGGCTCCGTCGGGCGCAGTGGCGTCCATTTCGCGACCCAGTCGAAAGGTCGTCAAAGTCAAATTGCCCGGATGGACGCCCTACATCATTTAAGGGGCGCGGCTGGCGGAGCTCTGGGGAGAGCGAACGGCAGCAAAGGTTGGGATGCGAGTTCATATGACGAAGATGCTGCCTGGAAACGCGCGCGCGCGCGCCGGCGCTTGGTCATCGGGCTCTTGTGATCGACACGAGGCGTGAGGGCGTAGAACGATGACCGCAAGCATCTATGAAATTATGACGATGTCGCTCCTCGGCTTGTTCCTGGCGGGACAGCTCATGTACGTCGGCAGCTTTCTCGTCGACGTCTATCTCTTGCGCCTGCCCGTGAACTGGGTGGATCCCGACGAGAAGATCACGATCAAGGAAGAAGAGTTCCCTTACGTCGTGCTGTTCTACCCCGTCCTCCGTGAGCTCGAGAGCACGATGCACACGACCTTCACGTCGCTGGCGAGGCTGGACTATCCCGCGGATCGCTTCTGCGTCGTTGCGATTCCGAACAGCAACGACCGGGCAACGGTCGATAGCCTCAAGCGGCTGCAGAAGCGCTTCCCCTTCGTCCGCCTGCTCGAGGTGCCGCCGACCACCGATCCCTCCTGGCAGATCGTTTGGGACGCCTGGAACGTCAATGCCAAGGCCTACTGGTGGCATTCGGGCAAGCGGGCGCAGGATCGCAACCTGCCGCCCAAGAAGACGCGGCAGCTGATCTACGCCTTCTATCACGTGGCCCGCGAGTTCGCGCATGAGCCCGGCCTGGCGATCAACTACATCGACGCCGACAGCTGCCCGCCGCGCGACCACCTGAAGGCGGCGGTCAACGGCTTGCGGCACTACGACGTCCTGCAGTCTCAGAACGTGGCCGGCAACATGAATGCGTCGCTGGCCGCGTCGTGGCATGCGTTCGACCATATGGTGTGGGATGGCTACAAGTACCCGCACCTGTCCGCCGATGGTCGTCAGCCCTACTGGGTGCTGGGCAAGGGATTGTTCTTCAAGGCGAAGGATCTCATCGCGCTGGGCGGCTTCCATCCCTGGCTCACGATCGAGGATCCGGAAGTCGGTCTACGCTTCTGGAAGAACGGAAAGCGCCTGGGAATCATCGCCAGCCCGCTCATCGAAGAGGTGCCCGATACCTTCGGGGAGGGCATTACGCAGCGCAAGCGCTGGACCTGCGGCTTCTTCCAGTCGCTCGCGAGCCCCCTCGGGCAACTGGGCTTCACGCCTTGGGAACGCATCAAGGCCTGGCTCGTCTTCCTTCCGTGCCTGTCGCTCAGCGTCAATGCGGTGGGCATTCCGACAGGCATGTGGGCGTTGTGGGCTCACCTGACCGAGCAGACCTTCATGCCCGCGTGGGCCGTCTGGCTGGCCGCCTTCAACGTGGCGACGCTCGTGGTGTCGCTCGTCCCCGTCTACGTCAACACATGGCGCCGCACGGCGCTGGTTTTCGACCGTTGGTCCGATCGCGCCCGGTACATGCTGCGGGTCAACCCGCTGTTCATGCTGGTGTATTGGACGCTTTGGATCGTGCCCTTGTTCCTTGGATTCCGAATGTTCGTCAGCGACGGCGGCCTGGTGTGGCAGAGAACCGAGAAGATCGATGCGAACAGGGAACTCGTGCGCTCGATGGGGAGCCGGGCTTCAGCGTCGTAGCCGGGAATGCCTCCCTGAGCTGCAAGGTAGAGAACTGGTCAACTGAATTGGAACAGTAAAGGAGTACTCCGATGTCCTGGAAATGGTTTGCCGCACTCGCCGCCATCTTGCTGCCTTCGGTGGCCAATGCGGAAAGTCGTCGCCTCTGCGATATGCCGATGACATGGACCTATGTTAAGCCCGCCGCCGACGTGCCAGCCAAGTTTCAAGGCCTGATGGGCCTCTGGACGGGCGCGGCCACCTTCAGCGGCAGCAGCGAGTCGACGAGAATGTGCATCGCCGTTGCGATCCATGAAGTAAAGGTCGATGGCATGACCAAGTCGCTGTTCGCCTGGAATTTGGGTGACGGTAACGAATCGGCCAACCTGGTTTCCAAGGGCATTGCCGAGTGGTGGGCTCACACGGCTGTGTTGTTTCCTGAAAAGGGTGAACAGCTGGTCTTTGCGGCGATCGCGCCGTATCGGGGAAGGTGGTACCGCTACGTTCTGGACTTTCCGACCGACTCGGATCCCGACACGATCACCGGCTACCTCTATGGAAGCATGCGCGGCAGCGCCACCGATGCGTCGCCTGCCGCCTGGTCGAACATCGTGGAAGTCCACAAGGTTACATTGAAGCGGGTGAGGGATTCGCGTCCGGAGTTCGCCGCCCCTGGAGTCGCCGAGCGTCGTTGAAGGGCGTCGTTGAAGGGCGTCGCGCATCTGTAGCGGCTGGCGGGAAAAGGCCAGCCGCCGGGGTCGCCACCGGCAATGAGTCGAAGCGGGCCTGGCCCGCCTATTGCCTCCGCTTTTCCTTTTCGGACGGCGGGCGTCCGGCTGCTTCCAGCTTTGCCGCCTCCCGCTCGAGTTCGACGGCATACTGCTTCAAGCGATGCTGATCGGCCGGCTGGGAAAGGCCAGCCGCTAACCGACGGGCGCGTTGGGCTTCGACACGCCGTTTTTCGGCGTCGTTCTTGGGATCGCTCATGGCTGTGCTCTATGAGAGGCCAACGATCCCACAGGCGCGACGTTGCGAACGATTTGCGAACCTGCGCGGCCGGCCTCGATCGATGGCATGACACGCGCGGCCCGATCCCGGGTACCGTCGTTGCCCGGCTGACCTCGGCCGATCTACGATCTGGCGCCGGGTAAAGGGCTCACCGGAGGAGCGGACGATGGCCGCCTCACAGCAGCACGTCACGTCGTCCACACCTATGGGGGCCACCCTTGTCGATGGCGGCGCCACTTTCCGCGTCTGGGCACCGCGGGCGCGCGAGGTCTTCGTTTGCGGGGAGTTCAACAGCTGGGCGAGGAACGAGGCCTCGCGGCTGGTCAGGAACGCCGATGGTCGGTGGACGGGCTTCGTCGCCCAGGCAGGCGAAGGCCAGCGGTACAAGTTTTTCGTCGTCGGGGAGGGTGAGGACAACGCAGGGTTCAAGCGCGACCCTTATGCGCGCGACCTCACGAGGGAATGGCCGGACCCCGATTGCATCCTGCGCGCCGCCGGTGCCTTCCCGTGGCAGGACGGCAGCTGGCGGCCGCCGGAATTCCGCGATCTGGTGATCTATCAGTTCCACGTCGGCACCTGGTACGGGCCTCATCGCGACCGCCGTGTGGCGACGTTCCTCGACGTGCTGGATCGCATCGAGTACCTCGCGGACCTCGGCGTAAATGCCATCGAGCCGCTGCCGGTCGTCGAGTACAGCACGCCGCGCAGCATGGGCTACAACGGTTCCGACCTGTTTTCCCCGGAGATGGACTACGAGGTCGCCGATGACGAGCTCGATCGGTATCTCGCGCTCGCCAATCGCCTTCTCGGCCAGAAGGGTAAATTGCCGCTCTCCCGCGAGGTGCTGGCCGTCGGCATCAACCAGCTGAAGGCGCTGATAGACATCTGCCATCACTTCGGCATCGCCGTCATCCTGGACGTCGTCTACAACCACGCGTCCGGCGACGTCGTGGGCCAGCCCGAATCGATCTATTTCCTCGATCGCGTGCCCGGTTCGAACCCGAACGACAGCCTCTACTTCACCGACCAGGACCACACCGGACCGGTGTTCGCGTTCTGGAACCGCGATGTGCGGCAGTTCCTGATCGACAATGCGCGGTTCTTCCTCGACGAGTATCACGTCGACGGCTTCCGCTACGATCAGGTGACGGTGATCGACCGGCAGAACGCCGGCTCGGGCTGGCTGTTTTGCCAGAACCTGAATGCGACGCTCAATGCGCAGGCCGCATCGGCCATCAACATAGCCGAGTACTTGGGGCCGGAGCCGGCCGTCGTGCGCGCGCCGCAACAGGGCGGCGCCGGCTTTCATGCGGCCTGGCACGACGGCCTGCGCCGCGCCATCCGCGATGTCATTGCCCAGGCAGCCGGCGGGCGAGACGCCTCGGTGGACTGGCAGCCGGTGGTCGACCAGCTGCGCGCGCCGGGCTTTCGCGACGCCTGGCGCGCCGTTCAGTGCATCGAGAGCCACGACGAAGTCTATCGCGACCGCGGCCTGCGCATTCCGAGGCTGGCCGTCGGCGACACCGGCACCCGCAACTGGTACGCCACCAGCCGCTCGCGCGTAGCGACCGGAATCCTTCTCACCGCTCCCGGCATTCCGATGCTCTTCATGGGTCAGGAGTTCTACGAGGACAAGCGCTGGGCCGACGACCCGCCGAATCACAAGGAAGCGTTGATCTGGTGGGACGGGCTCGCGACCGACAAGACCATGAGCGACTTCCATCGGTTCACGCGCGACCTCATCTGGCTGCGCCGCCGCCAGCCGGCCCTGCGCGGGGAGGGGGTGAGGACGGTATCGATGGAACACGGGTCACGCGTCGTCGTCTTCCAGCGCTGGGTCGAGAGGGGCGGTCGCGACGTCATGGTCGTGGCGAGCCTGAGCGAGCGGACGCTGTACGGCTACCGCATCCCCATGCCCGGCCCCGGCCGGTGGCTCGAAGTGTTCAACAGCGACGTCTATGAAAACTGGGTGAACCCATCTGTTTCCGGCAACGGCGGGTCCGTGCAGGCCGCAGGCCCGGGTATCAACGGGTTGCCGTGCTCTGCCGCCGTGACGGTGCCGGCCAACTCGGTCCTGGTTTTCGCCCGTGACTTCGGCGATTGAGATTCCACTCGCTCGAATCGCTCGTCGACCGCGCGGGCGGCACGGTCTCAGTTCGAAGTTGACCGCTAGATCGGGGCAGGCGGCGCTCTGTCGCGTCTCTCGTCCTGCTCGGCATTCTTTGCCAATTGCCGCCAGTATTGCGCCGTCTCAAACAGCATGTCCCCATTGATAGGGTCAATGCAAGCCCTTGCCAGGTCTTCGCAATGTTCGGCCTTCAAAAGGCATTCGCGCGCTGTCCGCATCGCGCCCTCCGTCTCGTGTGTGAGCGGGAGCGCGGGACACTTGACTAGTGCCGCTGGTCTACCAGCCGCCGACGCTCGAGAGTCGCTAGCCGGCGATGTAGGGACTACGCCCTTGTAAGCGCGGGAGTTGCAAGAGCCAGTTGGACGAGCAGACGCTTTCTGGGGCCGTGGACTGGCAGCCGGTGGCGCGATGGCCGGCAAGGTCACTGAATGCGCACGATGCTGCACTTGAAGTGCAAGAAATCCGGTTGGATGCCCTAACGTTTGAGCGCCGGTTTGCCGCCAATGATCCACGCGCGGGAGTTCAGGCGGCGAGGCGGGAAAGATTGAAGGAAGACCCGGAGACCTTGCTCGACGTCGCGCGCCGGGCACGAAGCTTGGCGGACGTACTTTCGAATCCTGAACGGAGCCGGATCCTCGATTACGTACGTGACCTCGAGGAAGAGGCCACCGCGTGGCATGGCGGCCGCTTCGCTCTCGTAGGGGCAGCGGGCCTATCAGGCGATAGGCTGATCGATACCCTCATCGCACGCTCCATGGCCGCCGGCCGGCGGCGGAGCCGCGTATGCGGTTCCACCCGATATCATTCGCGCGCTGCGAGGGACCGGCGCCGTCAACCTCGACCTGCGCCGGCAGGCCTTCGAGACGGCCATCGTCGAGCGCTGTCGGCGCCGCGAGAGCCCGGCCGAAGAGGCGCTGATCGAGAGGTGCCTGGCCGGCGTGTCGGTTCGCCTGGGCACGCGTGTAGTCTTGGTACGGTGTCGGACCACAACAGGAATATCGAGCGCGGCCCGAGTACTTTTCCCGAGGCCCGGCGGTAGCGCTGCATGGTTCACTTCTACCGCAACGCGCGAGAGCCGCCGGCGAACGCGCGTGGACATTGAGCTGCTCAGGCAGCGTAACGCAACGACCGCCTGGCTCGGAGCGGGCTACCGGCCAAGAGTGCGAAAGATCCTGGACACTATCTGCCGATCCAGCCATCGTGAGGCAGAGGCTCCCGGGGAACAGCCCCGTTCTCACGGCGTTAGCCATCGACGTCACATTTTCTGAAGACCTCACCGCGCGACCAGTACTACCGCTTTCGTGCCAGGCGCCCTCGACGCGATCGTAGCGCCCGTCGGTCCCTCGCTCGCAACTCCTTGTGTCTTGACGAAGTATCTCTACATCGTTCCGGAGAAACGTCCGGCTCCGCGCCCGCACAGGCCCGTGGCCGGCCACGTGGTCAGCCACGCGCACATTGAGGAGACCTCGAAGGTTATGTGACTGGATCGACACGCCTACACAGGAAGGAGAAAGGGTATGCAAGCAATCAATGCAGGTAATACCGCCTTCATTCTTCTGTGCACCGCCCTGGTGTGCATGATGACCCCGGCGTTGGCGCTGTTTTACGGCGGTCTGGTCAAGCAGCGCGACATGCTGTCGATCATGATCCAGAACTTCGTCTGCATCGGCGTGGTCGGGTTGATCTGGGTGTTCGGTGGCTTCAGCCTTGTCTTTGGACCGGACATCGGCGGTGTCATCGGCAACATCGCGGCCTATTTCGGCATGTATGAGGTAGGCATCCAGCCCCATCCGGCCTATGGGCCGACCATCCCCTTCATGATGGTGTTCGCCTATCAGATGATGTTCGCCATCATCACACCGGCGCTGATGACGGGAGCGTTCGTCGGCCGGATCCGCTTCGGCGCCTATCTCGTCTTCATTGCCGCCTGGACCGTCGTGGTCTACCTGCCGGCCGCGCATTGGATCTGGGGGGGCGGCTTCCTCGCAGCGCTCGGCGTCGTCGATTTCGCCGGCGGTATCGTGATTCACACCGCTGCGGGCTTCTCCGCGCTGTTGACGGCGGCCTATCTCGGCAAGCGCAAGCTCGCGCCCGGTGAGAGCGAGTCCGCGCCGGCCAGCCTGCCTCTGGTGGCGCTGGGTGCGGGCCTGCTGTGGTTCGGTTGGTTCGGCTTCAATGCGGGAGGGGCCTACGCCGCCGATGCGCTGGCTGCCTATGCCTTCACGAACACCATGCTGGCCGGCTCGATCGCGATGCTCGTCTGGATGTTCTGGGAGTGGCGTGAGAACGGCCGGCCTTCCTTCTCCGGCGTGCTGGTCGGCGCCGTGGCTGGCTTGGCCACCATTACCCCCGCCTCGGGCTATGTCGAACCGTGGGCGGCACTGATCATCGGGGCGGTCGGTGCGACCGCCTGCTACTACGCCAAGTATGTCCAGCACTGGCTGAAGATCGACGATACTCTCGAGGTCTGGCGGGCGCATGGCGTCGGTGGCGTGACCGGTGCGTTGCTGATCGGCGTGCTCGCGAGTTCGCACATCAATGCAGTGGCGGCGAGCGTCCATCAGTTTGGCGTCCAGCTGCTCGCCGTGGCGATCGTCGCCGCGTGGGGTTCCATCGTCACCTATCTCCTCCTGAAGGTGCTGGATTGGCTGGGCGTTCTGCGTGTCCCGGAAGCCATCCAGGAAGCGGGCCTCGACAAGCCGATCTATGGCGAGAGCGCCTTCAATCTTTGGAACATGGATCGCGGAAACCCGAAGTGATCGCTGAAGAAGCGATCGCTGAAACGGAGTGCTGCATGCGCGGTTCTCCACGTCGCTAGGCGTCGGTCGCCTGTCTGGGACCTGTCCCCGGGCGGGCGACCGTACTTTACCGGCTTTCCCACCGATGCCCCCACCATGGCTCTGACCCTCGCGATCTTCATTCTGGTCTATGTCGCCATGGGCGTCGGCCATCTGCCCGGCTTTCGCCTCGACAGGACCGGCGCGGCCATCGTCGGCGCGATGGTGCTCGTCGCGTCGGGAGAGATTTCACCGGCCGCCGCGTGGGCGGCGGTGGACTACCGCGTCATAGGCCTGTTGTTCGGCCTGATGACGGTTTCTGCGGCCTTCGTGGTTGCCGGCTTCTACGACTGGGTCGCCAACAAGGTTGGCAATCTCAAGGTCGGCCCCAAAGGGCTGCTGGCGATCCTGATCCTGGTTTGCGGCACCATGGTAGCCCTGCTGAACAAGGATGTGGTGGTCGTCGCGATGACGCCGATCTTCTGTTCCATATGCGTGGCGCGCCGCCTCAATCCGTTGCCCTTCATGCTCGCCCTCTGCTTCGCCGCCAATATCGGTTCCGCGGCGACAATTCTCGGCAGCCCGCAGACCATGATCATCGCCGAGACGTTGGAACTTTCCTTTCTCGAGTTCACGGCGGCAACCGCGCCGCCGATCCTTCTTGCCTTGCCGGTGGTCTGGGTGGTGATCGTGCTTTGCTATCGGGACCGATGGGCACTCGTGGGCCAGGCTCTGCCCCCGACGACCGGCGCCACCCCGGCCACCACCGACCCTCCCGTGGCCTTCAACCTCGGCGAGACGATCAAGACAGGGGTGGTTGCCGTCGCTGTCGTCGCGGCGTTCATCTTCAGCGACTTGCCCCATATGCTCATCGCTCTCCTGGGAGCGAGTGTGCTGCTCGTCAGTCGGCGCGTGGCGTCGAGCAATCTGCTGCATCACGTCGACGGCGATCTCCTGCTGCTCTTTTTTGGACTGTTCGTCGTCAACGCGGCCCTCACTGCAACGGGCATGCCGGAAAAGGTTCTGTCGGCGGTGCGTAGCACGGGGCTCGACCTTCACGATCCGCGCTCCATGCTGATCATCATGCCTGTCATCAGCAACATTGTCGGAAACAACCCGTCCGTCATGCTCGTGGCCCCCTTCATCGGTGGCGCCCACCAGCCGGAAGCATTGGCCGCCGCCATCGCGCTCGGGACCAGCTTCTCGTCGAGTATCTTTGTCTTCGGCAGCTTTGTCGGGATCATCATTGCGGAGGAATGCCGCAAGCGCGGGATCGTGCTCGGTTCCGCCGAATTCGCGCGAGCCGGCATACCAACATGCATTCTATGCCTGCTGATAGCCGCCGTTTGGATCATTTATCTCAGTTGAAGCAGGCGGCTGGCAGCTGGCGAAGTTTGGATGTCTTAGCCGTTGGCTACACAGTCAACTCATTGGGTGCCGGGAAGGGGGACATCGCGGACGGGCGACGGGCCGTTTCTCCGGCCGGGCGACTGGCAGTCAAATGCGGGCCGCGGCGGGGCCTTCTGGCACTGGCGCATTCCAATTCCGGTCGGCCTGACCCTGCCAAAGACGATCCGCGACATCGCCTGGAAGGCCCAGGTCAGGTTGTGCGGCCGTTATCGTCGGCTCAATGCAGCCGGCAAGAAGCGGCCCGTCATCATCGCTGCCATCGCCTGCGAGATGGCGGCGTTCCTGTGGGCGATCGGCCGCCAGATCACGCCAGCCGCGGTCACTTGACCGCGGCACACCTGATCCCAGCTGCGCAGCGTTGGGGATGGAGCAACGGAGGGGAACTCCCGTCGCTAGTTATGTGGCCGGGCACTGCCCGACGCCCGTCGTCTAGACAGAGGAAAGCCCCGAGACGAAAGCACGGAAGGCGGTAACCAACCCGCGGATAAGAGCCTGATCAACCGTCGTCTCGACGCTCCGTCCCCAACCTTGCGCAGCTTACAGCTCAGTCAGCCGGGCCCCTTACTGGGCGCCGATAACCTTCTTTTCACTCTTGACCGGGGACATAAGAGTCGGTCCTCCAGGGATTGGTGTCTGCCGGGGCAAAGGTGGCCACAGTAGAGGATGTTCGAAAGGTCATCGAACGCGTGGTGGTGTTTGCCGCCCGGATTGAGCGGCCAGATACGTTCTGGATCACGCCTTAGCTCTCGACGCTGTTACCAGCCGAAATTGCGCTTCGAAGGCTGCGTCCAAAGACCTCGTTCTTCGAGGATCGGCAGCACTAGCCTTCCGAAGCGTTCGATCTCATCGCCGCTCCATAACGGTAAGGTGATCGCGATGCCGTTGCAGCCGAAATCCGAGATCAGTGTCGCGATGCCGTCGGCGACTTCCATCGGGCCGCCATGGATCTTTCTTGCTCCCGATACCGAGCCGATTTGGCGCATCTGGAGTTCCCCCAACGAAACATAGATGTCATCGTAGGTCGAAATGTTGGAGCGTACGCCGTTTAGGTATTCGGCCACACCTTCCAGATCGACCGACTGCGCAATCCAGTCCGAGACCTCCTTGGCCTCTGCGTTGGTTTCCCGAACGACGACACTTGCATGCATCTGCACCTTGATCGCACCCGGTGGGCGCCCGGCTGCGGCAGCGACGTTTCTGATCGTCTGGACCCGGGTGTGAAGTTCGTTCCGTGGCGTCCGTCCCGGCATGAAGATGCAATCGGCATAGCGGCCGGCGAATTCGCAGCCGTCGTCGGACGCGCCGGCGCTCACGATCAGGGGGCGGGGCTGCTGGACGGTCGGTGGCCCGACGATCTCTCCCTTGATGCGGAAGTGCTCGCCGTCATGGTCGATCGCGCCGGTCGACCAGAACTGCGTTATGACGTCCACGAACTCCGATGCGCGTCGGTAGCGGGCCTTGTGCGAGAGGGGAGCGCTCCCCGTCGTGATGTGATCGGCGAAGCCTGCCCCTGAAACGATGTTCATGCCCCAGCGACCGCCACTCAACTGGTCGAGCGCGGCGCCCATGCGGATATATTGAAGCGGCTCGAACCAGGAGGTGTGGACCGTCGTGATGAACCTGATCTTGTCGGTCACGGGAATGAGCGAGGCGGCAAGGATCGGTGGGACCAGCATTGGATTCTGCAGGCCGATCTCGGTTGTCCTCGGGCCGTAGAAGCCCCACGCGTCCGCCATGAAAAGATAGTCGAGGCCGATGCGTTCGGCTGCCTGGGCGACCTCCACATGGTCCTTCATGCTGAGGACGTCGGGATTTCTGGCGGCAACTTCGCGGGAAATTGTGTGGATGGCTCTCGCGTTGGGGTAGAATAGGCCGAGCCGAGCGCTCATCGAGGCATCTCCAGATTTCAGAGCCGAATATATCAATTGATGCAATTCTAGGCGGTCCTTATCCCATAACGCTAGAGCAATGTTGAATCCTGACGTAAATTGGGGTTTTCATGGATCCCCTGGCCGCATCGCGGCTAAGTACGGGAGGCCGCTGTCGACTGGCGGCCGGTCCTTCGAATTGATGCATTCGGACACGGTCGATCGAGGAGCCCGGCGCCGGACGTATCCACGAGGCACGGATGGTTGAGAAGCATCATTGGGTCGCAGCGATCAGCCGTCAGTTCGGTCCGCGTTACATCGCAATCGTGTCGGCTCTCTCCGAGATGATCGAGTCCGGCCAGTTGCGCGAGAGGCAGCAGATCCCGACGCAGCGTGAGCTGGCCAAGATGCTCGGGCTGACCGCGGGCACCACGGCCCGTGCCTATGCCATTGCCGCCCAGCGAGGGCTGATCTCCGGTGAGACTGGGCGCGGAACCTTCGTGCGCAAGGGCGCTGCCGCTCCCCGGTTGCCGCAGGACGCGATCTACGTCGAAGAGCGGACAAGTATTGCTGCCGCGAAGTCCGGCACAGTCGACGCCGCATTGCTCGGCGATCTTGCGGTGCCCAACGTGGGCGCGCCCAATCTGTCGGTGGAGCTGCGCCGCACGATCAGCCGGGCTGGCGAGGGTCTGGAGTTCAACGCCGGAAGGTACTACCCGCACAGCGCACAGCTTCCCGAGCGCTATCGGCAGGTCGGTGTGGACTGGTTCGCCCGGATGGGGCTCCGGATCGACGTCGAGAATGTCGTGATCGCCAGCGGCGCCCACGCCGCGCTCTATCTCATTCTCTTCTCGGACAACCTGCGGCGACTGCCCGTCATGACGCCCGTCCTGACCTACGCCGGGTTGCGCAATATCGCGCTCGCCCACGACCATCCGCTGATCCCGATCGAAGTCGATGAATCCGGGCCGATTCCCAAGTCGATCGAATGGGCCTGCGAGCGGGCGGGCGGGCGGATTCTCTATCTGCAGTCGATCGTTCACAACCCGACATGCTTCTCCGTCGACGAGGCGCGCCTGCGGGAGATCGTCGAGCTCGCGCGCAGGCTCGATTTGATCATCATCGAGGACAATGCCGCGCCGCTGGCCTTCGAACGGAACCACGTACCGGCCGCGGCACTCGCGCCTGAGCGGACCTTCCTGATCTCGAGCTGTTCCAAGTCCGTCAGTCCCAGCATCAACGTCGGCTTCGTCTCGGTGCCGCGCGGGTGGGCATCGCAACTCAACGTCGCCATTAAGACCCACCATGTCTACGCTTCCATGCTCAACGTGGAGATCGTCAGGGCGATGCTCGAGTCGGGCGCCGTGGATCGGATCGCCGAGCAATCAAAGTCACTGGTCGCCCAGCGCATCGCCATGGCCCGCAGCGCCCTGGCGCCTTTCACATTGAGAACGCACCCGCAAAGCTGGCTCGCCTGGCTCGAATTGCCCAGCCTATGGACGTCCGAGGCGTTCACCACGGCGACGCGCGTCCAGGGGCTCGCGCTCGGCGGTTCGCAGAATTTCGTCATTCCCGGTTCCTCCCCCGACAAGAACGGCGTTCGCCTCGCGCTGACGTCGCCTGCGACCGAAGAGGACTTCGCCCGCTACCTGACGGCCATCCGGCACCTTCTCCAGATCGACGCCACAAGAGGCAGCACCGGCGTCTGAAGCGGAGTCGTCACCTGGTGATGGTTGAAGAATGATTCAATTGCATTAATTGATATAATATGGTGGTCTCCGACGTTGTCGTAATTGGAGCCCCCTGTGCCTCACCAGATGCACCTCGCCACGATCATCACGCACAGCCCGGCGCCCCATTCGATCGGAGTGTGGCGTCATCCTCGGTCCTTCAACGGCTTCAGCTACAACAAGGCCCCTTATTGGGAGCATCTGGCGCGCACGCTTGAGCGTGGTTGCTTCGACATGCTGTTCCTGGCGGACACGTTCAATTTGCACGACGTATATAAAGGTACGCCGGAAATAGCGGTGAAGTACGCGCTTCAATTTCCCCGAAGCGATTCGGCGCTGCTGATCCCGCTGATGAGCCGCGTGACGACGAACCTCTGCTTCGGCCTCACGGCGAACACGAGCTACATCGAGCCGTATTATCTCGCGCGGCAGTTCGCGACTTTGGACGATCTGACCGACGGACGGATCGCTTGGAACGTGGTCGCGGGTTTCAGCCGGACCGAGGCCGCGAACTTCGGGCGCGCGGACGTCCTCGATCACAAGGAGCGTTACGAGCGGGCCGACGAGTATATGGAGGTCTGCGACAAGCTCTGGAACAGCTGGGAGCCGGATGCCCTAGTCATGGATCGCGAGAGCGGCATGTTCGCCGACCCCGCGAAGGTTCACAGGATCAATCATGCCGGCAAGTATTTCCGCTGTCTCGGTCCGCTGAGCGTACCGAGAACGCCGCAGGGCAGGCCAACGATTATCCAGGCCGGTGCGTCCCCGGACGGCATCGAATTCGCGGCCAGGCGGGCGGAGGTGCACTTCGCCGTGCGCGCCTCGGTCGAGGGGATGAAGCAGCATCGGCTTAAGCTGAATCAGGCGCTGGCGCGGGCCGGGCGCCGGCCGGAGAGCATGAAGGTGCTCTGGGGGCTGACGGCGTTCATCGGCGAGGACGAGAGATCGGCGCGCGAGCGCGAACAGGCGATGCTGGCGCGCGTGGTGCCGGAGGCCGGCCTGTCGCTTATGGCCGGCCACCTCGGCTTCGACCTGTCGAAACTGCCGATGGACAAGCCGCTGGAGAAAATCTCGATCTCGGGCGTGCGGGGCATTCTCGACGCCATCATCGGGGATTTCGGTCCGGAGGTGACACTAGCGGAGGCGGGACGCCGCTACGGTTGCGGTCTTGCCGGCATGCGCATCTTCGGCAGCCCACGGCAGATCGCCGATCAGATGGAGGAAATCTTCGACCAGGCAGGCGACGGATTCATGATGCTGACGACCGACAATCTTCCCGGCAGCGTCGACGAGTTCGTGGATCTGGTCGTGCCCGAACTGCAGAAGCGCAAGTCCTTCCGGTCGGCTTATGAGCCGGGCGTGATGCGGCAGAAGCTGTTCGGTGCCAATCCGCCGCCTGCACCTTCGCACAAGCTAACGGCGGCAGACTGACTGCCCAACGTCAACCGAGCCGGGCGAGAGAAAATCCCGCTCCTGTTTCGGCAGGCGACGGTCTGTCGATGCTTGATTGGCGCAGTATCGAGACATTATTGCGCGATTTGATATAATTGGCATTGAAATTGATATAATCTCAAATACAGTTTTGATCGACGCATTAATCCAATTCCTGGTTTATCAAATGCACCCGCCTATCCTTGAAGCGCAAGGTCTGACGAAGTCGTTTGGCGGATTTCGGGCGGTGAACGACGTCTCGCTGTCCGTCGCGACGGGAAGCATCCATGGTTTGATCGGACCAAACGGAGCGGGGAAGACCACTCTGTTCAATCTTCTGACCAAGCTGCTGGAACCCACCACGGGCACCATCCACTTCCAGGGGAATAACATAACAGCGCTGCCGCCGCACGAAGTTGCCCGGCTCGGCATCGTGCGGTCCTTCCAGATTTCCTCCGTGTTCCTCGAACTCACGCCGATCGAGAACCTTTGCATCGCGTTGCAGCGGCCCCGCGGGCTCGCCATGAAGTTCTGGAGTAGCGATGTCGTCCTCGATCGGTTCCGCGACCGGTGCCATGCCCTGCTCGCCGATGTCGGTCTGCAGGCCGTCGCGGACCGGCCGGCCGGCCAACTGCCCTACGGCGAAAGGCGGGCTCTCGAGATCGCAACGACGCTGGCTCTGGAGCCGACGCTGCTGCTCCTCGACGAGCCGATGGCAGGCCTGAGCCACAGCGGAATCGACCTGATCGTCGACCTGATCCGGCGGGCGGCGGAGAACCGCACCGTGATTATGGTTGAACACAACCTCGGCGTCGTGGAGCGCCTGTGCGACAAGATCACGGTTCTCCAGGGCGGCCAGGTCCTGATGGAGGGCGACTACTCGACGGTCGCGTCGGATCCGCGGGTCATAGAGGCCTATATCGGCGGAGACCTGTTCGAAGCATCGGCGGCGACCGATGTCTGACCTGCTGGAGATTCGCGATCTGCGTGCCTACTACGGCGACGCGGTCGCTTTGGAGGGTGTGAACCTCAATATTTGCGACGGTGAGGTCATCTCCCTGCTGGGACGCAATGGCGCCGGCAAGTCCACCACCCTCAAGGCATTGATGGGCATCCAGGTCCGGCGGTGCGGTTCGATCACTCTTTCAGGTCGCCAGCTGATTGCCGCCCGTCCGTATGAGATTGCCCGCTGTGGCATGGCGTACTGCCCGGAGGACCGTGGAATCTTCGCCGGCCTCACCGTGTCGGAGAATCTCCTCCTGCCGCCCCAGATCAGGGCCGGCGGACTGTCCGTCGAAGAGATATTCCTGCTGTTCCCCAATCTCCGCGCAAGGCTCTCCAGTTCGGGGGGAAGTCTGTCCGGCGGCGAGCAGCAGATGCTGGCGATCGCCCGGATCCTTCGCACGGGCGCCACGCTTCTGCTGCTAGACGAGCCTTCCGAAGGACTGGCGCCGGCCATCGTCGCGCAGATTGCCGCCCTGGTGCGCCAACTGAAACGCAAGGGCTACACGATCCTGCTTGTCGAGCAGAACTTGCGCTTCGCGCGCGCGCTGGCCGACCGGCACTACGTCATGGAAGGCGGACGCATCGTAGACGAGCTCTCGAATGCCGCCGCTGGCAGCGAATCGCAGAGGCTGGAGAAATACCTGGCGCTGTGATGTCGCCGGACTGCGAAGAACTTCAACTATCGTCAGGGGAGGAGCGAGGACTATGAGGTCTTTCTGGAAATCGACGGTGGCGACGATCGCCGGCGTCACGCTTGCCGGCAGCTTGGCCAGCGCGCAGCAGAGTGTGAAGATTGCCGTCAACACCGACATGTCGGGAATGCAGTCGACGCTGACCGGGGCGGCTGCCGTCCATGCCGTCAATATGGCCGTCGAAGATTTCGGCAAGACAGTCCTGGGCAAGCCAGTCGAGATCGTGGTCGGTGACAACCAGACCAAGGCCGAACTCTCGGTGTCGCTGTCGAGGCGGTGGTACGAGAACGAAGGTGTCGACGCCATCGTCGGGATCAATCTGACGCCCGCGGCCGTCCAGATCGGCCACATGGCCGAGCGGTTCAACAAGGTCGCGATGATCTCCGACGCAGGTTCCACGCGCCTGGTGCAGCAGGATTGCACGCCCAATCACGTGCTCTGGGGCTGGAATACCTACGCCTTTGCCGCGCTCGGCGTAAAATCGATGCTGGCACAGGGGAAGAAGCGCTTCTTCTTCATCCTGGTCGACTATGCCTACGGTCACGACATGCTTAAGGACGCCACCCGCCTTATCGAAGCGGGAGGCGGTTCGGTGGTCGGGTCTGCCGCCCATCCGATCGGCGCCACCGACTACGCCACACATCTTCTCCGGGCGCAGAACTCGAAGGCGGACGTCATCTTCGTCGTCAGCTTCGGGCTCGACACCATGGCCACCATCAAGCAGGCTGCGGAGTTCGGCATCATGAAGAAGCAGGCCGTCATCCCGGCGGTGTTCACTCTGCAGGATATCGACACGTTGGGCCTCGATGTGGCCCAGGGGCTGAATGTGCCGGTGTCGTTCTTCTGGGATCGCAACGATGCCACTCGCGACTTCGCGGCACGCTTTGAGAAGCGTGCGGGCAAGAAGCCAAACTACTTCATCGCACAGACCTACTCCTCGACGCTCAACTACCTGCGCGGCGTGGAGAAGGCGGGCACCACGGACGGCAAGGCGGTGGTCAAGGCGCTGAAGGAGATGAAGATCAATGACATGTTCGCCGAGAACGCCTATGTCCGCGAGGACGGTCAGCTGATCCACGACATGTATCTCACCCAGGTAAAGTCGCCCAAGGAATCACGCGGCAAGTGGGATTACGAGAAGTTGGGCGCAACGCAGCCGGGCGACAGCGTGTATCAGCCGGTCGACGCGACCTGCAAGCTCATCAAGAAGCCCTGACGACAGGCGGCGAAAGGACGTCCGGCGGCGCGCCAATTACCGTGCCGCCGCCGGCACCTTCCCAAGGAAAAGGTGCGACTCGCGATGAGCGATCTGACATTTGATTTCGTGATGACGCAGATGACGCTGGGGCTGGTGAACGGCTCGTTCTACGCCCTCCTCAGCCTCGGCCTCTGCATCATCTTCGGGATTCTCGACGTGGTGAATTTCGCGCATGGCGCGATGTACATGATGGGCGCCTTCATCGCCTGGATGCTGCTGCACTTTCTTGGCCTCGGATACTGGTGGGCACTGGTGGTGTCGCCGATCGTGGTCGGGGCGCTGGGAGCCGTGCTCGAGCGCACGATGTTCAGCCGCCTCTACGGGTCGCACCATATCTTCGGCTTCCTCCTGGCGTTCGGCCTGGTGCTGATGATCGAGGCCATCTTCCGTGTGGCTTTCGCCGGCGTCGGTACACCCTACGCCGTGCCGGCGGAACTGCGCGGCGTGTTCGATCTGGGCTACATGGTGCTGCCGGTCTATCGGGCCTGGGTGCTTGCGGTTTCGGCCGTGGTCTGCATTGTGACGTGGCTTGTGATCGAGCGGACGCGGCTGGGCTCCTATCTCCGGGCCGCCATCGACAAGCCCGAGCTGGTTGCGGCCTTCGGCGTCAATGTACCTCGGCTCATTACTCTGACATTCGCCTTCGGTTGCGCCCTGGCGGCGTTGGGCGGCGTTCTCGCGGCGCCGATCTCGCCGGTGTCGCCGTTGATGGGGCAGTCGATCATCGTGGTGATCTTTGCGGTCGTCGTGATCGGCGGTCTCGGGTCGATCGTTGGATCCGTGGTCGGCGGGTATCTGCTCGGCATGGTGGAGGGGCTCTGCAAGGCTGTGTTTCCCGAGGGATCGTACCTCAGCATCTTCATCATCATGATGATCGTCCTGATGACCACGAAGTCCGGCATTGCCGGCCGGAAGGCAATCTAGATGAAAGCCGTACTTCCTATCCGCAACGGGTATGAACTGTCCGTGGTCGTGGCGCTGCTGGTGGCAGCGCTCGCCGCGCCGTTCTTTCTCTATCCGCTCTTCCTGATGAAGGTATACTATCTGGCGCTGTTCGCGATCGCGTTCAGCATGCTGTTCGGCTTTGGTGGCCTGCTGTCGTTCGGTCATTGCGCCTATTTCGGCGCTGCGGCCTATCTTACCGGTCATGCGATCAAGATCTGGCACTTCACACCGGAGCTCGGAATCCTGTTCGGCGTGGCGTGCGGTACGGTCCTTGGCCTGGCGTGCGGCGCCATGGCGATCCGCCGCAGCGGCATATACTTCGCGATGATCACCTTCGCTCTCGCCGAGATGGTCTACTTTCTTGCCAATCGCCTGCCGTTCACCGGCGGCGAGAACGGCCTGACTCAGGTGCCGCGCGGCGTCTTTCTCGGCCTGTTCGACCTGAAGAACGAAATGACGATGTACTACGTCACCCTGGCCGTCTTTATGCTGGGCTTCTTCGTGTTCGTTCGGGCGATCCGGTCGCCGTTCGGCCTGGCACTGCGTGCCATCAAGCAGAACGAAACGCGGGCCGCGTCCCTTGGCTACAAGGCGGCCGGCTTCAAGCTGACGGCCTTCGCGCTGTCGGCGTTCCTGGCCTCGCTGGCGGGTGCCCTGAAGGTGGTCGTCATCGAATTCGCCTCGCTCTCGGACGTCCACTGGCATCTTGGCGGCCAGGCGATTCTGATGGCGTTGCTCGGTGGAGTTGGGACCTTCCTGGGCCCGGTGCTCGGTGCGGTGATCGTCCTGCTGCTGGAGGATTATCTCGCGTTCCTCGGCCAGTGGGTTACGTTCATCACCGGAGCGATCTTCGTCGTGTGCGTGCTGACGTTCCGTCGCGGGATACTTGGCGAACTGCCCGACGTCTTGGCTCGCCTGCGAAACAGGCGGGCGGGGCGCGCTCGTGCCGACGGAGAACGCTCGCTGGCCGTCACCGACGGCGCGACGTCCTAGACCGCGATGATGGAAGTCATCACGCTCTAGGCGGCGAGTTCGCCGGAAGCCTGCCGCTCTCCACCAATGGCAAAGAGAAGAAACCAATGGGAATCCTTGCCGCAAGCAGCCTCGTTGCACACGACACGGCCACCGCGATCCACGTCAGGCCGCTGACACCCTGCATCGGGGCGGAGATCCTGGATGTCGACATGTCGCGCGGCGTCGATGATGCGCTGTTCAACGCCATCCATCAGGCGTTCCTCGACTATCAGGTGATCTTCTTCCGCGAACAGAACCTCACCACGGTGCAGCACCGCGACCTGGCGCTGCGATTCGGCAAACCCGCCCTGTCGAAGAAGCTGAAGACCTACGACGGCTACGAGGACGTGTCGTTGCTGGAGAACGACGGCAGCAAGAGGGCCATCGGTGCCCTCTGGCATGCCGACAACACCGACTACACGTGTCCGCCGCTCGGTTCCCTGCTCTATGCCGAGATCGTCCCGCGGGTCGGCGGCGACACCATGTGGGCGAGCATGTATGCCGCCTACGATGCCCTGTCGGCCTCGATGAAAGCCTATCTCGCAGGGCTTTCGGCACTGCATGACAATTCGATCGTTCGCAAGCTCTATGCCGCCGACCAGTCGCTGCGCAGCGAGGGCATCGTGGTCGAGAAGGCCGTGCAGCATCCGGTGGTGCGTACCCATCCCGAGACGGGGCGCAAGCTTCTCTTTGTCAATTCGGGGTACACGCAGGCCATCGCAGGTGTTCCCGAGGTCGAGAGCAGGAGCATCCTGCAGGCGTTGTTCGAGCATATCGCGAAGCCGGAGTTCCAGGTCAGGTTTCGCTGGGAGCGCGGTTCGATGGCGATCTGGGACAATCGCTGCACGCAACACTACGCCCTCGACGACTACACCGAGCTTCGCCGCATGCGGCGTGTGCAGATCGACGGCGACGCGCCGTACTGAACGCGGCGTTCGAGCCGGCCTGCTGAAGAGGAGGGGATATGGCGATCACCGATCGACTGGCCGCGCATATTGCGTCGGTACGCTACGAAGATCTCCCGCCGGCCGTCGTGGCAGCCACCAAGCGGCTGATCATGGATACCCTCGGGACAGGATATGCCGGGGGAGGTGAACCCGGTTGCGCGGAAGTCGCCGACACCGTGCTGGCCGACGGCACTGCACCTCACGCCACCTTATGGTCGACAGGCGAGCGCACCTCGGTCATGGGGGCGGCTCTCGTCAACGGCACGTGTGCTGCCGCTCTCGACTACGACAGCCTGCATTTCGACGGCGTCATCCATCCCGAGATCGTCACTGTGCCGGCAGCCCTCGCCCTGGGCGAGCGGGAGGGCCGCAGCGGACGAGACCTGATAAAGGCGGTGGCTGTCGGTGGCGACCTGATGTGCCGCCTCGCGATGTCGACGGGCCGCAACTCCGCGTGGTTCGTCACCTCCACAAACGGAACCTTCGGCGCCGCCGCTTCTGCAGCCATCATGCTCGGGCTGAACCAGACGCAAAGCCGCGAGGCGTTGGGCCTCGCGCTTTGCCAGGCGTCGGGCACGATTCAGGCCGTACTGGAGAAGACGCTGGCGAAACGGATGCAGTCGGCCTTTGCCGCGCGCAGTGGAGTGCTGGCGGCCGAGCTCGCACGGCGCGATGTCACCGGCCCGGTGGAGGCGATCGAAGGCAAAGCGGGCTACTACGCGGCGTTCGAGGCGGGCGATGCCGATATCCTGCTGGCCGATCTCGGGCAAAACTACGAGACGCTCAACACCGGGATAAAGAAGTTCCCGAGTTGCGCCTGCAATCATGCCGCCATTCAGGCGGCGATCGACCTTGCCCGCGATCACGCGATCTATCTGGAGAATCCGGAGCGCATTCGGGTACGCATCACGCCGTACATGCAGCAGGTGGTCGGTGGCGCATTCGATCCCTCAGGCGACCTCCAGGTCGCGGCTCAGTTCAGTGTGAAGTACTCGGTGGCCTGCGCGCTCCTGCGCCGGGAACTCGTCCTCTCCGACCTCACGCGCGATCGCGTCCTCGAGCCGCGGGTGCGTGCCCTGGCCGACCGCGTCGAGGTCGAACTCGATCCGGTGAATACGGGCTTCCTGACGCCCGCCACCGTCGTCGTGGAGGCCGGCGGCAAGGTTTTCGAGCGAACGGTCGATGCCGTTCCCGGTTCGGCGCAGGCGCCGTTGAGTGACCGCGAGGTGGCGAACAAGTTCCAGGACTGCATGTCCTACGGCAGGTCGAGAGGAACGATGATCGACGCCTCTCGCCTGTTCGACGACCTGTCGGCCCTGGAAGAGGTCGAGAACCTGAACGCGATGATGTCGGCTGTGTTCGCTCCGGCCCGGCAAACGCCGGCGCGCAGTACGCACGCCGCGAGAAGCTGACGGAGGAAGCGATGCGTGCGAATCACAGCGGGACCACGGTGGCGAAAGCCGGTGTGAGCAAGCCTCTGGACGGCGTTCGGGTTCTCGAGTTCGGGCATTTTGCGGCCGGCCCCTTCGCCGGTTTGTTGCTGGCGGACTGGGGAGCCGATGTGGTCAAGGTCGAGCCGCCGGGCGGTGAAGGCCTGCGTGCCTGGCCGCCTTTCTCTCCGGGAGACGAGGACCAACCTTCTTACAGCCTGAACTTCGCATCGGTCAGCCGCAACAAGCGCAGCATTACCGCCGATTTCAAGGATCCCGCCGACAGGAAGCGTCTGCTGGCCTTGTGCGAGAAGGCCGACATCATCATCGAGAACTTCAGGCCCGGCGTCATGGCGCGCCTTGGGCTGGGGTACGAGCAGCTCGCGGCGATCAATCCGCGTCTGGTCTATTGCTCCGTCTCCGGCTACGGCCAGTCCGGCCCCTATAGCGGCAAGGGCGCCTTCGACGTCGCCATCCAGGCGATATCCGGCATCATGAGCGTCACGGGCGACGAGGAGGGCGCTCCGGCCAAATGCGGCGTCCCGGTTGCCGACTTCTGCACGGCTGTGTTTGCCGCGCTGAGTTCGGTGGTCGCCTTGCGGCAGGCCGAGCAGACCGGCAAAGGCAGCTACGTCGACTGTTCGATGCTGTCCTGCATGCTGGCGATCTCCGCCCTGCAGACCAGTGAGTTCTGGGGCACCGGCATATCGCCCAAGAGGTTGGGATCAGGCCATCCGCGCAACGCGCCTTACGAAGGTTTCCTGGCCAGAGACGACAAATGGATCGTGGTCGCGGCCGGCAACGAGCAGCTCTGGCGGCGGATGTGCAAGGCCATGTCGATCGACGAGCTGGCGGAAGATCCGCGCTTTGCCGTTCAGGCCGACCGGGCGCGCAACCGGAAACAGCTGGCGGAGATCCTGGCGCCTACATTCAGGAAGCACACCGCCGACGAATGGCTTGCCGTTCTCGAGGCGGCAGGCGTTCCTTGTGCGCCGATCTGCGACTACGCCGAGTCGCTGGACAGCGAGCACGTCCGCGCGACCGGCCTCATCCATGACATGGCGCTGCCGAACGGCAAGACGACACCCACAATCGGCAATCCCATTCGCATGACCGGCTACGAATTCGAAGTGTTCCGTCGCCCGCCCAACGCCGGCGAGCACAATGGCGTGGTCGACTCGGAGTGGCTGGGCGACCAGTACGCCGGCAAATAGCTTTCGGAGAGAACGATAATGGCTGGTGAGAACGGACTCGTCGTCACGCGCCCCGATGAAACCCGTCTCGACGTGGTGATGAATCGTCCGGAACGGTCGAATTCCCTCGATACGCGGAGCGTTGCTGCCCTGACGGATATCGTGCTGGAGGCCTATGAGGACGATACGAATCTCCTGGTCCTGAGCGGTGCCGGCCGTCACTTCTGTTCGGGATTCGACACGGGGCAGGGCGGCTTTGCCAACAAGAAGGAGCGCAACAACCGCATTCTCGCGATCGAGTCCCTCCTCCAGCTGATCTGGAACGCCCCCTACGTCACGGTGGCTTTCGTGCAGGGGGCGGCGATCGGCGCCGGAGCCGATCTCGCGGCGAGTTGTGACTATCGCGCCTGCAGCTCCTCGGCCTATCTGCGCTTCCCCGGCTTCCGCCTGTCCGGCGTCACGTTGGGCACCGGGCGGCTGGCCAGGATCGTCGGCGACCACCGGGCATTCGACCTGGTGCTGCGCAACCGCAAGGTCGACGCACAGGAGGCGATGGCGAACGGGTTGGCCACCGATCTGGTCGAGGAAGCCGATCGTGTGCAGTTCGCCGATGCGTTGGCGACCGATCTGCAGGGCGTGGAGAAGAACTCCATTCTCGCCCTCAAGTCGGCGGTACGTGCACCCGATCGCTGGCAGAGCATGGCGCGCATTCCGTTGTCGCTGCGCCGCTAGAGCATGCACCGAGATTGTTGCGGCGGGCACGGAAATGCCGGAGCCCCGCGCTCGAAGGGAGTGGCAGATGGAAGACGCGGTTACGGACCGCTTGAGTGCCCGACGCGAGCAGGCGCTGAAAATGGGCGGCGCCGAACGGCTGAATAAGGTTCGCGCGGCGGGCAAATTGCCGGTCCGCGATCGCCTCGACATTCTGTTCGATCCCGGGTCGTTCGATGAAATCGGCCTCCTCGCCCACAGCCAGTATCCTGGCCTCGAAAATCGTACACCGGCCGACGGAGTCGTCACCGGTTCCGGCCTCATCGACGGTCGGCCTGTCTTCGTGATCGCAGACGATCCGTCGGTGCTGGCGGGCACAAGAGGTCGCGTCGCCGAGGAGAAGCTGACACGCCTGAGGGCGCTCGCCCTTCAGGAACGTTTGCCGCTGGTAATGCTGAACGAGGCGGGAGCCGCGCGTGTCCAGGAAACGCAGGGCGCCTATTCCGCCGGCCTTGGCGCCGGTTTCGAGCAGCATTTCCATCTGAGCGGTGTGGTGCCGCAGGTTTCCGTGCACATGGGCGCGTCGTTTGGGGGGCCGTCTTTCGTCGGGGCAATGGGCGACTTCACGGCGATGGTGAAGGGCACGGGATTCATGGGCATGTCCGGTCCGCCGATCGTCAAGGTGGGCATCGGGGTCGAGCACAGCGCCGACGAGATCGGCGGTCCCGAGATGGCGATGCGGGCGACCGGCCAGATCCATTATCTGGGGGGCGATGAGGCCGACACCTTGCGCGCGGTGCGCCGCTATCTTTCCTACCTTCCATCCAACTGCTTCGAGCGGCCGCCCATGGGTGCTTCCCGCGCCGCGCCCTGCGAGACGGCGGAAGGTGCGCTGGCGCTTCGCCGGTTGGTGCCGGAGGCCCAGCGGCGCGCCTACAGCATGCACAAGCTGCTGGCGCTCGTCGTGGATGAAGACAGCCTGTTCGAGTTGCAGGCCGACTACGGCCGCAATCTTATCACCGCGCTGGCGCGCATTGATGGTCGGCCTGTCGGGGTGGTGGCCAACAACCCCGCGGCGCGCGCCGGCACGTTGGACGAGAAGGCCGCCATCAAGGCGCGTAAGTTCATCGACGTCTGCGACGCGTTCCATATTCCGCTGGTGTTCTTTTGCGACACGCCCGGCTTCCTGGTCGGGCCGGACATCGAGCGGCACCGCATGGTGAGCCTGTGCGGCCGTCTGATGATGTCGTTGATCTCGGCCTCGGTGCCCAAGATCACCATTGTCGTCCGCAAGGCCGTCGGCATGGCGTATATCGCGATGTGCGGCCGCGCCTGCCGTCCGAACGCCATCGTTTCATGGCCCACCGCGTTCTTCGATGTCATGGGCCCCGAAGCGGGCGTAATGCTGGCCCATGAGAAGGAAATCATGGCGGCAGCCGATCCAGCGGCGAAGAAGCAGGAGATACTGGCCGGCTTCGAGGCCGCGGCGAGCGCCTATGCCGCCGCGGGTCTCGGTCTGATCGATGATGTGATCGCACCGGAGGAAACACGCCGGGCGATCCTGAGGACGTTGCAGCGCGCCAGCGGTTGCGACCCCTCCGGCTTCAAGCGCCGTATCGAACCCTGATCGGCTACCCGCTGCGTCAGGAGAAACCGGCGATGCGCGCGATGGTGCGCAACTGGATCTCCGTCGTGCCCTCGGTGATGGGATAGAGCCGGGCGTCGCGGAAGTAGCGCTGGATCGGCAGTTCGTTGAGATAGCCGGCCCCGGCAACGATGCGCATTGCCTGGTCGCTCACGCTGACCGCCGCCTCGCTGGCGACGACTTTGGCGATCGAGGCGTCGAGCTGGCAATCGAGTCCGGCATCGAACTTCATCGCCGCCTGGCGCACCTGAAGCCGAGCATTGCTCACTTCGATCAGCATGTGGGCGAGCTTGTGCTGGATCGCCTGGTACTGGTTGATGCTCTTGCCGAAGGTGGAGCGCAGGCGGGCATAGCTCTCGGCATCCTCGAGCGCCGCGCGCGCCACTCCGGTACTCCTGGCGGCGTGCATGATGCGGCCGTCCTCAAGCACCGACATGATGTAGTCCATGCCGCGACCTGGTTCGCCGATCAGCGCGTCGTGCGGCACGACGCAGTCGAGGAACACCGCGCCGGTCTCCATCGATCGATGTCCCAACTTGTCCAGCTTGTCGATCCGGATACCCGGCAGGTCGGTATCGACCAAGAACAGGCTGATGCCGCCGCGGCGCGCCTGCCGGTCGGTATAGACCACGACGATCATGTAATCGCTGAAAGGCGCGCCGGTGATGTACATCTTGTTGGCGCGGATGCGCCACCCGCTGCCCTCCGGCGAGGCTGTCCCGCGCATCGCCAGCACGTCGGAGCCGGCATCGGGCTCGCTCATGGCGAAGGCCGACGATTTCTCGCCGGTCAACAGCGGCAGGTAGTAGCGCTCGATCTGGGCCGGCGTGCCGACGCGCGGCAGCAGTCGACTGCCGAGGCCAATGAAGCCTGTGGCCAGACCGGCGCAGACGCGCGCGCTCTCCTCGAGCAGGATGCATTGGTAGAGCAGCCCGGCGCCCGCGCCGCCATGTTGTTCCGCCGCGGTCACGGCGAGAAGGCCGGCGGCCCCGGCCTTCCGGAGCAACTCCCGTGGATACTTGCCGGTGCGCTCGGCCTCGTCGATCAGTGGCCGGATCTCGCGGTCGGCGAAGCGTCGGCACGTTTCGCGGAACGCGGTTTCCTGTTCAGTTTCAAGCATTGGGCCACTGCCTCCCGTTCGGAAATTGATGCGATATTGATCGTATTGATCAAATTTCACTTCTGCAATTGATGCATTCTGGATAAACTTTCTCCATCGAACCGCTGTTTCAATCGAAATTCGAACCATCCGGCGAAGGAAGAACGACGTGGCAGGCATACAGAGCTTCAAAGATCTGGACCGGGCACTGGATGAGGTCGTGCCGGTGCTCAAAGAGCGCGCCGTGGCTGTCGATAGCGAAGGGACCTTTCCCCATACCAACATGAAGCTGCTGCGCGAGGCCGGCTTGCTGGGCATCTGCCTGCCCAAGCGCTTCGGAGGCTTGGGAATCGGGCCGGGCGGGGATTTTCGGCCCTTCTTCGAGATCAACGACCGGATAGCCTCGGCCTGCAGCAGCACTGCCCAGGTCTTCTTCGTGCAGAACGCATCGGCCGCCACCTTGGGGGTTCTGGCGAACGACGCCCAGATGCAGCGCTTCGCCGATGCCGTGCACAACAAGGGTGCCACGTTCTGCTACGTCGGTGCCGAACCCACGGAACGCTTCACCAAGGACGGCAAGCGCCTGTTCTCCGAAACGGTCGCGACACGCACTCAGGGCGGCTGGACAGTCAATGGCCGCAAGGCCTTCGCGACCGGGTCGATGGGCGCAAGTTTCGTGATCTTCTATTGCATGCCGAGCGGCGAGGAAGATCCGCAGAAGATGATGGTCGCCGTCCTGCCGATCGATGCTCCGGGCCTGAAGGTCATCGACAGCTGGAACAACATGGGGCAGCGCGCCACGTCGAGCGGTATGCTCGAGTTCCATGGCTGCTTCGTCCCCGACGACATGATGTTGGGCGAGCCAGGTTCGTTCTTCGAGGTCAAGGTTCTGGGCGCTCTCTATCAGCTCGGCTTCGCTTCGTTGCTGACGGGTATCGCCCAAGGCGCGCTGAACTTCACCATCGACTATGTGAAGAACCAGCTCCAGCCGACCATCGGATACGACAACGCCGCTAAGGAACTGAACATCCAGATCCACATCGCCGAGATGTCGACCGGAGTCGAGGCATCCCGAGCCCTGGTCCATCGCGCGGCCGGACTGGTGCAGAAGGCGGACGAGGGAACAGGCTCGCCCTTCGAGGCGATGAACGCCATCTATCAGGCCAAGACGTTTGCGACGGAAATGTCGGTGGCGACCGGAGCGAAGTTGTTCCAGATCTGCGGCGCCCGGGCCACCAGCCGGCGCTATGGTGCCGACCGGTTTTGGCGGGATGCCCGGACATTGTCGCTGCACGACAATCTCGATCGGCAGCGCGGCACGATCGGCCGCTTCGTGCTGGGCGTCGAGAATCCCGCCATCTCCACCCGCTGACCCGAACTCTTTGGCCGGGGAGGGAAACTGGCGTGTTGGGCGAGAGAAGCGGCTTCCAGGAACTGGTCCTGTTCGAGACCACGCTGGACCAGATCTTTTCCCGTGCCGTGGCTAGGTGGCCGGACCGGCAGTTCGTCGTCGCGGAAGGCAGAACGATCGACTATCGCGAGATGGATACGCTGGTCGATCGGATCGCCAAAGGGCTGCTGGCGCTGGATGTGCAGCCGGGCGATCGCGTCGCCTTGTGGATGTCGAACATCTGTGAATGGGTCGCTATCCAGTTCGCGGTCACCCGTATCGGTGCCGTGCTAACGCCGCTCAATACGCGGCTTCGGGTTGAGGATCTTCGCCATACCCTGAGCGACTCGGGCGCGAAGATTCTGCTCACGCAGGCCGGCTCGCCGGACTTCTCCTACGTCGACGTGGTTCGTGAAATCCTGCGGGAGCCGGACTCGGTGGCGGCACTGCAACACGTGGTTGTCGCCAGGTCCACGGCGTTTGCCGACGCGCCGTTCCTCGGCTGGGACGATTTCCTGACGCGCGGGCAAGCGGTGCGGCGGGAGCCCGCGCCTGCCACCGATCCCGATGCGCTGGCCTATATCCTCTATACTTCGGGCACGACCTCGCTCCCCAAGGGCGTGATGCTCTCGCACGCCAACCTCAACAATTCGTTGCGCATCGCGCACGATCTCCGGGACCGCGACTGCACCTTCCTCATCTATCCGCTATTCGCGATCACCGGCTGCCACAACGCCGTGCTGCCGACCTGCCTGGTGGGCGGGTCGATCGTCCTGCAGGAGCGCTTCAATGCGGCAGAGGCGATCGATCTCATCGAGCGTCATCGGTGCACGGTCGTCGGCTGCATCACCCATGTCCTGGAGGAGCTGGCGAAGGCGCCGCGCTTTTCGACCGAGCGCGTGTCCAGCCTGAGGCTCGCGAATGTCTTCCCGCGCCGGCCGCACCATCGCGAACTCCTGCTGAAGTTCGGCTTTGACGCCGCAGCCACGGGTTACGGCATGACCGAGACGGGCGGGCCGGTCGCCTACGCCGTCGATCTCGATCCCGAAAGCATGCTGGGGGAAGGTGTGCCGTGGGCCGACGTCGTGGTGCGGACCGTCCTGCCGGATGGCAGCGACGCGCCTGCAGGGCATGAGGGTGCGATCCTGGTCAAGGGTCGTCAGGTGATGCTGGGCTATTTCAACATGCCGGCAGAGACGGCCAAAGCGATCGACGGCGACGGCTGGTTGCATACGGGCGATGTCGGCGTCTTCGACGACAGAAAGCGCCTGACCTGGCTGGGTCGGAACAGCGACATGTACAAGTGCTCCGGCTTCAACGTCGCGTCGCAGGAAGTCGAGGCTTTTCTCGGTCGCCATCCTGCCGTGGCCGAGGTCGCCGTTCTGGGCGTGCCCGACGCGTCCAAGGGAGAGGTCGGCGCAGCGTTCATCGTGGTCAAGCCGGGTGCCGCTGTCGATCGTGCGGAGATCATCAAATTCTGCACCGGGAAAATCGCTTCCTACAAGATTCCCGGACACGTCTTCGTCCGCGACCGACTGCCGAAGACGGTCAGTGGCAAAGTTCGCAAGGTTGAGCTCAAGGCGGCCTTCGCCGACGAATCCCACTGAAGCGCGGCTTTGATGCTCGATCCTCGATAACGCGTCAGAGCCGGTAGACCCTCTTGGCGGTGTCATGAAACAAGCTGGCCTTCTCCGAGGCCGAGGTATACTGGCGTCCTGCCAGAGGTAGGCGGCCACAACGCAGGCCGTCCCAAGCCATACTCCGACCCAACCCCAAAGGCGAAGGCCGTTCACGCGGCCTTCTTGATCTCCGCATCCGCGAGGACGCGGCCCGTCCGGAGACGCTCAAAATGCACCTCGGCCTCGGCATGGATAGTTCCCGTTCTTCGCGTTTTTGAAGCACCGGACGAGAGGGCGGCCGTCGCAGGACGCGGACCGTCTCTCCGTCGAGTTCACACGCTTGTATTGGGATGCTGTGCCCGGCGCGTCACAGGGGAGGTGGTCGCGACGGAGGAAGCAGTTCACCTGACGCAGTTCTTCCAAGGGCGATATGGAGAGTACCGGGCCAACGCCGAAGAGAAGGCCATGCGGTCACGGTTTCTTCAGTTGATCGGTCGGCCCAATCATCCAACCACCCAACTTTCAATTGCGGCGAGCATTCACGCTGGCTTGCAGACGATGGCCGGCGATTTTAGGAAGCTGGCGAAGACGCGAAAAATCTCTTGATAGGGCTTGCGGTCCACATCTAGTCCCGCTTGCGCCAGCTCGGCCACGTCTGGCCGACAGGTGACCAAACGACCTCACCCGCTCGCTTGCCGCGCCACTGCTCGGTTGGCGCTCCCTACGGGATTCGAACCCGTGTTTCAGCCTTGAGAGGGCCGCGTCCTAGGCCTCTAGACGAAGGGAGCGAGGCCGGAACCGGCTTGATAGTGGAAGGGCCGCGCGGGCGCAACCCCGACCGTTTGGTGAGAAGGGCCGACAATTTGCGATGACCGAGCGGCAAGCCGGGCCTAAGCTTGGCCGTCCGCCTGCGGAGGAACGCCCCCATGGATATGCATATCGCCCAGGACATGCCGCTGATCGGCGTCGATCTCGATACCCTGCCGCCCGCCGAGGCCGAGGCCGTCCTGCGCCGCCAGCTCGCGGCGGCCTATCGGCTGGTCGACCATTTCGGCTGGACCGAGCTGATCTACGGCCATCTCACGGCGCGCGTGCCGGGCGAGCAGGCGCACTTCCTGATCAATCCCTTCGGGTTGAACTACGACGAGGT
>JAEZIF010000061.1 GCA_023416135.1 Pseudomonadota bacterium
GAACTGGGGCCGCGGCCGAAGGCGCGGCGATGCGCTCGGCGGACGACGGCGTGACGGGCGCGACGGCCGACTGGGGCGCGGCGTCGGGCTTGGCCGCATCGGCCTTGTCGCGCTGCGGATGCTGCGGAGACGCAGGGTCGCTCATCGCCCCACAGCATACCCGAATTCACGACAAACGGGCATCGTCGCTCAGAAGCCCATGGCCTTGATCTTAGCCGCCAGCGCAGCAATCGAGAACGGCTTGCCGATGAAATCGACCCCGGCGTCGAGCACGCCGTGATGGACGATGGCGTTGGCCGTGTAGCCCGTGGTGTACAGCACCTTGAGGCGCGGCCGCTGGCCGGTGGCGACGGCCGCCAATTGGCGGCCGTTCATGTCCCCCGGCAGGCCGACATCGGTGAACAGAAGCTCGATGTCGTCCTTCGCCTGCAGGATGGACAGCGCCTCGCGCGCATCGGCAGCCTGATAGACGGTGCAGCCGACCTCGCGGCAGGCCGAGACGGCGAAATCGCGCACCACCTCGTCGTCCTCGACGACCAGCACGACCGGCCCCCCGCCGGCCGCATGCGGCGGCTGCGCGTCGACCTCGAGCTCGACGCCCGGGTCGTCGCCGGAGCGCGGAACGTAGATCTTCACGACCGTGCCGTGGCCCTTCTCGCTGTAGATCTTGAGATGGCCGCCGATCTGCTTGACGTAACCAAAGGCCATGCTGAGGCCAAGGCCCGTGCCCTGCCCACGCTGCTTGGTGGTAAAGAAGGGCTCGAAGGCGCGCGCCATGGTCTCGGCGTCCATGCCGGCGCCGGCATCCGACACCGCGATCAGGACGTATTGGCCGGCGACGACCTCGACATTGGCCGAGGCATAGGCCTCGTCGAGATGGGCATTGGCGGTCTCGATGGTGAGCACGCCGCCGTCGGGCATGGCATCCCGCCCGTTGATCGCCAGGTTCAGGATCGCGCTCTCGAGCTGAACCGCATCGGCCTTGGCACGCCAGAGTCCACCGGACAGCACGGTCTCGATGCGGATCTTCTCGCCGAGCGTCCGGCGCAGCAGCTCGGACATGCCGGCGACGAGCTTGTTGATATCGATGACCTCGATCTGCAGCGGCTGCTGTCGCGAGAAGGCGAGCAGCCGCTGGGTCAGGGTCGCGGCGCGCGAAACACCGGTCTGGCCGAGGTCGAGGAAACGGGCGAACTCGGGCGACGGACGGTCGACGCGGCGCCCCATCATCTCCAGTGCGCCGCCGATGCCGGTCAGGAGGTTGTTGAAATCGTGGGCGATGCCGGCGGTGAGCTGGCCGACGGCATTCATCTTCTGCGCCTGGCGCAGGCTTTCCTCGGCCACCTCGCGCCTGGCCTTTTCCTCGCTGAGGCGATTGAGCACGTCGGCTTGCCGGTGGGCACGGCGCGAAGCCACGACGGCGAGGGAGAACAGCATCAGGGTCGCCGGCAGGCCGAAGATCAGGTGCGAGGCCATGCGATCCATCCACTCGCCGCGAATGGTCGCGGTGGCATAGCCGTGCACCACGTAGATCGGCAGCTTGGCGAGCTTGCGATAGGTGAACAGGCGGCCGACTCCATCGAACGAGGATTGCGCGGTCTGATAGATGCCAGCATCGGGTGCGGCGGCGATGGCGTGCAGGAAGCCTGATTCCGGCGGCAGACGCACGGGGCCGCCGCCTGCCGGGTAGCGCACCAGGATCTCGCCGTCGGCGCGCACGATCGAGGCGGTGAAGTTGCGGCTTTCGGAGGCCTGCGCGAACTGCCCCATGAAGTAGTCGGGACTGACGGCGACGGCGATCACGCCCTCAAACCGACCATCGGCCGCCTGCCGCCGTTCGCTGTACTGGAAGAAGGCGACATTGTTCACCCGCCCCCGCAGCGACTCGCTGACGAATCGCTGGGCAGCTCCCTCGCGATGCGCGACGAAGTAGGCGCGGTCTCCGTAGGAGACGCCGTCCGGCACCGGATAGACGTTGGCCGATGCCACTGGCCTGCCCTGCTCGTCGAGCACCCAGATGTTCTGGATCTGCGGCAGCGGCTCGATCAGACGCTTCAGCCCGTCGTGGATCTGACGCTCATTGACGCGGATCACCTCGTTGGACCGTTCGTTGAGCAGTTCGCTGACGTTGGCCGCAACAAGGGCATTGATCTCGAAGGCGTTGCGGACGTTGATGTAGAGCAGGTCGAGCGTCCGGCCGACGCGCTCCTCGGCTTGCCGGAAGGTTTCGCCGTAGGCGAGCCAGCTTGCGCCGATGAACAGCAGCAGCGGCACCAGCAGCGTGGCGACCGCCAGCAGCATGGAGGTCTCCGCGGCGGTGCCGCCGCGCAGCCGCCAGACCCCGCGATTGAATACGCGCCGCGGCACCGCGCGGTCAGCCCTTGCCGACCAGGGCTGCCACGAACCGCGAGAGGTCGTCGACGCTGTACGGCTTGGGAAACACGTGGATGCGCGGACTGGCCACCGCCGCCGGGGCATTGTTGCCCGAGCAGCGGATGATCGGCATGTCGGGCCGGTGCTGCAGCGCGGCCTCGATCACCTTCTCGCCCGACATGTCGGGCAGGCCGATATCGACGATGACGGCGGCCAGCGGCGCCCCGCCGGTCACGACGTCGAGGGCCGCCTGCCCGGTCGCGGCCTCGATGCAGTCGAGGCCCACTGCATTCAAGGCATCGACCATCACGGCGCGGATGAGGAACTCATCCTCCGCCAGCAAAACACTCGGCATGAAGTCCCCCGCTCTAGTCAGCCGCCCTGGCCAAGGTGGGCTGAGGCTTGAACGGCAGGATAGTTGTCGCGCGGACGGCGGGCAGCGGCAAGGGCGGCGTTTCGACGCCGAGCGTGCGGGCGGCGTTCCAGCCCCAGCGCGGATCGAGCAGGAAGGCACGCGCATGGGCCGTGCAGTCGGCTTGGCCCGAGGCGATGATGCCTTCGGCCTGCTCGGGCTCGGTAATGATGCCGACCGCCCAGGTCTTGATGCCGGCCTCCTTGCGGATGCGGCCGGCGAACTCGACGTGGTAACCCGGCGCGACCGGGATCTTCTGGGCCGCGGCATTGCCGCCTGAGCTCGCATCGATGAAGTCACAACCCAGCGCCTTGAGCTGGCGCGCGGTCTCGATCGTGTCCTCGATCATCAGCCCGCCCTCGACCCATTCGACACAGGAGAGCCGCATACCCATGGCCTTGCCCGCCGGCCAGATCTTGCGGCAGGCCTCGAACACTTCGAGCGGAAAACGGCGGCGCTTGTCGGCGGTGCCGCCATACTCGTCGCTGCGCTGGTTGCTGAGCGGCGACAGGAACTGGTTGAGCAGATAGCCGTGCGCGCCGTGCAGCTCGACAACGTCGAAACCCAGCCGGGCACTCCGCAAGGTGGCGTCGACGAAGGCCTGCTTGACCCGCTTCAGGCCAACCGCATCGAGGGCAACCGGCATGTGCCACTTGGCATCGTAGGGGGCGGCCGAAGCCGAGACCGTGGTCCACGGCAGGTCCGGCGTGTCGGCTTGCGTCAGCGGACCGCCCCCCTTCCACGGCCGTTGCGCCGAGGCCTTGCGGCCCGCATGCGCTAGTTGGATGCCGAGCTTGACCGTGGGCATCCAGGCGCGTGTCCAGTCGACGATCGACCTCAGCGCCGCTTCGTTCTCGTCGCTGTAGAGGCCGAGGCAGCCCTGCGTGATGCGGCCGTCGCGCTCGACGTGCGTCGCTTCCAGGCAGAGCAGGCCGGCGCCGGACATCGCCAGCATTCCATAGTGCACCTGGTGCCAGGGCTGGGCACTGCCGTCGACGGCCGAATACTGGCACATCGGCGACACGACGATGCGATTGGGAAGCGTCACGCCGCCGAGCTCGACGGGAGTGAAGAGCTGGGCGCTCATAACAACCTCGTTAGATGACGTGAGGCGTCAACCACTGATCGATGGGCCAGCCTCGTGGCCCAGCCATTCCTCGATCAAGCGGCGGGCGATGGAATCGCGGCGCGGCATGAAGAACGAGCCGTCCTTGGGGAGGTTCTCGGGCTTGAGGTCCTCGCGGCTCATCCAGCGCGCGGCCTCGAGCTCGGACTTGTTGACGTCGAAGTCGAGCGATTCGGCTTCGGCATGGAAGCCGATCATCACCGAGGCCGGGAACGGCCAGGGCTGGGAGGACCGATAGGTGACGTTCGTCACGCGCACCCTCACCTCCTCGTAGACCTCGCGGGCGACGGCGTCCTCGAAGCTCTCGCCCGGCTCGACGAAGCCCGCCAGGGTCGAATGCATGCCGCGCGGGAAATGCGGGCTCCGGCCGAGCAGGCACTTGTCGCCGTGATGGACCAGCATAATCACGGCGGGATCGGTGCGCGGGAAGTGCTCGGTCTTGCAGCTTTCGTTGGTGCACCGGCGGACGTGGCCGCCGCGCGTCACCTTGGTGGTGGCGCCGCACACGCCGCAATAGCGGTGGCGGCGGTGCCAGTAGGTCATGCCGCGGGCATAGGCCAGGATCGAGCCCTCGCGGGCGAACAAGAGAGCGCCGACCTGGCGCAGATCGACGAACTCGCCGAGCTCCTTCAGCGGCACGTCCTTGCCGGTGACGTCGACGGCGAAATAGGGCGTGCCCTCGACATAGCCCAGGAAGATGTGATGGTCGGCCTGGTTGACGACGGCGCGCGCCATCATGCCCTGGAGGAACACGGCCTCGGGGTTGCCCCCGCTCTTCACCAGGTTCTTCTCGGTGTCGATCGGGACGAACCGGGCGGCGCCCGACGAGGCGAGCTCGATCATGCGCTCCTCGCTCTCACGCTCATGGCTGGCGCGGTCGATTTCGGCGCTGGAATAAGGGTTTCTGGGTCGTTGCATGGCTGAGGGACCGTGCCATAGCGATGGCGGGGCTGCAATCACTCCCGTCATCTCGTCGGAGCGGGACCTCCAGGTCCGCATCATGATCCTTGAGCGGACCCCCGCTCCGCTATGAGAGTGCCTGAGCCAGCACCTCCGCGACGTGTACCGCTTGTCGGTTTGCGCCGTCGGCGATCTGATGGCGGCAAGACGTGCCGTCGGCCACGATCAATGCATCGGCCGGTGCCTTGCGCACCGCTGGCATCAGCGACAGCTCGGCCATGGCGATCGAGGTCTCGTAGTGCTCGGCCTCGTAGCCGAAGCTGCCGGCCATGCCGCAGCAGCTCGACTCGATCGGCTTGACCGCGAGCTCGGGCACCAGCGCCAGGGCCTCCTGCACTGCGCTCATGGCACCGAACGCCTTCTGATGGCAATGGCCGTGGAGGTACGCCGTCTTCTGCGGCAGCGGCCTGAGCGCCAGCGTCAGCCGTCCCGCCCTCTTCTCGCGGGCCAGGAATTCCTCGAACAGGAAGGCATTGTCGCAGACCGCCTGGGCGTCCTTGCCGAGGCCCAACGCGAGAAACTCGTCGCGCAGGGTGAACAGGCACGACGGCTCGAGCCCGACGACCGGCACGCCCTTGGCGACGAAGGGCAGCAGCGCCTGCAGCAGCCGCCGCGCCTCGACCCTCGCCTTCTCGACCTGGCCGGTCGCCAGATAGGTACGGCCGCAGCACAGCGCCGGTGAGCCGATGTTCGGCCAGGCAACGGCAACGCGATGGCCCGCCGCCTGCAGCACGCGCCGGGCGGCATGCAATACATGCGGCTCGAAGTTGTTGGAGAAGGTGTCGGCGAAGATCACCACCGTGGCGTCGGCCTGGTCGACGTCGGTGGTGGCAAGGAACGTGTCGCTGCGCCACCGCGGCAGGCGGCGCTGCTTGGCGAAGCCGAGATAGGGCTGGAAGAACCAGGCCATGTTGAACAGCCACGGCGCACGTCTGGCCCACGGCGCGATCTCGGGCAGGTCGCCGATCAGCCGGTCGCGCCAGCGCAGCCCCTTGGCCATGCGCCGCGCCGAGCGCACCTCGATCTTCATGCGCGCCATGTCGACGCCGGTCGGACAATCGCGCTTGCAGCCCTTGCAACTCACGCAGAGGTCCATCGCCGCCGCGACGGCGTCAGAAGTAAGGGCACCTTCGAGCTGCCCCGACAAGGCAAGGCGCAGCGTGTTGGCGCGGCCGCGCGTCAGATGCCGCTCGTCGCGGGTGACGCGGAAGGACGGACACATCGTGCCGGCGTCGAACTTGCGGCAATGCCCGTTGTTGTTGCACATCTCGGCGGCCTTGGCGAAGCCGCCGGTCGTATCGCCACCGCTGCCGGGCGCCGTCAGCGCCTCGGTCATGGGATCGTTCTGGACGTTCCATGCCGACCAGTCGAGAGCGGGCTTGTAGGCGACGTTCCTGTAGCCCGGCTTGAAGCGGAACAGCGAGCGATCGTCCATCTTCGTCGGCCGCACGATCTTGCCGGGATTGAGCATGCCGGTCGGGTCGAACAGGTCCTTGACCTCGCCCATCGCCCTGGTGAGCCGCGGGCCGAACTGCCAGGCCACCCACTCCGAGCGCACCAGGCCGTCGCCATGTTCGCCCGAGAAGGCGCCTTTGTATTCGCGCACCATCGCCGAGGCCTCCTCGGCAATCGCCCGCATCTTCTCCGCCCCGTCGCGGCGCATGTCGAGGATCGGCCGCACATGCAAGGTGCCAACCGAGGCGTGGGCGTACCACGTGCCCTTGGTGCCGTGCCGGGTGAAGACATCGGTGAGCCGTTGCGTATAGTCGGCGAGATGCTCGAGCGGCACCGCGCAGTCCTCGATGAAGGACACGGGTTTGCCGTCGCCCTTCATGGACATCATGATGTTGAGCCCGGCCTTGCGCACCTCCCACAGCGAGGTCTGCGGCCCGGGCTCGGGCATCTCGACCACGCTCTTCGGCAAGCCGAGATCTCCCATCAGCTCGACGAGACGCTGCAGGTCGCGCAGCTGCGCCTCGCGCTCCTCGCCCGCGAACTCGACCAGCAGGATGGCCTCGGGCTCCCCGATCAGCGCGCGCTCAATCACCGGACGGAAGGCAGGGTTGGCCCTGGCCAATTCGATCATGGTGCGATCGACCAGCTCGACTGCCGTCGGCTTCAGCTTGACGATGTGCTGCGCGCTTTCCATCGCCTTGTAGAAGCTCGGGAAGTTCACCACGCCCAACGCCTTGTGCTTGGGCAGCGGCGCCAGCTTCAGGGTCAGTCGCTCCGTGACGGCGAGAGTGCCCTCGCTGCCGACCAGCAGGTGGGCGAGGTTCACCGAATTGTCGAGCGTGTATGGCCGCTCCGACTGCGGGAAGAAGATGTCGAGGTTGTAGCCGCCGACGCGGCGCAGCACCTTGGGATACATGCGCTCGATCTCGTCGCGTTCGGCGAAGGCGAGTGCCGCGACCCTGTCGGCGATGGAGCGCACGGCCGCCGGCATGTCCTCGGGCCGCGCTGAGCCGAAGCGCGCGCGCTGGCCGTCGGCCAGGATGGCGTCGATCGAGGCGACGTTGTGCACCATGTTGCCGTACCGGATCGAGCGGCTGCCGCAGGAATTGTTGCCGGCCATGCCACCCAAGGTGCACTGCGCCGAGGTCGAGACGTCGACCGGATACCAGAGGCCGTGCGGTTTCAGCCAGGCATTGAGCTGGTCGAGCACGACGCCCGGCTGCACCGTGATCTCGGCGCGGTTCTTGTCGAAGCCCACGACCTCGCGCATGTACTTCGACACGTCGACGACCAGCGCCTGCCCCACCGTCTGGCCGCATTGCGAGGTGCCGGCGCCGCGCGGGAGGATGGCGGCCCGCGCGTCGCGCGCCACGTCCATGACCAGCGCGAGGTCGGTCTCGTCGCGCGGCAGCACCACGCCGACCGGCTCGATCTGGTAGATCGAGGCGTCGGTCGAATAGCGGCCGCGCGAGGCGGCGTCGAAGAGGACGTCGCCCTTGATGGTGCGCCGCAGGGTTTGTTCGAGGTTCGACATTGCGCTCACGTCAAACGCGCTTCCGTCATCCCCGCCTCGCTTCGCTCGGCTCCGGTCGGGATGACGGAGCGTCAGTCCAGCTTCACTCCGGCCGCGTCGACGACCTTCTGCCATTTCTCGATCTCGGCGCGGATGCGCTTGGCGAACTCTTGGGAAGTCTCGCCGCCGACCTGCGCCGTCTGTTCCTTCCAGATGGCCTGCAGCTTGGGCGACTGCAGCGCCTTCACGATCTCCTGGTACATGCGATCGACGATCGGCTGCGGCGTCCCCTTGATGGCCCACAGGCCGTACCAGGTCGACACGATCCAGTTGGGCACGCTGATCTCGGCCGCCGTCGGCATGTCGGGAAACTCCGCCGTGCGCTTGGACGTCGCCACCGCGAGGCCCAGCAGCTTGCCGGCCTTGATCTGCTGGGCCGAGGTGCCCATGCCGTCGAACATCATGTCGGCGTTGCCGGCCAGCAGGTCCTGCATCGCCGGTCCGGCGCCGCGATAGGGCACGTGGGTGATGTCGGTCTTGGTCTCGAGCTTGAACAGCTCGCCTGCCAGATGATGGGCCGTGCCGGCGCCGGCCGAGGCGTAGTTCACCTTGCCGGGATTCTTCTTCACGTACTCGATCAGCTCCGCCGCGGTCTTCACCGGCACACGGTTGGGATTGATCGAGATCACCTGCGGCACCAGGGCGATCATGGTGATCGGCTCGAAGTTCTTCTCGAGATCGTAGTCGAGAGTCTTGTAGATCGAGGGCGCGATGGTGTGGTGCACGGCACCGACCAGGAAGGTCTGGCCGTCCGGCTTCATCTTGGCCGCCTGCGAGGCGCCGACCGTGCCGCCCGCGCCGCCCTTGTTGTCGATGATGATCTGGACGCCGAGCTGGTCGCCGACCTGCGCCGCCAGCGGCCGCGCGAACACGTCGGTGCCGCCGCCGGCCGGGAACGGGTTGATCCAGGTGATCGGGCCGGCGGGCCAGGCCTGTTGCGCGCGCGCAATCGCCGGCGCCGCCAGCGAAGCGGCCAGGCCCAATTGCAGCGCGCGGCGCCGCGAAGTCGTATACGTCATGCTCAACTCCTCCCAACTACTCTTTGTCTTGCCCCATGCTCTCCAGCACCGCTTGAAGCTTGGCGTGCAGATGCCGGACGAGCAGGTCACGTAGCGCAGCGCCATCACGCGCCGCAAGAGCGGCGAGCATCGACCGATGCTCCGCCACCGCCCGATCCCACTTGGCGCCATTCAGGTTGGAGCGGAAGCGCAACGCATGCAGGCGCGCATTGAGCGTGCGGTAAGTCTGGGCCAGCACCGGGTTGCCGGCGATGGCGTTGAAACGGTCATGGATGGCGCGGTTGACGCGGTAGTAGCCCGGCAGGTTGCGCCGCTTGTGGGCGCCTTCCAGGTCGCTCTGCAGCGCCCTGAGATCGTCGAGGTCGGCGTCGGTGACGCGGGCCGCGGCAAGCTCGCCGGCCAGGCCCTCGAGCGACGCCATGACCTCGAAAGCATGCCGCACATCCTCGCGCGACAAGGCCACGACCTGCACGCCGCGATTGGGCAGCTGCAGCAGCAGGCCTTCGGCCGCCAGCAGGCGAAACGCCTCGCGCAGCGGCGTACGCGAGACGCCGAGTTGTTCGCTGAGCTCACGCTCGTTCAGCCGCGCGCCCGGCGCCAGGACGCCCTCGATGATCAGCGCGCGCAACCGCTCCGCCGCCACTTGCGGCAGGGTCGAACGGGCGATCGCAATATTGAAGCCATCCATTCCGAGCCTATAGACTCAGTTTGGCATGTTGTATACAAAATGCAAGACCGCTCCAGAGGAGCCGTCGATTGGCCAACCAGCGGGAGCCCCACCATGCGCCTGAACTCACACCCGAGCGGCCGACATTTCCTGCAGATCCCCGGTCCGACCAATGTTCCGGACCGCATCCTGCGGGCGATGGATCATCCGACGATCGATCACCGCGGACCGGAATTCAACGCGCTGGCCAAGAAGGTGCTGCGCAGCGTCCGCCAGGTCTTCCAGACCAAGCAGCCGGTCATCGTCTATCCGGCATCGGGCACCGGCGCGTGGGAGGCGGCGCTGGTCAATACGCTGTCGTCCGGCGACCTGGTGCTGATGTGGGAGACCGGCCACTTCGCTTCCCTGTGGAAGAAGATGGCCGACAAGCTCGGCATCAGGTCCGAGTTCATGGGAGGCGACTGGCGCAAGCCTGCCGATCCCACCGCCATCGAGAAGCGCCTGAAGGAGGACAAGGACCACGCCATCAAGGCGGTGTGCATCGTCCACAACGAGACCTCGACCGGCGTGGTGAGCGACATCAGTGCCGTCCGCCGCGCCATCGATGCGGCACGCCACCCTGCCCTGCTGCTGGTCGACACCATCTCCTCGCTGGGCTCGATCGACTATCGGCATGACGCCTGGGGCGTCGACGTCACGGTGGCCGGCTCGCAGAAGGGCCTGATGCTGCCGCCTGGTCTCTCCTTCAACGCCGTCAGCGAGAAGGCGGTCGCGGCGTCGAAGAGCTCGAAGATGCCCAAGGCTTTCTGGAACTGGGAAGAGATGCTGGCAACCAACGCCAACGGCTGGTTCCCCTATACGCCCGCGACCAACCTCCTATACGGCCTCAACGAAGCCTGCGACATGCTGCTGGAGGAAGGGCTAGACGCCGTGTTCGCGCGTCACACGCGGCACGCCGAAGCAACGCGCACGGCCGTCAGTGCCTGGGAGCTGGAAATCCTGTGCAGCGATCCCAATGCCTACTCGGGCTCGCTGACGGCGATCGTGATGCCCGAGGGCCACGATGCCGACGCCTTCCGCAAGGTCGCGCTGGAGAACTTCAACCTGTCGCTCGGCCAGGGTCTCAGCAAGGTCGCGGGCAAGGTCTTCCGCATCGGCCATCTCGGCGACTTCAACGACCTCATGCTGATGGGCGCGCTGTCGGGCGTCGAGATGGCGCTGGGTCTCGCCAAGGTGCCGCACAAGACCGGCGGCGCGCAGGCTGCCCTAACCTATCTGCGCGACACCGCGCCGGGTGCACGGCAGTAGGCTTCCGGCTCAGGCCCAGAAATCCTGGATCTTCCGGGCCTCGATCTTCGCGCGCTCGAAGCCCGCGCTGATGGCCGGCTTGATCTGCCTGGGGTCGAGAAGGCTTATCCCGGGCGGCGTTCCGGCGATGATGAGCATCCCCTTGGTGCCGGTGGCTTCGAGCGCCTTCATCTCGTCGTGGATGTTGTGCGGGATGCCGCTCAGCAGCGCCCCCTCGTAGCCGTTGGTGAGAGTGATCACCAGCGCACGCTTGGACCCGGCGACGAGGTCGGTGTGGGCCCACGTCCGCGCGATGCCGCCATCCATGCAAAAGCGCTGGCCGAGCAACGTGGGCCCCATTGCGCCGGGCAGCGAGGAGCTGGCCGCG
>JAEZIF010000076.1 GCA_023416135.1 Pseudomonadota bacterium
CTTTCCATTGCGTGCTGGCGCTGGCCTGGCCGGACGAACACGTCGAGATCGTGCACGGCACGCTCGACGGCCGCATCGTCTGGCCGCCGCGCGGCAGCGGCGGGCATGGCTACGATCCGTGCTTCCAACCGAAGGGCGACGCGCGCACGACGGCGGAGATGACCGACGCCGAGAAGAACGCCATCAGCCATCGCGGCCGCGCCTTCCGGATGCTCGTAGAGGCTTGTTTCAAATGACGGCGCCGCTCGGCGTTTACGTTCACTGGCCGTTCTGCAACTCGAAGTGTCCCTACTGCGATTTTAATTCCCATGTCCGCGACGGCATCGATCATTCGCGCTGGCTCAATGCGCTGCTGAAGGAGCTGGAGCACGCCGTGCGCGAGGCGCCGGACCGACGCGTCGAGACGATATTCTTCGGTGGCGGCACGCCCTCGCTGATGCAGCCGGAAACAGTCGCCGCGGTGATCGAGCGCGTGGGGTCATTGTGGGATACGGCGGCCGACGTCGAGATAACGCTGGAGGCCAATCCGACCTCGGTCGAGGCGGCCCGCTTCGCCGCGTTGGCTGAGAGCGGCGTCAATCGCGTCTCGCTCGGCGTGCAGGCGCTCGATGCGGCGTCGCTCCGCTTCCTCGGTCGTGAACATTCCGCCGGCGAAGCGCTCGAGGCGATTGCCACGGCGCGACGTCGTTTCGCACGGTATTCCTTCGACCTGATCTATGCCCGGCCGGGCCAGACCGAGGAGGCTTGGGCGGCCGAGCTGGAGCGGGCGCTGGCGTTGGCGGGCGAGCATCTGTCGCTCTATCAGCTCACCATCGAGCGTGGCACGCGCTTCTTCACCGACCATGCCCGCGGCGTCTTCGCCCTGCCGGCCGAGGACCAGGCGGCCGCGATGTTCGAAGCGACCCAGCGGCGGCTCGCGGCGGCCGGCCTGCCGGCCTACGAGATTTCCAATCACGCCCGCCCCGGAGCTGCCTGCCGCCACAATTTGATCTATTGGCGGTATCAGGATTACGTCGGCATCGGGCCGGGGGCGCATGGCCGGTTCGCGGAGGGTGCCGGCAAGCGCGCCACCCGCCGGGCGAGCGGGCCGGAGGCTTGGCTGGAAGCGGTCGAGCGCCACGGCCATGGCACCGCGGAGACGACCCTGGTTGCCGGGCAGGATCTTGTGGAGGAGGCGTTGATGATGGGACTGCGACTGGCCGAGGGCATCGACCGGGCCGTGTTCGCGACCATGACCGGGAGCGACCCCGTGATGGCGCTGGGCGAGCGCCGTTTGGCCCCCCTGACCAAGGCCGGCTACCTCGAGATCGACGCAACGCATCTTCGGGCCACCCCCGCCGGCCGGCAGCGGCTGAACGCGGTACTGGAGCGTCTGGTCGCATGAGGCTTCTCGCCGCCTTCCTGGCGTTCACAGCAATGGCCGGTGCGGCGGGCGCCAGCGTGGCGCTGGCCCAGCAGCAGCAGGCGCCGCCCAAACCGCCCGCCAAGCCTGCCGCCCCGGTCGCCAAGCCCGCGCCGGCGCCGGCCAACCCGGCCTCGAAGTTCCCGCCGCCCGCCTTCAAGATCACCGTGGCAACCGAGGCGGCCTATCCGCCCTTCAACTATCTCGACCGCAAGGGCATGCCGGCCGGCTTCGAGATGGAGCTGGCGCAGGAGGCCTGCCAGCGCATCAAGGCGGAGTGCGAGTTCGCCGCCTTCAAGTGGGACGACCTGATTCCGGGCCTCATCGACAAGAAGTTCGACGTCATCATGTCGTCGATGGAAGTGACCAGCGAACGGCGCAAGCGCATGGGCCTGTCCCGCCGCTACTATCTTTCGCCCGGCGCCTTCATCGCCGCCAAGGGTGCACCGTTCGACGGCCCTCCGTCGCTGCTGCGCAACAAGCGCATCGGCATCCAGAGGGATTCGACACACGCCGACTGGGCCGACAAGAGCTTCCGCCGCTCCGCCCAGCTCAAGCGCTACGACACCGTCGCCGAGGCGCTCGATGCCCTGGCGAAGAACGAAATCGACGCGGTGTTCGGCGACAAGGCGCAGCTTTGGCTGTGGAGTCAGAAGCCTGAAGGCAAATGCTGCGAGATCGTCGGCCAGGACATCAAGGACAACCAGACGCTGGGCCTCGGCGTCTCCGCCGGCCTGCGCAAGGAAGACGCCAAGCTGCGCGATGCCCTGAACAAGGCGTTCGGCGAGATGATGTCGGACGGCACCTACAAGAAGATCAACGACAAGTACTTCCCGTTCCCGCTGAACTAGGAGCCTGTCTGAGTAGAGAGATTTTGCTCGACGATCGTGTTGGCTGTCGATTCGATAGGGATCATGAGCAAGGAATTTCGGATTTGGAAGATCGACGAGGTTCAGCTTCTGCCGGCAAGGGTGCAGGATTACGTGCCTGCCGATCACCTGTCGCGTCTGGTGGTTTCGCTGGTCCGGGATAGCCTGGACCTGTCTGGGATCATCGGCAGCTACAGGAGTGGGCTGGGTCAGCCGCCGTTCGATCCGCGGCTGATGACGGCGCTGCTGCTGCATGGCTATGCCAGCGGCCTGTACTCGTCCCGTCGGATCGCGCGGGCTTCGGTGGAGCGGGCGGACTTCATGATGATCGTGGCGGGCGACCCGCCGGACTTCCGCACGATCAGCGAGTTCCGGCGGCGTCACTTGCGGGCGCTGGCGGGTCTGTTCGTGCAGGTCTTGAAGCTTGCCGAGAAGGCAGGGCTGGTGAAGCTTGGGCATGTGGCGCTGGATGGCACCAAGATCAAGGCGAATGCGTCGAAGCACAAGGCGATGAGCTATGAGCGCATGAAGAAGCGGGAAGCGGAACTCCAGGCCGAGGTCGATCGCTGGCTGGAGGCGGCGGAAGCTGCCGACCGGGAAGAAGACAGGCTGTACGGGAATAGGCGCGGCGACGAGATGCCGGGCTGGGTGTCGGACAAGCAGAAGCGGCTGGAGAAGATCCGCCAGGCCAAGGCCGAGCTGGAAGCCGAGGCGCGGGCCGCCGCCGAGGCGGAGAGCAGGGCGCGGGCGGCAGCGGAAGGCAAGTGCAAGGCCGAAGGCCGCAAGAAGACCGGCAAGGCGCCTGCGCCGCCGAAGACGGAGCCTGACGGTAAGGCGCAACGCAACTTCACCGATCGCGAAAGCCGCATCCTGAAGACCAAGGACGGCTACATCCAAGGCTACAACGCCCAGGCCGCGGTCGATGGCGAGGCCCAGATCATCGTGGCGCAGACCCTGACCGACAGCTCCAGCGACCAGGCCCAGCTGGCGCCGCTGCTCGACGGGATCAAGGCCAACCTCGGCCGCAACCCGGCCGAGGTGTCGGCCGACGCCGGCTACTGCTCGGCCGCCAATCTGCGCACCATCAAACGGCGGCGCATCGAGGGCTACGTCGCCACTGGACGACAGAAGCACGGCACCAGGTCGGCTACCGCAAGGAAAGTCCTCACCCCTGGCTCGCTGATCGCCAGGATGACCGCCAAGCTCAAGCGTGCCGGCCACCGAAGTCGGTACCGATTGCGAAAGCAGATCGTCGAGCCGGTGTTCGGACAAATCAAACAGGCACGAGGCTTCAGGCAGTTCCTGTTGCGCGGTATCGACAAGGTAAAGGCCGAATGGGCCCTCATCTGCACCGCTCACAACCTCGCCAAGTTCGCGAGTATTGCATGAGCCCCTCGCCGGACATCAGATACAACCCGGCCACCCTATCTGGACGGGCTCCTAGCCGGGCATTTTCCTCTTCCGGGCCGGGGTCCGACGGACGCTTGGCCTAGTGCAGCGCACGCTCGCGGGAGACGTAGTGGCCGCGCTTCAGCTCCTTGAAGAACTGCGGCACCTGCGGGTGCGACACTGGCTTGCCGGTCTCGTCGGGGAGCAGGTTCTGTTCGGAGACGTAGGCCACGTAGGTGGTCTGCGCGTTCTCGGCCAACAGGTGGTAGAACGGCTGGTCGCGGCGCGGACGCACCTCCTCGGGGATCGACGCCAGCCACTCCTCGGTATTGGCGAACACCGGGTCGACATCGAAAATGACGCCGCGGAAGGGGTAGATGCGATGCTTCACCACCTGGCCGATGGCGAACTTCGCCTTGCGCATGGGCGGCTGGACGATCGCATGGGCAGCTTGGTTTTCGATTTCCATGACAAAAGTATTGCTCCGAACCGGCCGGCAAGCAACGCGCACGAATCGGCGACTTTACCGACCCATGCAAGAAAGCGTGATTAATCCATCCATCTGCCGCGAACTCGGGTATACGGTCATATTTGCACCCAACCGGCCATCGGCGCGACTTTGGCTCGGTTGACGGCGGCAGTCGCCCCGTGGAGTCTGCGCGCCCGAGGAAGGTCGCATTGGCGAATGGTCTAAAAGTACGGTTCTGGGGAGTGCGAGGCTCGATTTCCTGCTCCGGCGCCGAATACACGCGCTATGGCGGTAACACTTCGTGCCTTGAGGTCACTGCCGGCGGCCGCCGCCTGATCTTCGACGCCGGCACGGGCATCCGGCCCCTGGGGCTGGAACTCGCGCGCCAGGCGCCGATCGACATCGACATCTACTTCACGCACACCCATCTCGACCACATCAGTGGCCTCACCTTCTTTTCGCCGCTGTTCGAAAAGCGCAATTCGGTCCGGCTGTGGGCCGGGCACCTCCAGGCACCCCATACCTTGAAGAAGGTCGTGAGCAACCTGATGCAGGCCCCGCTCTACCCGGTCTCGCTGGAGGTCTTCCAGGCACGGGTCGAGTTCAACGAATTCAAGAGCGGTCAGACACTCGCCTGTGGCGACATGACGATGCGCACCGCACCGCTCAATCATCCTCAGGGCGCCACGGGATATCGTGTCGAGTATGGCGGCAAGTCGATCTGCTACATCACCGACACCGAGCAGCGCGGCGACGGTCTCGATGCGACCATCGTCGAGTTGTGCCGCGGCGCCGACTTGATGATCTACGATTCGAGCTACACCGATGCCGAATACCCCCGCTACAAGGGCTGGGGCCATTCGACCTGGCAGGAAGGGATGCGAGTGGCGGACGCCGCCGGCGTCGGCACGCTTGCCATCTTCCATCACGATCCCAGCCACGACGATGCTTTCATGGACGGCGTGGCGCGCGAGGCGGCGGCAGCGCGTCCCGGCACTGTCGCCAACGGCCTGCCGCGCGCGATCGTCGCCCATGAAGGGCTGACGCTCAGCCCGTGAGCGCGCTCAGCCTACGCGGCCGCTGGCGGCGGCTGAAGTTGGGATTGCCGACCGTGCTTGGCTTGAAGCCTCGCGGCTGGTTCATCCCGCATCGCTATGCCCCGCTGCTGCCGCCGCCCGGCGCGCAGCCGCCTTATCCCGTGATCGAACGGCTGTTCGAGGAATCGACAGGCACCTTCACTGCCGTGCTCGACGCCGTGGACGCGCATGCCGGCCAGCTCGAAACCATCAGGAGCCTGTTGGACCAGTCGTGGTTTCCTTCGCTCGATGCCGCCGTGGCCTATGCCCTGGTGCGCGAACGCAAGCCGCAGCACATCATCGAAGTCGGGTCGGGCCATTCGACGCGCGTGTTGTCGAAGGCCTTGGGCGGGCTGGGCGATATCATCGCCGTCGATCCCGCGCCGCGGGCCGACATCGTCGACCTGCCCGGGGTGCGCGTCGTTTCCTCGACCCTGCAAGCCGCACCCGCCGACCTGTTCAGGGTGTTGAAGGCCGGCGACGCGCTGTTCATCGATTCCAGCCATATCCTGATGCCGGGCAGCGACGCCGACATCCTGCTGAACCGCGTCCTGCCGGCGGCGCCGGCCGGAACGCTGATACACATCCACGACATCTTCCTGCCGTTCGACTATCCGGCCAGCTGGGGCTGGCGCGCGTACAACGAGCAACAAGGCGTGGTGCCGATGCTGGCGACCGGCGCCTACCGGCCGCTATTTTCCAGCGCCTGGGCCGAGCGGCGGCTGGCCGACCGCCTGGCCTCGTCGGTGGTGGCCCGCCTGCCGCGGCCGGACGACGCCCTGCCGGCCAGCCTCTGGCTCGAGAAGCGCTGATGCTCGGCCGCCTGTGCGGCTGGCTGTTCGGCACGGGCGGAACGGAGCGCCTGCCCGAACGCGTGCGCGAGGCCATCCGCCGACAGCAGGAACAGAGCGAGATCCTGATCGGCTGGGCCGAGCTGGCGGCGGTCGCCCTGTTGTTCGTCGCCTACGAGACTAACAGCATGGCGACCGGGGTGGTCCAGGAGGACTACTCCTTCGATACCGATGTCTTCATCCTGTACACCCTGTTCTCGCTGGGCCGGCTGGTGCTGGCCTATCGCCGGGCTCTGCCGGAGTGGCTGCTCTACGTGTCGGTCGTGGTGGACATGTCCCTGCTCATGGGCCTGATCTACTTCCTGCATTACAAGTACGCCCAGACGGCCGTCTTCAATCTGAAGGCGCCGGCACTGCTCTTCGTGTTCCTGTTCATTGCGCTGCGAGCGCTGCGTTTCGAGGCGCGCTTCGTGATCGTTGCCGGCCTGACGGCGGCGGCGGGATGGCTCGCCCTGATCTTCTATGCGTTGAGCGGTCGCGGCGGACCGCCCAACGAAACGACGAACTTCGTCGAGTACATGACCTCGAACGCTTTCCTGAAGCAGGCCGAGGCCGAGAAACTGCTGGCCATCCTGCTGACCACGGCCGTGCTGGCTATCGCCATCGCGCGCGCGCGTCATCTGCTGGTGCGCTCGGTCAGCGAAGGGGCGGCCGCGCGCGATCTGGCGCGCTTCTTCGATCCCGGCGTGGCTGACCGCATCCGCAGCGCCGCCATGACGATCAAGGCAGGCGAGGGCGAGTTGCGCGACGTCGCCATCCTGACCGTCGACCTGCGCGGCTTCACGCACCTTGCCGCCGACCTTGCACCCGACGACGTCATGAAGCTGTTGCAGGACTACCAAGCGCGCGTCTGCCCGTTGATCGTCGGCAATGGCGGCAGCATCGACAAGTTCCTGGGTGACGGCATCCTTGCTTCGTTTGGCGCCGTTGCCGCCTCGACCACCGCTGCGGCCGACGCCCTGCGCGCCGCCGATGCCGTGCTCGACGCCGCCGACCGCTGGGCGGCCGAGCGG
>JAEZIF010000151.1 GCA_023416135.1 Pseudomonadota bacterium
AGCACGCCGCGCGCGGCGTGCCGCTCCGACAGATGCACCGGCGGATCGCCGCGCTGCAGGCGCGCGCTGACGGCAAGCGCCTCCGGCACAGCGATCTCCAGCACCGGCACCCGGCCGGTGACCGAGGCCGGCATCAGCGTCACCTTGTGGCCGTTCAATTCGGCGGCAATCGCCTTCAGGCGCGCCTCGAGTCGCGCATTGTCGGCGGCATCGTCGGCCGTCACGAAGCGGTCGAGCGCGGTCAGCAGGCCGACGATCTCCTCCTTGCCCGCCTTGAAGCCGCGGCCGATGCCATGGTGCGGCACGCCGCGCAGGTTGGCGCGGTCGACCAGCCGGGGCGGCGACCACGTCTGCGGCGCCACATCCATGTCGAGCTGCTGCAGCAGCGCCGACGCGACGAGGTCGCGCCGCCCGGCCAGGATGCCCGACGCCTGCGGCCCGCCCAGCGCCTTGCCGCCGGAGAAGGCCACCAGATCGGCGCCGAGCGCGACGAAGCGCTTGAGGTTCTCCTTGGGCGGCAATTGTGCAGCAGCATCGACGATCAGCGGGATGCCCGCCGCGCGGCAGGCGGCAACGGCCGTCGGCAGGTCGGGCAGGCTCATGGCGTTGACCGAGAAGGCCATGGCGGCAACGGAAGGCGACAGCGCCGCCTCGATCTCCCACGCTTCGAGCCCGCGCACGCCGGCGCCCGTGCCGCGGTCGTTGTGGCCAATGTCGATCAGCCGCGCGCCGGATGCCGCCAGCGCATGGGCATAGCCGGTGCGATGGGTGCGCGGGATCAGGATGTCGCGCGCAAACTCGCCGTGCGGCAGCGCCGCCATCTTGGCCACGTCCCACCGAGCGATCGCCGCCGCCGCCGCCAGGGTCAACGCGGCCGCCGCACCGGTCGTCACCAGTCCCGCCTCGGCGCCGGTCGCATCGGCGATGCGCGTGCTGGCTGCGTCCTGCAACTCGCCGATGTCCACCGAGGCGCGCGACGCGGCGGCCATCGCCTCGACGACTTCCGGCGCCATGACGGCGCCGCCCAGGCGCGTCAGCGCACCGGCGGCATTGATGCGGCGACGGACGCCGAGGAGACCATAGGGATCGCTCATGGCAGGCCTCTAACCGGCCACGCGGCGGGTGACCTATTGCTTTGTTGCGACACAGGATTTCTTGACCAGCTCGATCGCCTTGGCGGCAGCAATCGTGTCTGCGGGCGTTGGCAGGGACACCGTCCATGTTTTGTAGCAGGTCGATTCGAACGCCGGCTTGGCAGTCGCAAGATGGACAATGTCACGGCAGAGCCACGGTGTTTCGGCATCGATGGCGAGGGATCGCACGTCTGAGGCATCCATTGAACGAGATGGCGCGGATCCCAGATCGTCCGTCTTCGATAGCCAACGCACCTCTTTGATCTTGGTGAAATCGAACGCAATGGTGCCGGATTCGGCCCAACCGTTGCGTGATTGCCTGATGCTGTGAAGGCGCACAACGCAAAGTCCCGGCCCAGGTGCGAAAACGCCCACGAAGGATGAAGCATCGGACCGGTTTTCAATGACCAGGCTGCCGTTGACCATTCTGCCGGGCAACGGTTGTGATGGCGGTGCAGACGCGATCAACGATGACATTGCCCGAAGGACATCCTCGTTTGCCTCGGCAGGACAAGCCGCCGCAACCAGTACGACAAGAACGCCAAAAGCAGAACGCATGGTCACTCCACTCTCCATCCATCTCGGAATCGACGGCAGCGTCGGCGGATCAGCCGCCTTTTGCAATTTTGCAGATGGACCCTATACACGCGATCAGAGCCAGAATGAGAAACACCCAGTGCATGGTGTTCAAGGACGAGCTGGGCGCTTCGGTCGCGCCAAAGATCGAAAACGCCAGGTAGAGCGCCACGGCTCCGCTGATCACAGCGGTTACTTTCGGATTGTTCACTTCCCCCTCCGGAAGGCGCGTGCATCCGGGACAAGGACATCACAGCCGGGGTTGGGCAACAAGGAGAGTATGAGATTTTGGGGGGCGCTCTTGCCGCCACCTGAAGCAGGAGCGGCCTGCGCGACAGCTTCAGGCACGCCAGGCCTGGACCACGCCGACCATCTCCCGAAGAAGCTTGAACATGCTGGAAAGCATGGAGGAGTCACTGGTCCGCACCACGATCGCGGTGGATCCGGGCAGCGAACCCTCGTGCCACCAGGTGCCGGCCTCGTTCACGCCCCACCCCTTGGCAGCAGTGGCTTCTGCTGGGCCGCCGTCGCGAACACGCGCGACAGGCGTCTCATAACCGCCAGGCCGCCGCGGCACCGAGAAGGTCGATGAAGCCTCGCCGCCGGATCCGTCCCTCCCTCGCGGGCTCTCAAACATCCTATCCGAGATCCTCGCGATGCTCATAAAGGGCTTTCGCTGTCCGGGCCTTGTCGGGATCGACTTGTTGCCTGCCAGGCGCCCCCGCTTCACGATCCGCCGAACAGCGGGAGGAATTCGGATGAGTCGCCTGTTCGGCGAAATGCGCCAGGTCGGCATCGTGGTGCGCGACATCGAGGCCGCCATGAAGCACTGGGTCGAGGTCTGCGGCGTCGGCCCGTGGTTCTACACCGACAAGCTCGCGGTCACTGAGTTCAGCTACCGTGGGAAGCGCTACGACGACATTCACGTCTCGATCGCTCTCGCCAACTCGGGCGACGTCCAGCTCGAGCTGATCCAGCAGCGCTGCACGACGCCCAGCATGTACCGCGACTTCCTCGCCGCCGGTCACGAGGGCATGCAGCACTGGTCGAGCTGGCCGGTCGACTATGACGAGATCCTGAAGAAGGCGCTGGGATCGGGCTACACGGTCGGCCAGCAAGGCGACAGCGCCCGCGGTCGCTTCGTCTACCTCTGGAACGAAGGCCATCCTGGATCGGTGATCGAGATGGCGCACATGACCGACGCCCGCCGCCGCATCTTCGACGCCATCCGCGCCGCCTCCGTCGGCTGGGACGGCAGCGACCCGATCCGCCGCAGCTGGCCGTCGTGAACGACGGCCGGACGTGGCGATGCATCGTCCGGCCGTTCGTGTAGAGTGCCGGCGAGATGACCGCCGCCGCCCGCTTCGCCGCCCATGCGCTCGACACACGCTTCGCCGATCTTCCCTCTGGCGCCGTACAGAAGGCCAAGCTCTTCATCCTCGACAGTCTCGGCGTCGGCATTGCCGGCTCGTCGGCCGACGGCGCGGAGGGGCTCCTGCAGGTGGCCGCCGGCTGGGGCGATCCGGCAGCGCCGGTGTGGGGCCGCGCGGCACGCCTGTCGCCGCCGGCCGCCGCCTTCCTCAACGCCTGGCAGATGCACAATCAGGAATACGACAGCCTGCACGAGGGCGCGGTCGTGCACGCCCTGGCCACGGTTCTGCCGGCGGCGCTGGCTGCCGCCGAGATGCGCGGCGGTGCAAGCGGCGCCGAGCTGATCACGGCGGTCGCCGTCGGCGTCGACATCGCCGCTTGCCTGGGACTCGCGTCGCGCTCGGGCTTTCGCTTTTTCCGCCCCGGCACGGCGGGCGGTTTCGGCGCCACCGCCGCTGCTGCGCGCCTGCTCGGCCTCGACAAGAAGGATCTCGCAGCAGCCTTCGCCTGGCAGCTCGCCCAGGTGAGCGGCACCATGCAGGCGCACGTCGAGGGCAGCCCGATCCTGCCCGTCCAGCTCGCCTTCAATGCGCGCGCCGCCGTGCATTCCTGCGAGCTGGCGCGCCTCGGCTTTGCCGGGGCGAGCGCGGTGTTCGAAGGCCCGTTCGGGTATCTGGCGCTATTCGAGGATGACACCGTGCTGGAGCCGGCGCTGGACCGCCTGGGCCGTGATTGGCGCATCGCCGAGTTCAGTCACAAGCCGTTCCCCGCCGGACGCGGTACCCATGGCGGCATCGAAGGCGCCATGGTGCTGCGGGCGAGGCACGGCTTCTCCGCCGCCGATGTCGCCGCGGTAGAGGTGAGCGCCCCTCCCCTCATCGCGCGCCTGGTCGGGCGGCCGCCGCGATCCGAAGCGGGCGCGAGCTACGCACGCCTCTGCGGAGCCTGGACGATCGCGCGGGTGTTGCAGAACGGCGCGCTCGACCTCGCCGATTTTCGCGGGGCCGCGCTCAGCGATCCGGCGACGCAGGCGCTGGCCGAGCGCGTCACCGTGCAGGCCGACGACAATACCGCACCCAACGCGCTCGCACCGCAACGCGTCGTCGTGCGGCTGCGGAGCGGCGCCGAGTTTGCCTGGTCGTGCGAAACCATGCTCGCCAACCCGGCGCGGCCGCTGACGATCGAACAGCACCTGACGAAGTTCCGGCGCTGCCTCGACTTCGCGGCAGTGCCGCTGCCTCGGGACGGGGCAGACCGCCTGATAGAGGCCGTCGATCGCCTCGACGCCCTGCCGGATGTCCGCGTACTCGGCACACTCCTCGGCAGTCCGGCTTGAGAGAGGCTCGCCAGGCATGGCTCGATATTGGTGGGTGAACCACAAGCAGACTGTCCGGCAGGAGATCGACCGACAGTACCTTTGGTCGCCCAAGTCAAAGAAGGGAGAGAGGCGGAATCGCTTCTATGACAATATGCGCCGGGCCAGCCCAGGCGACCTCGTGCTGTCGTTCGCCAACGGAGTCGTCGGCTATGTCGGTCGCGTTGCCGAGTTCGCATTCACAGCACCGAAGCCCACCGAGTTTGGAACGACAGGCTCGTATTGGAGCAACGAGGGATGGCTGCTCCCGGTTTTCTGGACTGAACTCGATCCACCGGTTCGTCCGAAGGCCATCATCGACGTTCTAGGGCCCTTGTTGCCCGCAAAATACTCGCCCATCCGGCCCGAGACGGGAGACGGGAACCAGGGCGTATATCTGGCCGAGATCGGCAAGCCGGCGTTTGACGCCGTTGTTTCCGCCGCCGTCGTGAACTATCCGCTGCTCGAGCGCGGTGGGGCAAACAGCCTGACATTTCAGGCGGTAAAGCAGACGCTGGAAGATCAGGTTCAGAAGCATGTTCTTTCTGACCTCCGGCTTGATGAGACCACGCGGGAACAGGTCATTCAGGCCCGCCGTGGCCAGGGCAAATTTCGATCCAACGTGGAAAAGATCGAGAGACGCTGCAGGCTTACCAAGATCGAGAACCCGACGCTCCTGATAGCCAGCCACATCAAGCCTTGGCGCTCATGCGATTCGGCGGGCGAACGTCTCGACGGCATGAATGGGCTTCTACTCACCCCCGACGCTGACCTGCTGTTCGATCGAGGCTTCATCACTTTCGAGGACAACGGCGAAGTCAGAATCTCTTCCCGCTTCGACAACGAAGATCTACGGCGGCTCGGGCTCGGTGAACTTGCAATGCCTCGGCTTGGCTTTGGCGAAGCGCAGGCGCCCTGGAGCACCGAGGCGTTCGTCACAAGGCAATGCGAGTATCTCGCCTTTCATCGTACCCGCGTATTTGTAGGCGATGACCTCGATCGTGCGCTCTAACAATGATGGCCACCGGCCCGCTTTCCGGCGGGCCCTGCTGCTCGGCGCCACCCGAGACGTAGGATACGGATCACGATGATGTTCTCGAGGTGAAAGCATTGCTGGCACTCAGGGCAAGGACACAACGGATGGCGTGATCGCCGGTTGGACCCGCCAGACTTGGGCCTCTACGGCACGAAAAAACTCGTGAAAACCAAACCAGCCATCTACTACTGACGTTATTGACAAACACACACCTCAGTTATATTGTCGTTCTGTTGCGTTGAGTCCACGCGTTCCCGCTCTTTGCATCGTTGATCCGAGACCAAGAGGCTGCAGCAGACACCGCACGCCGCCCGTCCGGTCGCTGCCTGCGGACGGCCTTGCCGGGGCCCTCGCCACTCCGACAAGGGCGATATCGGTAGCGAAACTGTCCGAACTCCGAATGTGATCCCACCGGTAATGGGCACACCGGAGGAGTCCACCAAGGCGACGACCGGCGGGAAAGGCGAGTCTGCGGCGCACGGCCGAACCGCTAGACCTTGCCGATGATCGCCACCGGCCCGCCGCCCGGCGGGCCCTGGTGCTCGGCGCCGCCCGACACATAGAGCAGCGTGTCGCCGACCACGCCGGCCAGCACGCCGCCGACCATGGCGCGGGCGTGCCGCGTCGAATGGATGTCGCTGTCGTCGAGCATGGTATGGCGTCGGCCGCGGATCTCCCCGGTCGGCGAGGCCTCGGCCTTGGCAAGGACGGCCACGGTCTCGCCGCCGAGGCGCGCCACCACGCGGCGGGCGGCCTCGGCGTCGATGGCGTCCGTCATCACGTCATGATCGATTAAAAGGTCCCCTGCCCAACCCGGCGCGTTGCCCAGCACGACGATCTCGTTGCGCAGCAGTTCCACGCCAGCCGACGTGCTGGCGACCCGGGAATATAGTGACCAGTCGCGGCAGACGGCGGCTTCCGCGGCCTCCTCGACCTCGCCCAGCGCAAGGGCGACACCCAGAGCCGAGGCGCCGCGCGACAGCGCCATGGAATGATAGGTGTCCTCGGTCGCCACGGTCGCACCGCGGCGCTCGGCTTCCTCGATCCGCTCCTTGGTGAGCAACGGACACTTGATCTGCACGAAATGGACCTCGGCGTTGGTGGCGATGCCGGCGTCCTTCATCGCAGCGGCAACGGCTTCAGCGGTCGCCGCGATCTGCGGCGCCCCTCCGATCTCCTCGGGTTTGAAGGCGCGCGTCAGGCCTACGCCGATGGCGAGGCGCGGGCCCGCGGCCGCCTCCATCGCTGGCTCGCGACAGAACACCAGGAGATGCGGCGACAGCCCACCCTCGGTGCCGCCCAACATGACGATGGCGACGCGCGCCTCGACCTCGGCCATCTTGCATTGCAGCCGCTCGGCCAGCAGCAGCTTGAGGGCGAGCGTGGCATAGCCGCGGGTGAAATCGTTGCCGCAACCGTTGCCCTCGGTCTTGCCGACGATGGCCACGATGGTCGCGGGATCGGCCTCGCCGCGATCGATGGCCGCGGCGAGCGGCGCGGTGTCCTGCGGCCCCGCCGTCGGCAGGCGCAGCACCCTGACGCGCCTCGAGCTCGGGGGATCGCTCATGCCGCCTTGCCGGCGTCGCTGCCATGGCGCTGGCGGCGGCGGCGCACCCAGGCGAAGGAAACCAGCGCCAGGCCGATCACCAGGAACGACACGCCCGTCGTCACGGTGCCGAGCGCATAGAGCACCGGCGTGGTGACGTTGGTGGTCATGCCGTAGATTTCCAGCGGCAGGGTATTGAAGGTGCCTGACGTGTAGAGGCTCCGCGCGAACTCGTCGTAGCTCAGCGTAAAGCCGAACAGGCCGACGCCGATCAGGCTCGGCAGCAGGATCGGCAGGACGACGAAGCGGATCGTCTGCCACGAGGTGGCGCCGAGGTCGCGGGCCGCCTCCTCGTAGCGCCGGTCGAAGCGGTTGAAGACGGCGAACATGATCAAGAGCCCGAACGGCAGGGTCCAGGTCAGGTGCGCGCCGAAGGCCGAGCTGTACCAGGCGGCGTCCCATCCCAGCACGCGATAAAGCAGGCCGATGCCCAGGCTGATCAGGATCGAGGGCACGATCAGGCTGGCGATGGCGAGATAGAAGATGAGGGCCGATCCCTTGAAGCGGCTGCGGAAGGCGAGGCCGGCCGAGAACGAAGCGGCGACCGTCACCAGCATGACGGCCACGCCCAGGATCATCGAGCGCTGCAGGGAGCCCGCGAAGTCGCCGACCATCTGCTTCTCGAACAGGTTCTTGAACCAGTGCACCGACACGCCGTTCATCGGGAAGGTGAGCCCGCCCGACGGCCCCTGGAACGACAGGACCAGGATGGTGAGGGTGGGCCCGTAGAGGAAGAGCACGAACAGGCCGAAGAAGCCGGCCAGCAGCCAGTAGCCAGGACCGCGACGGCGCCCGATCACCTCACAGCTCCTTGCGGATGTCGACCAGCCGCATCATGGCGGCCACGGTGAACAGCACGAGCAGCAGCAGGACCACGGCGTTGGCCGCGGCCGCGGGATACTGCAGGAGCGACATGGCATTCATCATCATCAGCGACACCGAGGCGCTCTGCCCGCCGCTCATCATGCGCACGGTGACGAAGTCGCCCATGACGATGGTGACGATGAAGATCGAGCCGATGGCGATACCGGGCTTGCACAGCGGCACGATGACCGTCCACAGCGTCTGCCAGCTCGAGGCGCCGGCATCGCGCGCCGCCTCGAGCAGGCTGCGGTCGATGCGCATCATGGAGTTGAAGATCGGCACCACCATGAAGAGCGTGTAGAGGTGCACAAAGGTGAGCACGACGGCGAAGTTGGAGAACAGCAGGAATTCCAGCGGCTCCCTGATCAGGCCGAGTTCCATCAAGGTCATGTTGGCGAGCCCGTTGCGCCCCAGGAACGGGATCCACGAGATCATGCGGATCACGTTGGAGGTCCAGAACGGGATGGTGCAGACCAGGAACAGCACCATCTGCCAGGTCGTCGAGCGCACCTCGAAGGCGAGGAAGTAGGCCACGGTGAAGCCGATCACCAGGGTGATCCCCCAGGTGATGACGGCGAACTGGATGGTCTGCAGGTAGGTCGCCCAGGTGACCGGCGAGAGCAGCAGCTCTTCGTAGTTCTGCAGCAGGAAGGCCGGGATGATCTGGGTCGTGTTGTAGTCGAAGAAGCTCACCACGATGATGGTGGCGATCGGCACGACCAGGAACAGCAGGAAGATCAGCGCCAGCGGCGCCACCTGCAGATAGGTCACCCAGGTGGAGACACGTTTCATTGGGTCAGCGAAGAATCACTTTTCTTCAAGCTCCTCTCCCCCTGGCGGGGGAGAGGAGCATGAGATGAGGCATGAAGGCCTACGCCGCGATGAACGAGTTCCACTTCTGGACCATGTAGCGGTCCTCATCCATGACCGCGTTCCAGCAGGCGACGGCGCCCATGCGCTCGTAGAACGAGCCGCCGTCGCGCACGGCGCCGGCCTTCTCGACCACCTGGCCCTGCGGGTTCTTGATGTCGCCCTTGGCGGGCTTGCCTTCCATCCAGAAGCCCCACTCGTCCTCGCTCATGTTGGCCTTGGCGGTGTCGAGAACCGCCGAGTAGTAGCCCTGGCGGTTGAGGAACGCGCCGACCCAGCCGGAAAGGTACCAGTTGATGTAGTCGTAGGCTGCGTCGAGCTGCGCGCCCTGCAGATGCTTGGCGAGCGCGAGACCGCCGCCCCAGGCGCGGTAGCCTTCCTTGAGCGGCTGGTAGGTGCAGGGAATGCCCTTGCCGCGCACCGCCGAGACGGCAGGCGACCACATCGACTGGATGACGACCTCGCCCGAGGCCATCAGGTTCACCGATTCGTCGAAAGTCTTCCAGAAGGCGCGGAACTGGCCATCCTTCTTGGTCTTGATCAGGAACTCGATGGTCTTGTCGATCTCCGCCTTGGTCATGTTGCCCTTGTCGCCGTATTTCAGGATGCCGGCGGACTCGCAGATCATCGCGGCATCCATGATGCCGATCGACGGGATGTTGAGGATCGAGGTCTTGCCCTTGAACTTCGGATCGAGGATGTCCTTCCAGTTCTCGATCTTGCGGCCGACCAGGTCCGGGCGGATGCCGAGCGTGTCGGCATTGTAGATGGTCGGGATCATGGTGAACCACTCGGTCTGACCCTTGGCGAACTTGGCTGAGCCTGCGCCCTCGACGAAGCTCACCGTGTTGGGCGCCGTGCCCTGGGCGATCACCGAATCGGGCTTGAGCTTGCCCGAGGTGAAGATCGGCACGATCTTGTCGAAGTACTTGATCTTCTTGACGTTCATCGCCTGGAGGTTGCCGCCCGGGAAGACCTTCTTGCACATCCAATACTCGATATCGCCGATATCGAAGGAATTGGGCTGGGTCACGACGCGCTGGACGACGGCGTCGGAGTCGAGCGCCGTCATCTGCAGCGTGATGCCGAGGTCGGCCTTGCACTTCTCGGCGATCTCGTTGATCGCCGACACGCCGGTGCCGCACTGGCGCAGCACGATGTTCTTGTTGTTCTGCGCCCAGATCGTCGGGAAGCCGGTGACGGCTCCGCTGCCCAGGGCCGCGCCCGCGACACCCGCGGCGCCCTTCAAGACACCGCGGCGTCCAAATTTCCGGTTAGAAGCCATCTTGACGTTCCTCTATCAAGCTATCGACGGCTCGGGGCCGCCTCCCACACCACTATCGCCCCAGGACATGCACGTCCTTGGGCGTCCACGACAAAACAACCGGCTGGCCGGGCGCCACCGGATTGGCGTCGAAGCGCGCCTCCGGCACCACGGCTGACAAGGTCTCCAACCCGATGACATCGACGCCGACCTGCACGGTCGAGCCGAGGTACTCGACCGAGCGCGTGACGCCCGCGAGCGACGTGGCGTCGACCGGCGCATTGCCGGGTTGCACGGTGATGCGGTCGGCACGGATCGCGACGAACTCGCCGTCGCCCTTGGCGCGCGCCACGGCGGCCGGCAGCACGTTGTGGCCGCCGATGAAGCGCGCCACGAAGGCGGAAGCCGGCTTGTTGAAGACCTCGCGCGCCGTCGCCGCCTGCTCGATCCTGCCGTGATTCATCACCACCACGAGGTCGGCCAGCGCCATCGCCTCGTCCTGGCTGTGCGTGACATGGATGAAGCTGATGCCGAGCCGGGTCTGCAGCGCCTTCAGCTCCTCGCGCATCCTGATGCGCAGAAAGGGATCGAGCGCCGACAGCGGCTCGTCGAGCAGCAGCACTTGCGGGTCGGTGATCAGGGCGCGGGCCAACGCCACGCGCTGCTGCTGCCCGCCCGAAAGCTGCGCCGGCAGCCGGCCGGCGAACGGCTCCATCTGCACGCGCTTCAGCATGTCGAGCGCGCGCGCCCGGCGCTTCTCCTTGTCGACGCCGCGCATGCGCAGGCTGAAGGCGACGTTGTCGGTACAGTCGAGATGGGGGAACAGGGCGTAGCTCTGGAACATCATCGCCGTGCCGCGCGCCGCCGGCGGCAGATGGGTGATGTTCTCCGAGCCCAGGATGATATCGCCCTCACTCGCCTCCTCATGGCCCGCGATCATGCGCAAGGTCGTGGTCTTGCCGCAGCCCGACGGGCCCAGCAGGCAGCAATAGGAGCCGGCGGGAATGCGCAGGCTGACATTGTCCACCGCTACGGTCTCGCCGTAGCGTTTGCTCACGGCCACAAGTTCGACGTCGGGCTTCGTTGCCATCGTGCCCCCAGGAAGCAAGGCCCATGCCAGTACTGTAAAATAACTGGAGGTCCCCGCTCCAGTAAGACGCGCCCCCGGCGATGGGCTAGTCTTCGTCCTTGGCACGGGTCCTGCTGTCCGTGCGGCAACGGGTTTCGAGGGAGTGAAGCGTATGCGGCTGATCGGCGTCGACGTGGGCGGCACCTTCACGGATCTGGTCTATGCCGACACCGAGGCCGGCGAGACCGCTGTCCACAAGGTGTCCACAACCCAGGACGATCCTTCGCGCGGCGTCGTCGCGGGCCTCATGGCGCTTTGCGACAAGTACGGCATCCCGCGCGAGACCATCGACGTGGTGTTCCACGGCACCACCATCGCCACCAACGCCATCCTCGAGCACGACGGCGCCGTCACCGGCATGATCACGACCGGCGGCTATCGAGACATCCTGCATATCGGCCGCCATCAGCGGCCGCAGCACTACTCGATCATGCAGGACATCCCCTGGCAGGACCGGCCCCTGGTGAAGCGCCGCCATCGCAAGACGGTGACCGAGCGGCTGGTGCCGCCCAAAGGCGAGGTGCTGGAGCCGCTCGACGAGGCAGGCGTCCGGCAAGCCGTGCGGGAGCTGAAGGAGGCGGGCGTCCAGGCGATCGCCGTCTGTTTCCTGTTCTCCTACCTCGACCCCGCGCACGAGGGGCGGGCGCTCGCGATCGTGCGCGAGGAGTACCCGGAGTGCTTCGTCACGACCTCCTCGTCGGTGTCGCCGCAGTTCCGCGAGTTCGAGCGCTTCACCACGACGGCGATGAACGCCTTCGTCGGCCCCAAGGTGCGCAACTACGTGACGCGCCTGGAATCTGAAATCGGCGCCTCGGGCTTCAAGGCCGACCTGCGCATCATGGCCTCCAACGGCGGCGTGGCCACGCCCGGCATGGTGGCCGAGCGCCCTGTCCTCACCCTGCTCTCGGGCCCGGCGGCCGGTGTGATCGGCGGCGACTGGGCGGGCGGGCTGTCGGGGCAGCGCAACCTCATCACCTTCGATGTCGGCGGCACCTCGGCCGATATCGGCATCGTCACGCAGGGCGGCTTCGGCGAGGCGACGGCGCGCGACACTTGGATCGCCGGTTTCCCCGTGCTGGTGCCCATGATCGACGTGCACACGATCGGAGCCGGCGGCGGCTCGATCGCTTATGTCGACCAGGCCGGCGCCTTCAAGGGCGGGCCACGCTCGGCCGGCGCCGCGCCGGGACCCGCCGCATACGGCCGCGGCGGCACCAGAGCCACCGTGACCGACGCCAACGTCGTGCTGGGCCGCCTCGACCGCGGTAACTTCCTGGGCGGCAGCATGCCGCTCGACGAGGTGGCGGCGCGGCGCGTGATCGGCGAGCTGGCGCGCGAGCTTGGGCTCACCGACCGCGAGGCGGCCGAGGGCGTGATCACCGTGATCAACGCCAACATGGCCAACGCCATCCGCTCGCGCACCGTCCAGAAAGGCATCGATCCGCGCAACTACGCCCTGGTCGCGTTCGGTGGCGCAGGGCCGCTGCATGGCGCCGAAGTGGCCGACATGCTGGGTATCCCCGAGGTGATCGTGCCGCCCCATCCCGGCATCACGTCGGCCGTCGGACTGCTGATCAGCGACCTGCGCTACGATGCCATCCGCACCTCGTTCCAGGTCTCCGGTGCGGCCGACCTCGCGCGAATCAACGCCGACTTCGCGGCCATGGAGAAGGAGCTGGCCGAACGCTTCACCGCCGACGGCATTGACCTCGAGAACGTCGCCTTCGAGCGCCGCGGCGACCTGCGCTATGTCGGTCAGGGCTATGAGCTCAAGGTGCCGATCCCGGACGGCACGGTCGACGCCGAGGTGCTGGCCAAGGTCTTCGAGACTTTCCATGAGGTGCATCGCCGCGAATACGGTCATCACTTCTCCGACTCGGGCATCGAGATCGTGAACCTGCGCCTGGTCGGCGCGGCCAGCGCCGCCACCATCGCCAGGCCTGCGGTCGGCAAGGCGAAGTCGGTCGACGCGGCGCGGGTGCGCCAGGGCACAGGCACCTTCCGCGTCGACGGCAAGCTCGCCGACTACACCACCGACTTCTACCGCCGCGACCTGCTGCCGGTCGGCGAACGCATCGCCGGCCCCGCCATCGTCCTGCAGATGGATTCGACCACGGTCGTTCCGCCGCTGCACAGCTTCGAGGCCGATGCGGCGGGCAACCTGATCATTCGGAGAAACTCATGAGCACCTCCCCTCTCCGCCAGCCCATCCCCAAGCCCGACCGCATCGACCCGATCACCACCTCGGTGATCCAGGGTGCGCTCGAGAACATCGCCGTCGAGATGGGTTACAAACTCATGCGCATGAGCTACTCCTCGATCATCCGCGAGTCGGAGGATTTCGGGGCGGCCCTGGTCGATGCCGAAGGACGCGGGCTCGCCGAGTCTGCTCAGTCCACGCCGCTGCAGTCCGGACCCATTCCCGGCTACGTCCGCGGCGTCCTGAAGATCCTGGCCGAGCGCGGCGATCAGTTCCGGCCGGGCGACGTGGTCATGCACAACGACGCCTATTCCGGCGCCAGCCACGGCCCCGACGTCGCCTTCATCGTGCCGGTGTTCGTCCACGGCAAGCTCATCGGCTTTGCCGCCACCACCGCGCACCATCTCGACATCGGCGCCCTGTCGCCGGGCTCGTGCGGCATCGTCGAGGCGATCGATGCCTATGCCGAGGGCCTGCAGTTCAAGGCGATCAAGGTCTACGACCGCGGTGTGAAGAACGAGATGGTCTGGCAGATCGTGCGCGACAACATTCGCGCCTCCGATCTCGTGGTCGGCGACATGGGCGCCCAGGTCGCCGCTGCGCGCATCGGCGCCGAGCGCATGGCCGAGCTGGTCGAACGCTATGGGCTGGAAACCTTCGATCTCGCCTGCACCGCCCTGATGGACCACGCCGAGCGGCTGATGCGCCAGGCGATTGCCAGGCTGCCCGACGGCGTCTACCGCGCCGAAACCGCCATCGACGGCTATCTCGACAGCGATGATCCTGCCAAGAAGGAGCTGCCGATCGTCGTCACCATCACCAAGAAGGACGATTCGCTGGTTGTCGACCTCACCGGCACCGCGCCGCAGGTGCCCGACCGGCCGATCAACATGCCGCTCGAAGGCACGGCGGACATCGCGATCTGGCTCACCATCCGCTCGGTGCTCCTGGACACGGCAGTGCACGGCCACATTCCGGTGAACGCCGGACTCATCCGGCCGATCACCATCGTGGCGCCCAAGGGATGCCTCGCCAACCCGGCCTTCCCCGCACCGACGATCGCCCGCTTCTGCCCCGGCAATCAGCTCGCCGACACGGTGATGAAGGCATTGTCGGCGGCCATGCCGGGCAACGTCTCGGCCGGCATCGGCAACCTCAAGGTCATCGCCTTCTCAGGGCTGAAGGACGAGACGCACTGGGTGCACATGGAGATCTTCGAAGGCTCCTACGGCGGCCGCCAGGGCAAGGACGGCATGGATGCCGTCGACACGCTCTACGCCAACACGCGCAACAACCCGATCGAGGACATCGAGACCCACCTGCCCTTGCGCGTGCTGCGCTACGAGCTGCGCGAGGACGTGGCCGGCCCCGGCAAATGGCGGGGCGGCCTGGGATCGGTGCGCGAATTCACGTTCCTGAGCGACGGCGGCGCCTCGGTCGAAGGCGAAGGCCATCGCTACAGGCCGTGGGGCTTCCTGGGCGGAGGCGACGGCATGCCGGCCAAGCTCGACCTCTTCGTGCCCGGCGGCAACGACGCCAGAGCGCTGCCGTCCAAGGTGCCCTACATGGCCATCGGCAAGGATGGCCGCTTCGTCTGCTACGGCCCGGCCGGCGGCGGCTACGGCAATCCGCTGGAGCGCGATCCCGCGAAGGTCGCCGACGACGTGCTGGACGGCGTGATCTCGGTCGAGACCGCGCTCAAGGACTACGGCGTTGTCGTCTCGGCCAAGGGGGCGGTGGACCAGGCCGCGACGGCGAAGCACCGCGCAGCGCGAGCCTGATCCTCCGAAATCAGCTCGCTCCGCCTTCGTTCTCCAGCGCATTGACCACGGCCCAGGTCTTCGGACCGACGACGCCGTCGACCGCGAGATTCGCCTGCTGCTGAAGCTGCTTCACGGCCGCCTCGGTCTTGGGGCTGAACCGGCCGTCGACGCCTCCGGTATCGAAGCCGACCGCGGTCATGCGGCTCTGCAGCCGGCGTACCGGCAATCCGCTGGAGCCGACCCGCAACACGGGCTCGCTCTGGTCGGCCTCATCGATGTTGATCCAGGTCACGCGGCCGACGATCCCGTCGACGGCGATTTCCCGGGCCGTTTGAAAGGCTTTGACCGCACTCGTGGTCCTTGCGCCGAAGACGCCATCGATCGGGCCGGGATCATGTCCCAGGGCCTTGAGGGCCTGCTGGAGGTCACGGACATCGGGGCCGCTCGCCCCCTGCTTCAAGACCGGCTCAGCCATATATTTGCCTCCACGAAGATCCTGTCGTTACACCGTCGTCAGTCCGGCGAGCGACGCGGGGGTCGCACCGGCCGCACCCGCCGGCACCCACCAGGTGCGAGAGGCGACCACACCGTCAGTCGCCAGCGCGTGCTGCGCCTGGTAGGCCTTCACCGCCGCCTCGGTGCGCGGCCCCGAAATCACCGTCGGCCGCTCCCGGAGCGGTCGCCGAGCCCGGCCCGCCGAACTTGCTCAGGCCCTTCTGCAGGCCGGTGACGGCGTTGCCTTTCGAGCCGCGTTTCAGGATGGGCGTGTCTGGATCCGCGGGCATGCGCTGGGCCGAACTCGCCGTCGAGTTGATCGAATCCGAGCGACTTCATCATCACGATGGTCGTCTGAACGCGCTGAACGTCGCGTCCGCGCGCACCGACAGCAAGCCGCGGGCCACTGTCCATGGCTGTCCTCCAGCAGAACGTCGCCACCATAAAGCAGTGCCCGCACGGCGAATGTGACTCTCGCCACGTCGGCGGATGCGGCACGTGAAGTCCTAGACAGCCGGCCGCCTGCGGATTTCGTCCGCCACCTTGCGCTTGAGGAACTGCCCGTGCTTCAGGTCGACGTGGAAGCCCCCGTCCTCCACGACCACGTTGCCGCGCAGGATGGTCGTCGTGGGCCAAGCCGTCACGACGTGTCCCTCCCACGGCGTGTAGTCGGTCTCGTGCAAGTCGGCCGCGCGGATGGTCTTCTCGATCCCGGTCTGCAGCAGCACGATGTCGGCGTCGGAGCCCGCCGCCAGCGCGCCCTTGCGCGGATAGAGGCCCATGATGCGTGCGGCGTTGCTCGAGACCATGTCGACGAAATGCGCCGGCGAGTAGCCGCGCTTGGTGACCATGTTGGTATACATCAGGCCGACGCGGGGCTCGACGCCCGAGTTGCCACCCGTCGTGTCGTCGATGCGGCTGCCCTGCAGCTTGACCCGGAGCGGACAGCAAAGCTCGTCGGTGGCGATGACCTGGATGGCGCCGCGGTTGGTCGCCTCCCACAGTCGCTTCTGGTCCTCGGGGTACTTCAGCGACGGGTAGGTATGAAACATCTGCCCGCCCGGCCGTTTGTAGTCCTCGGCGTTGTAGAGCAGGTACTGATGCAGCGTCTCGCCGTACATGGGAAAGCCGCGGGCGCGTGACGCCTCGAGGGCGGCGACGCCGGTCGCAGCCGAGACGTGCACCATGTAGAGCGCCGCACCCTCGACATTCTCGGCGAGGCGAATCACGCGATTGAAGGAGAGCTCCTCCGACAGCGCGTTGTGCACCTCGGCCATGTGCTCGAAGCTGACGCGGTTCTCACGCATCAGCTTCTCGTACATGAACATGACGATGTCGTTGTCCTCGGCATGGATGCAGGCGATGCCACCCGCCCCCGCCACGACCTTCAGCGCCTCCCAGATATGGCCGTGCGGGACCATGCGGCCGATGTTCCCCGGCCGGATGTTGGTGGTGAAGATCTTTATGCTTGCATGGCCGTCCTGCATCGCGTCGGCGAGCTGGCCGAAATGCGGCACCGGTACCTCGCCCATCAGCGTTAGATGGAAGCCGTAGTCGCAGTAGCAGGCGTCCTTCCACTGCGCCTGGGTCGCCTCGATCGACTGTTGGATGGTGCGGTCGTGCACGCACTGCACGAAATCGATCAGGGTCGTGGTGCCGCCATGCAGCGCGGCCTTGCTGACCTGCGACGGCGGATCGGTCAGCACGTCGGGCCGCCCCGGCGCCCGCACCGGCATCAGGCAATGGATATGCGGGTCGACGCCGCCTGGAATGACCAGCCGATCCGCGGCCGACACGGTGCGCGCCGCTTGCGGCAGCGAGCCCGGCCCGCCGACCAGGGCGATGCGTCCGTCCTTCACGCCGATATCGGCAGCCTGGGTTCCGGTCGGCAGCACGCAGGTGCCGCCGATGATGGCGAGATCCAGCATCAGGTCACTCCTGCCGGAGAATCGAGGCACGCCGGTTCGCCGTCGGCGAAACGGCGCAGGATCTCGTCCGGCTCGAGATCGCGCACGATGAAGACGAGCCGGCTGGCCCGGTCGGACTCGGGCCAGCGCTCCAGCCAGCGCGGCGGGTAGAGCGTGTGCTGCACGGCGTGGATCGCCGCCGGCCCCTCCGGTCGATCGGAGAACTCGACGAGCCCTTTGACGCGCAGGAGCTTCTCGCCGTGATCGCGCGCCAGGCCGCCCAGCGCCATGGCGAAACCGAGACGGCTCATCGGGCGCTGCAGCCGCACCGCCAGGGCACGGATGCCGTGGGCATGTACCGCCGTCGCATGGAGGCGCGGCCGCGGCAGCGCCCTGGGCGCGCCGCCGAACAGCAGCTCGCTCGCCTCGGCATCGCGGACATCGACGATCGGCGCTGTTGGGTTCAACGACGCCAGTCGCTGGAGCAGGCTGTCCGGAACGGCGACCATGTCGGTCTTGGTGAGAAGCAAAAGGTCGGCCACGGCAGCCTGCGCGACAGCCTCGGGATAACGGTCGAGCGTGCCCTCGCCCAGCACGGCATCGATCGTCGTGGCGACGCGGTCGAGGCGCAGCGAGGCTTCGAGGAAGGCATCGGCGGAGAGCGTATAGAGGGTGGGTCCCGGATCGGCGAGGCCGCTGGTCTCGAGCGCGATGCGTCGGAACGGCGGGCGGCCGGCGGCCTGGCGCGATCTCAGCAGGCGATAGAACGCGTCGGCCAGCCCCTGGCGCACCGCGCAGCAGGTGCAGCCGTTGGGCAGCTCGACGACATCGTCGGCTGCCGCCTCCAGCAGCTGATGGTCGAGGGCGACCGCGCCGAACTCGCTGATCAGCACGGCGGTGTCGCTCAGGTCCGGCACATTGAGGACCCGTGAAAGAAGCGTAGTCTTGCCGCTGCCGAGAAAGCCCGTCAGCACCGACAGCGGGATCGGCTCCGACGGGACCTCCACGAGGTTGGCAAGACCGACGGTCACTTGATCGACGCCGCGCCCTTGTCGAGCACCGGAAGGACCTTGTCGCGGGCCTCGGGCGGAACGCCGAACACGACGCGGTCGACGCCGGCGTCCTCGGCGCGCTTCAGGCTGTCGGCGTTCATGCCGACGCCGAACAGCGTGACCGGCACCTCGGACTCCTTGCGTCCGGCGAGTTTCAGCATCTCGCGGAACTCCGGCAGCATGGCGAGCGTGTCGCCGCCGCGGCCGCCGATCGGCATCCAGCCGTCACCGTAGGCGACGGCGCGGCGCGCGCCATGCGGCAGGCCCCCACCGACGATGATCGGCGGATGCGGCTTCTGCACCGGCTTGGGCCACTGCATCATCTCGTCGAACTTCACCAGATCGCCGGCATATTTCGGCTTCGAGCGTGCCCAGATCTCCTTCATCGCCTCGATGCGTTCGCGCATCAGCTTGAAGCGGGTGGCGTAGGCCGTGCCATGGTCTTCCATCTCCTCGGCGTTCCAGCCGCCGCCGACGCCGAACAGTATCCGGCCGTTGCTGAGCCTGTCGGCGGTCGCGACCTCCTTGGCGGTGTGGATGGGATCGCGCTGCACGACCAGGCAGACGCCGGTGCCGAGCTTGACGGTCTTGGTGACGACGGCTGCGGCGGCGATGGCCAGGAAGGGATCGTAGGTGTCGTAGTACCACTTCGGCAGTTCCGGGCCGCCCGGCCACGGCGACTTGCGGCTGGTCGGGATGTGGCTGTGCTCGGGAAACCAGACGGATTCGTAACCGCGCTTCTCGGCCTCGACGGCGAGTTCGTGCGGCGGGATTGCATAGTCCGTGGCAAACATCGTGACGCCGATCCGCATGGCCTTTTCCTCTCACTGCCGTTTGGCGGAGCGTAGAGCGGAATGAGATCAGGTGGAACCGCGTATGCGGCTCCACCTGATCTCATTCGCGCGCCCGGGCGGTGCTTCTTTCACCGGGCATGATGGGTCCAGGCGATTCCACCTGGACCCATCATTGCTTTAGCCGATTTCCGGTGCCGGCCGTAACTACCGCTTCTCCAGGCGGACCGCCGCCGCCAGCTTCTTCGGCGCCAGGAGGCAGTAGCTCGCGGTCACCAGCTTTGCGATATCGCTCCAGTCGACCCGCGAATCGAGGCTGCGGCCGAGGATGTCGGGACGCCACAGCGGCCGGAAGTAAGGCGCTCGCGAATAGGTTTCGGGATCGACCGCGGTCCCAGCGACTGAAACGTCACTACACAAACAGGGCCGTCGGTTCCCGCGACGCGCGCGTACGCCGGCGGCCATCCGTCGGCGATCATCAACACGTGTGCAAACGTCTCTTTGCGGATGCACCAGCGCGTGCCGACCCAGGCCTGCTCCTCGCGCGTCTCCGGAAGGGCAAGGCAGGCCTTGCGAAGCCTGGTCAGGATGGTCTTTGGAACTTCCGGATGACGGCGCTTCATCCAGCGAGTTGGTCGCGTTCCTGTATCAGGCGCCTGAGCCTCTCCTCCTGCTCGGTGATGCGCTGTGACAGCAGCTCCTCGCTGGCCGCCCCCGCCGATGACGCGGCCTGCTCGACCAGCTCGCGCAGGTTGGCACGCACGATCGCGATGCGATTGTCGAGCTCGGTGACCGGCGCAGGGGGAGCAGGCGCATGCACCGGCGTCGCCATGGCCGGCTTCGGGCCCGCCGCCGGCTTCTTGGCGGCGACGCGCTTCTTGACGGCGCCAGCGGCCTTCTTTGCCGCCGCTCGGCGCTTGGGCGCCTTTGCGGGCTTCTTTGCCACGGCCTTCTTGGAGGCGGCTTTCTTGGTCGCGACGCGAGGCTTGCGCGTCTTCGCCGCCTTCTTGGGCGCTGATTTCCCGGAGCCGACCTTCTTCTTCCTAGCAGCCATGGACATCTCCCAGCGGTTGCGAAACTCTATCGCGCCCGGCGGCTCCGACAAAGCCCAAGCCAGCGGCTGCCTGTTGGCAAGCCGGCAAACCTCGGCCATCAAGGAAGGATGGACTTCGAACTCAAGGACCGCACCTGCCTTGTCACGGGCGCCAGCGCCGGTATCGGCGCCGGCATCGCCCGTCTCCTGGCCGAGCAGGGCGCGCGGGTTGCCGCCACGGCGCGCCGCGTCGACCGGATCGAGCGACATCGCAACGTCACGCCGCTTGCCGCCGACGTCACGTCTCCTGCCGACCTCGACCGCCTGGCCCGGGACGCCGCCCAGTCCCTCGGCCAGGTCGACATTCTGGTCAATTGTGCCGGCGGCTCGCGGCCGACGACGGTCGATGCCAGTGAAGCATTCTGGGAGGAGGCGTTCGCGCTGAATTTCACCTCGGCGCGGCGGCTCACCACCGCCCTGCTGCCCGGCATGCGCCAGCGGCGCTGGGGCCGCATCATCAACGTCAGCGGCACCATGGAGCCGCGAGGCCTGAACGCCGCGGTCGCCGCCAAGGCGGCGCTGCATCTGTGGGCCAAGGGCCTCGCCTGCGACGTGGCGACCGAGGGCGTGACGGTGAACACCATCCAGCCCGGCCGCATCAACAGCGAGCAGATCCTCGAGAAGCTCCATCCCACCGAAGAATCCCGCCGCTCCTTCATTGCCAGGAACATACCGATGGGCCATTTCGGCGAGCCCGAGGACGTCGCCCATCTCGTCGCCTTCCTCGCCTCGCCGCGGGCGAGCTACATCACCGGAACGGTGATCCCGGTCGATGGCGGCATGCGCAACTTCGCGCATTGAGGCGGGGGTCGCCAATCCTCCGGCGCAGCGCGCCACGGTTGGCAGCTCCGCAATCGATATGACAGTGTCATAGCATCATGCATGGGACCTCCTCGCGGCCATCCCAAATGCGCCTCGGCGTCTTCGTGCAGACGCCGGGCCATCACGTTGGTGGCTGGCGGCACCCGGACGCCGTCGTCGACGGTTGGCCCAACCTCGCGCTGATGCAGCACATCGCCGCTGCGGCCGAGCGCGGCAAGTTCGACATGTTCTTCCTGGGCGACGGCTTCGCCACGGGCTACGGCGAGCATCCTTCGACCATCGGCAAGTTCGAGCCGCTGACGCTGCTCTCGGCGCTGGCGATGACGACCAGCAGGCTCGGGCTCGCCGCCACGGGCTCGACGACCTACGCCGAGCCCTATCAGATCGCCCGCTCCTTCGCCTCGCTCGATCACCTGTCGGCCGGCCGTGCGGCGTGGAACGTCGTGACCACCGCCTACGCCAAGTCGGCGGCGGTGTTCGGCCGCCACCATCCGCCGCATGCCGAGCGCTATGCCATGTCCGAGGAGTTCGTCGAGGCCTGCCGTATCCTGTGGGACAGCTGGGCCGATGACGCCTTCGTCGCCGACAAGAAGGCGGGCGTCTTCGTGCGGCCGGGCAGCCTGCACGTACCGTCGTTCCACGGGAAGTACTTCACCGTCGAAGGCGGCCTGAACGTGCCGCGCTCGCCGCAGGGGCATCCAGTGCTGATCCAGGCCGGCTCCTCCGGACCGGGCCAGGCGCTGGCATCGCGCATCGCCGATGTGGTGTTCACCGCGCAGAACGACCTCGCCGAGGCCCGGTCCTTCTATGGCGGCGTCAAGGCGCAGGTCGCCGGGTTCGGACGCTCGGCTGACGAAGTCCTGGTGATGCCCGGCGTGTTTCCCGTGATCGGCCGCACGGCCGGTGAGGCACAGGAGATCTTCGCCGAGCTCAATCGCAACATCGACACGGCGCAGGCCTTCACCGTGCTGTCGGAGCGGTTGGGCTCCGACATGTCGGCCCATCCGCTCGACGAGCCGGTGCCCGACCTGCCCGAGACCGAGCATCTCAAGAGTCGCGCCGCCCTGCTGATCGAGATGGCGCGGCGCGAGAAGCTCACGCTGCGCCAGCTCTACTACCGCGTCGCCGCAGCACGCGGCCATCTGTTGCTGATCGGAACCGGTGCGGAGGTCGCCGACGTGATGGAGGCGTGGTTCCGGGCCGGCGCCGCCGACGGCTTCAACGTCATGCCGCCGTTCTTTCCCGGCCAGTTCGACGCCTTCGTCGACCAGGTCGTGCCGATCCTGCAGGAGCGCAGACTGTTCCGCGCCGACTACACCGGCACCACGCTGCGCGACCATCTCGGGCTGAAACGCCCGGCCAGGGTCGCCGCCAGCGGTCGATAGTCGTCCTTTGGGACCGATTTCCGTCGCTTTGTTGCCCCGCCTGAGAAGCGCGCAATCGGGGCTGCTGCAGCGGTGCTGATTCCCAGCGGATGCGTCGACACGGCACGACAACCGAGGAAGTCGCGCGCTCGTCTCGCATGAGGGACCCATCGGTGGTCGGCGCGCCTTCGAACAAACTGATCCAGCAATTCGAGGTCGACTTCGCTGTCATTGGCGCAGCGGCGATCGACGAGGACGGCGCATTGCTTGACTTCGACTGCCGCGAGATCCAGGCGGCGCAAGCCATCATCGCCAATGCGCCATGTGATCCTGGTGGCCGATAGCACAACGTTCCGCCGCACCGCCCCCCGTACGTATCAGCCAGGTGCAGACCTTCATTACCGATCGCGGGCTGCCGGCGGACCTGCAGAAGGTTGCCCAGGAGAGCGGCATCGCCGTCGTCGAGGCCTTGGACAAGGCCGCCCACTCGCCAGACCGCTTCCTGAGGGTTTCTGGTCCCTCAACTTGCTTTCGTTCTTGGTTGCGCATTAAATCAACCGAAAGAAGTTCGCCGTATGTGAAAGCGACATTGGCGAAGGGAGAAGCGTCTTTGAACCCGGTTTTCGAACTGGTGATCGCTGACGTTCAAGCCGACCTCCATCGCATGGCGTGCGATGTCGGACGGCGGCCATGACTGTTGTCCTGAAAGATGTCACGCGCGTCGTCGGCGCCGTCGCCCACATCAGCGAGGTCTCCCTGACGCTCGAGCCGGGCACGTTGAGCGTCCTGCTGGGGCCGACGCGCTCAGGCAAGACCTCTCTGATGCGTTTGCTCGCCGGACTCGATGTACCGACCTCGGGCCATGTCGTCGTGAACGGCAAGGACGTGACGGGCATCGACGTCCGCAAGCGCTCCGTGGCGATGGTCTACCAGCAGTTCGTCAACTACCCGTCCCTGACGGTCTTCGAAAACATTGCCTCACCGTTGCGCGTCCAAGGCCGGCCCAACGAGGAAGTCGAACGGCGCGTCCACGAAGTCGCCACCCTGTTGCGATTGCAGCCCTATCTCGAACGGCCACCGCTCGCGCTGTCGGGCGGCCAGCAACAGCGCACCGCCATCGCCCGCGCCCTGATCAAGGGCGCCGATCTGGTGTTGCTGGACGAGCCCCTGGCCAATCTCGACTACAAGCTGCGCGAGGAACTACGCACTGAGTTGCCGCGCATCTTCGAGGTGTCCGGTGCGATATTCGTCTACGCCACCACTGAGCCTTCCGAAGCACTGCTGCTGGGGGGCCGTACAATCTGCATGTCGGAGGGCCGCGCCCTGCAGGTCGGCGATACACCGAACGTCTACCGCCGACCGAACGATATCAGGGTGGCGGAGCTGTTCTCAGACCCGCCGCTGAACACGGTGGATATCGAGAAGAAGGATGGCTCCGTGGTCTATGGTGGCGGTGGCACGGCCCCCGCCAATGGCCTCTACGCCGGGCTGGGCGACGGACCCTATCGTGTCGGCTTCCGCGCCCACCAACTCGCCATGGCCAATGGACGAGCCGGCCAGCATCTTTTTCCCGCGACGGTGGCGCTGACGGAAATCACCGGCTCCGAAAGCTTCGTGCACCTCAAGCGCGACGGCGCGAATTGGGTCGCCGTCCTGCCCGGCGTGCACGAATTCCCGCCCGGCCAGGAGATCGAGACCGCGCTCGACCCCGACGATCTCTTCGTCTTCGCGCCCGACGGCCGGCTGGTCGCCGCGCCGGGAACTGCCTGAGGTCGACGCGATGGCCCGTATCGATCTGGTCAACCTCGCGCATTCCTACGGCGGCGGCAATGCTGCTCAGGCGACCTTCGCCCTGAGGCCGACTTCGATGACCTGGCGCCAGGGCGGCGCCTACGCTCTGCTCGGACCCTCGGGCTGCGGCAAGACGACACTTTTGAACATCATCTCCGGCATCGTCCGGCCGTCACGCGGCAAGGTCTTGTTCGACGGCAAGGATGTCAGTGCGCTCACGACCCAGCAGCGCAACATCGCCCAGGTGTTCCAGTTCCCGGTGATCTACGACACCATGACGGTTGGCCAGAACCTCGCATTCCCGCTCAAGAACCGCGGCGTCGCAGCGGCGGAAATCACGGCGCGCGTCAGGCAGATCGCCGAACTGCTCGACCTCACGCCCTATCTCGATCGCAAGGCGACGCGCCTCACGGCCGACGCCAAGCAGAAGATATCGCTCGGCCGCGGCCTCGTGCGCGCCGACGTCGCCGCCGTCCTGTTCGACGAGCCGCTCACGGTGATCGACCCCGAACTGAAATGGCAGCTGCGCTCGAAGCTGAAGGCGCTGCACCGAGAACTCGATCTGACCATGATCTATGTGACCCACGACCAGACGGAGGCGCTGACCTTCGCCGACACCGTCGTGGTCATGCATGACGGCCGTGTGGTGCAGAGCGGCACGCCGGCCGAACTGTTCGACAGGCCCGCGCATACCTTTGTCGGCTACTTCATCGGATCGCCCGGCATGAACATCGTGCCGGCGCAAGTCAGCGGCCGCGAGGCCTGTATCGGCGGTCACACCATCGCGCTGAAGCGGAGCTATAACGGCCTGCCCAGGGCCGCGAAGATCGAGATCGGCGTGCGCCCGGAATTCGTCGACATCGCCGCGCCGGCGCCAGGGCTGCTTTCGGCCCATATCGAGCGCATCGACGATCTCGGCCGCATCCGCTTCGCGCGCGTGCGCGTCGGCGACGCCAAGCTCGCCGCGCGCGTGCCGCCGGGTTTCTCGCCGTCGGGCGACACGGCGGCCCTGCTGTTCAATCCCGCGAATGTTCACGTCTATGCCGACAGTCTTCTCGTCGAGGGAGCGGTCTGATGGAGAAGACCGTCAATCAGAGGGCCTGGTTCCTGGTGCTGCCGGTCTTTCTGATCGTGGCATTCTCTTCGATCCTGCCGATGATGACGGTCGTGAACTATTCGGTGCAGGATACTTTCGGCAACAACCAGTTCTTCTGGAACGGCGTCGGCTGGTTCAAGGAATTGCTCGATCCGTCGACCGATCTTGGCGGGCGCTTCCTTGCCTCGGTCGGGCGCAATCTCCTGTTCTCCGCGATCATCCTCGCCATCCAGGTTCCGCTCGGCATCGTCGTGGCACTGTCGATGCCGCGCCAGGGCTGGCAGGTAGCGGCCTGCCTCGTCATCCTCGCACTCCCGCTGCTCATTCCCTGGAACGTGGTCGGCACCATCTGGCAGATCTTCGGCCGGCCCGACATCGGGCTGCTCGGCTACGTCCTGAACAGGATCGGCTTCAACTACAATTACGTCGCCAACGAGATCGACGCCTGGTTCACCATCATCCTGATGGACGTGTGGCACTGGACCAGCCTGGTCGCGCTGCTCTGCTATGCCGGGCTGAAATCGATTCCCGACGCCTATTATCAGGCGGCGCAAATCGACGGCGCCTCGCGCTGGGCCGTCTTCAAGGCGATCCAGCTGCCGAAGATGAACCGCGTGCTGCTGATCGCCGTGCTGCTGCGTTTCATGGACTCCTTCATGATCTATACCGAGCCGTTCGTCGTCACCGGCGGCGGTCCCGGCAATTCCACCACCTTCGTCTCCATCGAACTCGTCAAGATCGCGCTCGGCCAGTTCGACCTGGGCAAGGCTGCGGCGCTCTCGCTGGTCTACAACCTCATCATCCTGATCGTTTGCTGGGTGTTCTACACCGTCATGACCAACGCCAGCGCGGAGCGTCCGGCCAAGAAGGAGGGCGCCGCATGAACACAATTCCCGGCCGCCGAATCATCATGGCCGTGTTCCTGGTCTTCCTGATGCTGCCGATCTACTGGCTCATCAACATGAGCTTCAAGACCAATACCGAAATCGTCACCACCATGACGTTGTGGCCGCACAAGCCGACACTGGAG
>JAEZIF010000206.1 GCA_023416135.1 Pseudomonadota bacterium
GGGCAGGGACGGCTGCCGCTGCGGCGGCCTTGCGCCCCGCGGGCTTGCGATCGGCCTGCCGTCGTGCGTACCAGCCGCCGACCTGGAAAAGCACGAACATCGCCACCAGGGCGGCAGCGGAAAACCAGACGATGCTGTGCTGGCCGTGCGGCACGACGATGAAGGCCGCGAGCAGCGGTCCGGCCGCCGATCCCATGTTGCCGCCGACCTGGAACAGCGACTGCGCCAGACCGTAGCGTCCGCCCGACGCCATGCGCGCCACGCGCGAGGCCTCGGGATGGAACACCGATGAGCCCATGCCGATCAGGGCCGCGGCGAACAGGATCATGGGATAGGAGTCGGCGCGCGACATCAGCAACAGGCCGACCAGGGTGAAGCCCATGCCCACCACGAGGGAATAGGGCTGGGGCCTCTTGTCGGTGTAGAGGCCGACCAGCGGCTGCAGCATCGATGCAGTGCACTGGAAGGCGAGTGTGATCAGACCGATCTGGCCGAAGCTCAGCGCATAGTTCTCCTTGAGGATGGGGTAGAGCGCAGGCACCAGTGACTGCATCATGTCATTGAGCAGGTGACAGAAGCTCAGCGAGAGGATGACCGCGAAGGTCGTGGTGCTGGCAGAAGCTGTCGACGCCGTGGAGACCGCAGGCGCCGCGGCGGGAGCCGTCCCCGCCGACAAGGTACTATCGCTCATATTTACACAATAGCAGATGAGTCATGCGAAACTACCGCATCGGCGGCAAGCCAGCGTTGCAGGGGCCCATGGCGATGGAACCTTCAGTGCAGTCGAAGTGTTATGTGCAATTCGATGGTACCTGACCAACCCATCCGCGGCACGTACACCGATGTCCCAGCCCGGCTCGACCGGCTGCCGTGGAGCAGATTCCATCGCCTCGTGGTGATGGCGCTCGGCATCACCTGGATTCTCGACGGTCTCGAAGTCACCCTGGCCGGGTCGGTCGCGGCCGCGCTGCAGACCAGCCCGCGCCTGCAGCTCACCGCCGAGCAGGTCGGACTGACCGGCAGCGCCTACCTCGCCGGCGCCGTGCTGGGCTCGTTGTTCTTCGGCCATCTGACCGATCGGCTGGGCCGCAAGAGGCTGTTCAACGTGACGCTTGGTGTCTATCTGGTGGCTACCGCGCTCACCGCCTTCTCGTGGGATTTCTGGAGCTTCCTCTTGTTCCGCTTTCTGACGGGCGCGGGCATCGGCGGCGAATACTCGGCCATCAACTCGGCGATCCAGGAACTGATCCCCGCGCGCCTGCGCGGTCGCGTCGATCTCGCCATCAACGGCAGCTTCTGGAGCGGCGCCGCCGGGGGCGCGCTGCTCTCGGTGTGGCTGCTCGATCCCGAGGTGCTCGGCCCCGACATGGGCTGGCGCCACGCCTTCGGCAGCGGCGCCATCCTCGGCCTGGTGATCCTCTACCTGCGCCGCTTCCTGCCCGAGAGTCCACGCTGGTTGATGCTGCACGGCCAGCCGGGCGAGGCGGCGCGCGTCGTCGACGGCATCGAGGCTCGGATCATCGCCAGCGAAGGCGTGAAATTGCCGCCGGTGACGACCCGGCTGGCGCTCGGCGACACGCATCGGGTGACCATGCTGTCGGTGGCGCGCACATTGCTGTCCGATTATCCCGGGCGCACCACGCTCGGGCTTGTGCTGATGGCCGCGCAGGCCTTCGTCTACAACGCCATCTTCTTCACCTACGCGCTGGTGCTGACGCGCTTCTATGGCATCGAGGCCGACAAAGTCGGGCTCTATATCCTGCCGTTCGCGCTCGGCAATTTCCTGGGCCCGCTGGTGCTCGGCCCGTTGTTCGATTCGGTCGGCCGCAAGATCATGATCTTCGCGACCTACGGCTTGTCGGGCGTGCTGCTGGCCTTCACCGCCTGGCTGTTCGCCGAGGGTCTGCTCACCGCCATGACGCAGACAGCGATGTGGAGCGTGGTGTTCTTCTTCGCCTCGGCGGCGGCCAGCGCCGCCTACCTGACCGTGGGCGAGTGCTTCCCCTTGGAGATCCGCGCCCTCACCATCGCGCTGTTCTATGCCTTCGGCACCCTGCTGGGCGGTGTCGGCGGGCCGTGGCTGTTCGGCGTGCTGATCGCCAGCGAGAGCCCGACCGAGATCGTGACGGGCTATATGCTGGGGGCGTTCCTGATGATCGTGGCCGCCTTGGTGACCCTGCGCCTGGGCGTCAAGGCCGAAGGTCGGCCGCTGGAGGAAGTGGCGCCGCCCCTTTCTGTGCGCGTGGAGCTTGCCGATCCGCCGGAAAAGCGGTGATAATCGCCGATCGTCCGTCCTTTCGCCGAAGAGGTGATGGAATGACTCCCGACGAACTCACGACCGCCCTCGGACAGGCCGCCGCCAAGGTTTGGGGCCAGTTGCCGGCATGCATCCAGCACGACCTGTTCGAAGCGGCGGTCCGATCGGCCGGCAAGGGCGCGCGCGAGGAGCTGGCCGTCTTCCTTCACCGACGGCATCCGCGCACGACCGACGGCGAGGACTCCGGCAGAAGAGTGCCCGAGCCGGACAGCCTGGGGGGCTGAAGCGGCCGGGCATCAATCGATCTTGCGGGTGCACCAGATCACGACGCAGATCGCGACAATCACGGCGACAGTTACCGCGATCATGACGGCGCCCAGGCTGGTGAACAGCATTTCCCAGATCGTCTCCATGATGCTTAAAGCGCGCGCAGGCTGCCCGGTTGCTGCCGGCCGGGGGCAAAGCCCCACCAGGCAACCGGCAGAGCAATGACGCAAAGCGCTGCCATCGACAGAAACGCCAGCCCGCCATAGCTGGCATAGAGCATTCCCGACACCGACGTCAGGCCGGCCGTCACGAGACCGGCACCGAAGGCATAGAGCGCCTGGGCCGTCGCGGCCACGCCCGGTGGAACGACGTTGCCGATGACGCGCATGCAGGCAAGGTGAAGCAGGGCAAAGGTGAACCCGTGCAGCGGTTGCAGAACCGCCAGCACCACGATCGAGTTGGTGAAGCCCATGAGGGACCAGCGGATGGCACCAGCGATGGCTGCAAGCAGCGCCGCCCCACGGGCGCCGAGCCGCTCGAGCAGCCACGGCCCGATCAGGAAGAACACGATGACTTCGGCCGCCACGGCCTCTGCCCATAGTGCGCTGATGACCGGCGCCGGCAGTCCGGCGGCGCTCCAGCGGATCACGGCGAAGGCGTCATAAAGCGCGTGACTGCCGTAGATCAGGGCCGAGACAATGATGACGATGCGAAACGCAGGTAGGTCGAGAAGGCCGCGCACTTTGGCGGCCACTGGCGCGTCGTCGTCGACCGATCGCCGATCGGGATGGGGGCGGGGAAGCGATACGGCTGCGGCAGCGGCCACGATCAGTAGCGCCGCGTTCGTCCAGATGATCGGGCTGAGGTCGCCAGGACTGATGAGCTGTCCGGCGGCAAGGGTGCCTATCAGAAAGGCGGCAGATGCCGCGCCGCGTATCCAGCCGTATTCAAGCGGTTTTCCCGCGATCTCGGGCCTCGCTGTGTTGACCGTCAACGCATCGGCGAGCGACGTGGTCGGCGCAAGCGCGGCGGCTTGAACGACAGCGATCAAAAGGATGACCCAGAAGGTACCGGCTGATGTGTATGCGGCCGCAGCCGCTGCCGCCACGGCGATACAACTGGCGAGAACGAGGCGCAGGGAGTCGACGAGGTCGGCGAGCCGCCCGATCAACGGGCCGGCCGCCAGGCGCATGACCAGGCCGGCGGCGAGAATCAGTCCGATCTCCTGCGGCGTCAGGCCTTTGCTTTCGAACAGTTTGGGCCAGTACGGCGATGCCACGCCGAAGGCGCCGTACAAGGCAGCGTAAAGAAGAATGTACGGACCGGTAGAATGCACCGGTCTTGAACGTGAGACGTCGTTTGGCCGTTGCGAGATGAGGTTGGCTACGCGTTTGCCGCCATTGCAACAGCCATGAATGCCGGATAAGGCTGAGCCGGTTCAGCCAATGGAGTGTGCATGTGTAACGCTTGTCTTGCCGCCGGATTGTCTCGTCGCGTCATGTTGGGCGCGGGGCTGGCTGCGGCGGCCGGCGCACCGTTCGCCGGCGTCGCGCAGGCTCAGCCAGCCAGGGCTGCCGAAACGCCGGATGCGGCGCTGAAGCTCCTCGTTGACGGAAATGCCCGCTACGTCTCCAACCAGATGAACGAACGCGACTTCTCGGCCAGTCGGGCGGCCCGCACGCGCGGCCAGGCGCCATTCGCTGCGATACTCGGCTGCGCCGATGCGCGGGTCTCGCCGGAGCTGGCCTTCGACCAGGCGCCGGGCGATCTTTTCGTGGTGCGCGTCGCCGGCAACTTCGTCACGACCGAGGGGCTGGCCAGCCTCGAGTTCGGCGCCGCCGTGCTCGGCACCAAGGTGATCATGGTGCTGGGCCATACGAGCTGCGGTGCCGTCAACGCCACGGTCGACGCCTTGCAGAAGGGCAACAACCTGCCGGGCCACATCGCCGACCTCGTCCGCGCCATGAAGCCCGGCGTCGAGCCCGCGCTGAAGCAGTCGGGCGACGATCTCTATCAGCGCGCGGTGGTGGCGAACGTCCGCTACAACGTCCAGCAGCTGCTCGCCGCCAAGCCGATCCTGGCCGACATGGTGGCGGCCAAGAAGCTCAATGTCGTCGGCGGCGTCTACGATCTTGCAACGGGCAAGGTCACGCAGGTCTGACTTTACTGGCAGGAACTGCCCCAGCCCGTCAGGCAGGAACGGGCCGGGCGCGCTGGTTGTAGAGCATCTTGCGGATGCGGGCCTGCTCATCGGGCGGCAGCTTGGTGTTGTCGACGGAAAGGTGGGCGCCGACGGCCATACCCTTCTGGATCGCCGGCCTGGCGCCCAGCTCCTCGAACCAGCGCTCGAAGTACTTGAATTCTTCGATGTCCTGGCCCTGGAACTTCCAGTTGATGGTCCAAGGATAGCAGATCATGTCGGCGATCGTGTACTGGTCGCCGGCCAGGTACTTGTGCTTGTAAAGCTGGTTGTTCAGCACGCCGTACAGCCGGTTCACTTCGTCGGTGAAGCGCGTGATGGCGTACGTCTGGTCGCCTTCCTTGGCCTGGTCGACGCGGCGGAAGTGGCCGCACTCGCCGCTCTTGGGTCCCTGGTTGGCCATCTGCCAGATCAGCCACTGATTCACGTCGTAGCGCGTGCGAAGGTCCTGCGGATAGAACTTCCCGGCCTTTTCGGCGATGTACATCATGATGGCCCCGGACTCGAAGATCGTGATCGGCTTGCCGCCGTCCTTCGGTTCGTGGTCGACCATTACCGGCATGCGATGGTTGGGATTCATCTCCAGGAACTCTTTGCCGAACTGATCGCCGCGGCCGATGTTGACGGGTACGATCTTGTAGGGCAGGCCGCACTCCTCGAGCAGGATGGTGACCTTCTTGCCATTGGGCGTGGGCCAGTAATGCAGGTCGATCATGGATGATCCCTCCTATGTTGGGCGGGAGCTTATCGGGCAGGGCGACATGGGCAATAGCACTCAACAAAAGATGATCGGCCGCTCGCTGCGCCGGCTCGAGGATGCGCGCTTCCTGACGGGACATGGCCGCTTCGTCGACGACATCGTGGTGGCGGATTGCCTGTACAGCCACGTCTTGCGCTCGCCGCATGCCCATGCCGTTATCAAGGGCGTCGACGTTTCGGCTGCCGCATCGTTCCCCGGCGTGCGCGCGGTCTACACTCATGCCGACCTCGCCGCCGCAGGACTGGGCCACATGCCCTGCCTCGCGGCCGTGAAGCCGATGATCGTGCCGCCGCGTCCGGCGCTGGCCGACGGCTCCGTCCGCCATGTCGGCGATCCGGTCGCCTTCGTCGTCGCCGATAGCGCGGAAGCAGCACGCGAAGCGGCCGAGCTGATCGAGGTCGACTACGAGGCGCTCGACGCCGTGGTCGACGGCATCGCGGCGCTCGCCGCAGGGGCGCCGGCGATCTGGCCGGAGGCGCCAGGCAATCTCGTCTATCACGTCCAGCGCGGCGACGCCGACGCGGTGGCTGCGGCCATGAAAGAGGCCGCGCACGTCGTCGAGGTCGAAGTGATGAACAACCGCGTCATCGTCACGCCGATCGAGCCGCGCTCAGGCATCGCCCGCTACGATGTCGCCACCGGCACGATGGATCTCGAGCTGACGGGGCAGGGCGTGCACGGCATCCGGCGCCAGCTCGCCGAGTTCATCTTCAAGCTCCCGCTCGATCGTGTCCGCGTGCATGCGCCCGATGTCGGCGGCGGCTTCGGCATGAAGAATTTCCTCTATCCCGAATGGATCCTCCTGTTGTTCGCGGCGCGCAGGCTGGGGCGCCCGGTGCGCTGGCTGGCGGATCGCGCCGAGGAGTTCGTCATGGGCGCGCAGGGTCGAGACATCGCCGCGACCGCGAAGCTCGGGCTCGCGCCCGACGGGCGTCTGCTGGCGCTGGACGTCAAGATGGTCGCCAATCTCGGCGCCTATCTCTCGGGCAACGGGCCGGGCGCCTCGGTGGTCGCCGCCTCGACCGCGCAGGGCGGCGTCTACGACATTCCGGCGATCGCCGTCGACATTCGAGGTGCGCTCACCAACACCGTTCCCGTCGATGCCTATCGCGGCGCCGGCAAGCCGGAAGCCAACTACATCATCGAGCGCGCCATCGAGGCGGCTGCTCGCAAGCTCGGGCGCGATCCCGCCGAGCTGCGCCGGCAGAACCTGATCGCGTCGTTCCCGCACAGGACGGCGCTCGGCATGGCGATCGACTCGGGCGGCTTCGTCGCCAATCTCGACGCCGCCATCGAACGCGCCGACACCAAGGACTTCGCGGCGCGACGCGCGGCGGCCAAGGCGCGAGGCCGGCTGCTCGGCATCGGCGTCGCCTGCTTCCTCGAAACATCGCGCGGTGCGCCCAATGAAGGTGCGGAGGTCCGCTTCGAGGCCGACGGCAAGGTCATGGTTGCCGTCGGCACCGAGTCCAACGGCCAGGGTCACGAGACGGCCTTCGCCCAGATCGCGGCCGACCGCCTCGGCGTGTCGATCGAAGCGGTCCGTTACGTTCAGGCCGACACCGGCCAGGTGAAGAGCGGCGCCGGCCACGGTGGCGCGCGTTCCATGCACATGGGCGGCGCTGCGGTCGTGAAGGCGCTCGACGCCACGCTTGCTAAGGCGCGCACGCTCGCGGCCCATCTCTTGCAGGCATCCGAGGGCGAACTGGTCTTCGCCGACGGACGTTTCGCCGTGCAGGGCAGCGACCGCGCCATCGCTTTGCCAGCGTTGGCGCAGAGTGCAGACGATCCGGCCAATCTGCCGGACGGCATGACGAAGGGTCTGGGCGTGCACGTTATGAACATGACCGATGTCTTCACCTTCCCCAGTGGCTGCCATGTCGCCGAGGTCGAGATCGATCCAGAGACCGGCGCAGCAGCACTGGTGCGCTACACCGCGGTCGACGACTACGGTCGCCTGATCAATCCGCTCCTGACCGAGGGCCAGGTGCAGGGCGGCGTGACGCAGGGCATCGGCCAGGCGATGGTCGAGCACACCGTCTATGACGCCTCGTCGGGCCAGCTGCTCAGCGGCTCGCTGATGGACTACGCCCTGCCGCGCGCCGACGATCTTCCGGCCTTCGACATCGAGCTGGTCGAGCGTCCGACGGCCGCCAATCCGCTCGGCGTAAAAGGCTCGGGGCAGGCGGGCTGTATCGCGGCACCGCAGACCATCATGGCGGCGATCCTCGACGCGCTGCGGCCGGCCGGCGTCGAGACGCTCGACATGCCGGCGACTCCGGAACGCGTCTGGCGTGCGCTGAATGAGGCTCAGCGCCGTTGACCGACAAGACGAGCGGCGGTCAGCACCACGTCCTGGCCGGCATCCTGTTCATCTGCGGCGCCGGCATCCTGTTCCCGGTGATGAACGGCTTCGCCAAGTTCCTGGGCGAGAGCGGCTACGACTCGCTGCAGGTCTCGTGGGCGCGCGCCTTCGGCCACATCCTGTTCATGCTTGCGGCCTTCGTGCCGCGCTTCGGACTCGGCATGCTGCGCACACACCGGCTCGGCACGCAAATCCTGCGCTCTGCGCTGCTGATGACATCGAACCTGTCGTTCTTCTTCGCCATCATCACCATCCCGATCGCCAAGGCTGCCTCTATCAGCCTGACCGCGCCGCTGGTCGTGGCACTGCTCGCCTGGCCGATGCTGGGGGAGCGGACGACCGTCGGCCGGCTGGCGGCCCTGGGCGTGGGCTTCGTCGGAGTACTGATCGTCATCCGGCCCGGCACCGAGCTCTTCCAGTGGGCGTCGCTCGGCGTCGTGCTGAGCGCCACCTGCTACGCGCTCTACCAGATCCTGACGCGCCGCATCGCCGGAACGGATTCGCCCGAGACGTCGGCGACCTACAGCTCGATCGTCGGTGCCTTCGGCCTGATGTTCGTCCTGCCGTTAGTCTGGAGGACGCCGGAAACGCTGCGCGACATCGCCTACTTCTGCAGCCTCGGCGTGCTGGGCGCGCTCGGCCATTATTGCGTGGCGCGTGCCCTGCATTATGCACCGGCCAACATCGTGACGCCGTTCCAGTACATGCAGCTGCTGGGCTCGGTCGTCGTGGGCTACCTGTTCTTCGGCAACTTCCCCGATGTCTTGGGCTGGGTCGGCGCCGCGATCATCGTCGGCGCCGGCCTCTACATCGGCTGGTCGCAGCACAAGGCCGCCTAGCCGACCGTCACCGGCGAGAAGTCGACGTACCAGCTCTTGGGGTGGACGTATCCCTTCACCTTGCTAGAGATGGCATTGGGCCACACGTCGTGGACCACCCAAACGAACACCGCGTCGTCGACCATCTTGGTGTTGATCTTCGCCAGGACCTTGTCGAGTTCCTTCGGGTCCGACGTGCTGCGCGCCTCCTTGGCGAGACGATCGAACTCCGGATCGTTGATGTAGCCCCAGTTGGAACCCTTGGGCGGGACCTGATGGCTGTCGACGAAGCGCATGAAGGCATTGTGCGGGTCCATCGTGTTCCAGCTCACGTTGATCGCGCCGAACTGCTGGCCTTCCGGCGACTTGGCGCCCTGCCGCATTGTGTTCAGAAGCGCATTCCAGTCCATGACCTGGAACTCGACGTCGATGCCGACCTCGGCCCATTGCTGCTGGATCGCCTCGTTCATGATCAGGGGATACATCTGCCCAGAGCCCGAGGTCGATATCGCGATCTTCGTCTTGAGCTTCTTCGACGGCCCGTAGCCGGCTTCCGCCAGCAGCTTCTTGGCTTCGGCCGGATCGTACCTGATCCTGAAGGAGGGCGTGCCGAACCAGGGGTGATCGGGCGGCACGCAGCCGACGGCCGGGACGGCGAGCCCGCTCAACACCTTGACGATGGCGTCGCGATCGATCGCCAGATTCATCGCCTTGCGCACGCGGATATCCGCCGTCGGGGCGCCGGGCAGCATGCTGAGCGTGTAGGGCCACATGTGCGGAATGGCGTTGGTCTCGATCTTGCAGCCCGCCGACTTGAGCTTTTCGAGCGAGTCGGGGGCCGGAGCCTCGATCCAGTCGACGCGTCCCGACAGCAAGGCGGCCGAGCGCGTCGACACGTCAGGGATGGGCAGCAGCACCATGCGCTCGCTCTTGGGAATGCGGTCCTTGTTCCAGTAGTCGGTGTTGCGCTCGAGTTCGGCGCGCTCGCGCGGCGACCACGCCTTCATCTTCCACGGACCGGTGCCCGACGGCTGCTTCCTGTAGGCCTGCCAGTCGCGGCCGACCTTCTCGAAATTGTCCGCGCTCGCGATCATGAAGCGGTTGAGCAGCGACGGCATGATCGTGTCGACACCGTTGGTCTGCAGCTCGACCTTGTAGTCGTCGATCTTGCGATAGGCGGCGAGCGGCCACACCGCGGCGATCAGCACGCTGCGACCGAGGCGGTCGAAGACCGGCGACTTGTCGTTCAGCGTGCGATCGAGGCTGAAGATGACGTCGTCGGCGGTGAACGGTGCGCCGTGGTGAAACTTCACGCCCTGGCGCAGCTCGAAGATCCATTTCGTCGGATCGGCGGGATCCTGGTACCACTTGTTGGCAAGGCCAGGCACCAGCCTCGCGGGCTCGGTCGCCGACGAAAGGTCCCAGGCGACCAGCGGATCGTAGAGCGTGTAGCCCATGAAGCGGATGCCTTCGGTACCCTGGTCGGGCGCGCCGTCGGTGACGGGAATGTCGGCCAGCGTCATGGCGATGCGCAGGGTCGACGGCTGTTGCGCCTGGGCGGCGCGGACGAAGGGCAGGGCGGCGCTGGCGAGCAGGGCGGCACGACGCGTGAGCATGCGGAACCTCCAGAGTTCCGTTCCACGAAGCAGGATTTGCGCCAGCATGGACGGGGCACGCTTCTTGCTGTTCCATCGCCGACCATGACCGGACTGAACACGCTCTCCGCCACCGATCTCGCGCAACGACTGGAGGGTGGGACGGTGACCGCCGAGGCAATCGTGCGTGCCCATCTCGAGCGCATCGACCAGCGCGACGCCGATGTGCTCGCCTGGTCGCATCTTGCGCGCGACGCTGCACTCGAACGCGCCAGAGTGCTCGATCGCGGACCATGCCAGGGGCTGCTGCACGGTATCCCGATGGGCGTGAAGGACATCATCGATTCGGGCGACCAGCCCACGACCTACGGCTCGCCGATCTACAAGGAGCATCAGCCGCTGGCCGATGCCGCGACGATCGCGCTGGCCAAGGGCGAAGGCGCGATCCTGCTCGGCAAGACGGTCACCACCGAGTTCGCCAATCGCCATCCAGGGGTGACGAAGAACCCGCACAATCCCGCGCATACGCCGGGCGGCTCTTCGTCGGGCTCGGCGGCGGCGGTCGCAGACTTCCAGGTGGTGCTGGCGACCGGTACGCAGACCGGAGGATCGGTGATCCGGCCGGGCGCGTTCTGCGGCGTCGTCGCCTACAAGCCGAGCTACGGTCATTTCGCGCCGGCCGGCATGAAGGCGAACACCGAGTGGCTCGACACGATCGGCGCCTACGCCCGCACGATCGAAGACATCGCGCTGTTCCGCGCCGCGCTGATGGCCATGCCCTATCGGCCGATCGCCAGGCTCGACAAGCCGCCGCGAGTCGCCGTCTGCTTCACGCATCACAAGGCGGAGCTGTCGGCCGAGAGCACCAAGGCGGTGAACGATGCGGCCGCTCAGCTCGCCAAGGCGGGCGCGAAGGTCTTCGAGATCGATCTGCCGCCGCCGGTGCGCGACATGACGGAGGGCCAGCGGACGCTCAGCGCCTTCGACGGCCCACGTGCCCATGCCGACGAGGCGCGGCGCTTTCCCGAGCTGCTGAGCGAGAGCCTGAAGAAGGACAAGCTCGCCGCCGGTGCAGCGATCGACTACGCGACCTGGGTCGCCGCCCGCAAGCTCGGCGAGAAGGGACGCGCTGCCGTCGATGCGCTGTTCGGCGACTTCGACGTCGTCCTGACCGCGCCGGCGCCCGGCGAGGCGCCGCTCGGCCTGCAGACCACCGGCAAGGCGACGTTCAACCTGCTGTGGACCTATCTCTGGATGCCCTGCGTGACGCTGCCGTTCACCAAGGGACCGACGGGCTTGCCGGTCGGCATCCAGCTCGTCGGCCGCCAACATGAGGACACGGCCCTGCTCGATATCGCCGGTTGGGTGAGGAGCGCGCTATGAAGCCGCTCAGCGCCACCGACGCGGTCGCCCGCATCGAGGCGGGCACGCTCACGGCGGAAAAGCTGGTGCGCGATTGTCTCGACCGCATCGCCGAACGGGAGCCCGCCGTGAAGGCATGGGCTTTCCTCAGTCCCGATCTCGCCATGGCCCAGGCGCGGGCCGCCGATGCCTCGCGCGGCGGCATCCTGCGCGGCGTGCCCGTCGGCGTGAAGGACATCATCGACACCCATGACATGCCGACCGGGCACAACTCGCCGATCTTCGAAGGCAAGCTGCCGTTCGGCGATGCCGCCTGTGTGGCGCTCTGCCGGACGGCCAACGCCGTGATCCTCGGCAAGACGGTGACCACCGAGTTCGCCAACCGCCATCCCGGACCGACGGTCAACCCGCACAATCCAGGGCACACGCCGGGCGGCTCGTCGTCGGGCTCGGCGGCCGCCGTCGCCGACGGCCACGTGCCGCTCGCCTTCGGAACGCAGACCGGCGGCTCGGTGATCCGCCCGGCGGCCTATTGCGGCGTCATCGGCTACAAGCCGACCTTCAACGAGTTCAGCCGCGTCGGCATCAAGATGCAGTGCCATTCGCTCGACACGCTGGGCTTGATGGCGCGGTCGCTTGACGACATCGCCCTGTTCCGCGGCGCCGTGCTCAAGCTGCCGCCGGTCGCGATCGACCGTGGCATCGCACGACCGCGCATCGGCTTCTGCCGCACGCCGATCTGGGACGAAGCGTCCTCCGACACCAGGAAGCTGCTCGAAGCCGCGGCCAACAAGCTCGCCGACAAGGGCGCTGCCATGGTCGATGTCGCCTTCGCGCCCGCTTTCGCCGACATCCTCGACGATCATGGCGCGATCTCGGGCTGGGAGAGCGCGCGCAACTATGCCGACGAGCGGCTGCGCAATCCCGGCAAGGTGAGCGATGAGCTGATGGCTGGCCTGAAGCGCGGCCTCGAGGTCACGCTGGAGCGCTATGTCACCGCGCAACGCAAGTCGGTCGCGTTCAAGGCCCACGTCGATTCCCTGTTCGACAAGGTCGACGTGCTCATCTGCCCGAGCGCACCGGGCGAGGCGCCGGCCGGCATCGAGTTCACCGGCGATCCGCGCTTCAACTCGATCTGGACGCTCGCCGGCACACCCTGTGTTACCCTGCCGGCCGGCACCGGGACCAACGGCCTGCCGCTCGGCATCCAGCTCGTCGGGCTGCGCCATGAGGACGACCGGCTCCTGTCCACGGCCGCGTGGGTGGCGGCGCATCTGAACTGAGGCCTCTCCATGCCCCGCATCAATGGCGAACGACTCCTGGCCGACCTGCGCCGCATCGCCGACTTCGGCCGCTACCAGACCGGCGTGCATCGCCCGCACCTGTCGCCGCAGGACGTCGAGAGCCGGCACTGGCTGGCCGGCCGCATGAAGGAGGCCGGGCTGGAGCCGGTAATCGATGGCGTCGGCAATGTCATCGGCCGCAGTTCCAAGACGGGTCCGCGCCTGCTGATGGGCTCCCACACCGACACCCAGCCGCGCGGCGGCTGGCTCGACGGCGTTATGGGCGTGATCTACGGCCTGGAGGTGGCCCGCGCTCTGGCCGAGGACCCCGACACCGCGCATCTCGCCGTCGACGTCGCCTCGTGGGCCGACGAGGAAGGCCACTGGGGCGGCATGATCGGCTCCAAGAGCTTCATCGGCAGCATCACCGAGGCCGACATCGACAATGCGCGCCATCGTGACGACGGCAGCAGGATGCGCGACGCACTGAAGGCCGCCGGCCTCGACAAGGCGCCGCGCGTCGAGCTGGAGGAGGGGCGCTACCGCTGCTACCTCGAAGCCCATATCGAGCAGGGCGGCGTGCTCGAGCACACCGGCAAGCGCATCGGCGTGGTCACGGCAATCGTCGGCATCTACCAGTATCGCCTGACCTTCAGCGGCATCCAGAACCACGCCGGCACGACGCCCATGCCGATCCGCAAGGATGCCGGCGTCGCCATGATGCGGCTCTATCACGAGGTGATGGAACGCTTCCCCGCGCTCGCCGGCCCGCGCAGCGTGTGGACCGTGGGCAAGATGTCGGTCGAGCCGGGCGCACCCGCCATCATCCCGGGCCAGGCCGAAATGATCCTGCAGTTCCGCGACGCCGATAGTGAGGTCCTGAAGCGCCTGGAGGCCTGCCTGCTCGAGATCGTCGAGGCCCACGGCGAGCGAGGGCCCTGCACGATCGAGTGCGTCAACCTCGGCCGCACCATGCCCGCTCCCATGGAGGAACGCCTGCAGGAAGCGCTCGACGAGGCGGCGGAGAAGCATGCTGCGGGCGATCACATGCGCATGCCCTCGGGCGCCGGCCATGATGCCCAGATCCTGGCGCAGCGCCTGCCCGCGGCCATGATGTTCGTGCCGTCGATCGGCGGCATCTCGCATCATTTCACCGAGAACACGGCGGACGCCGACATCGTGCTGGGCTGCCAGGTGTTCGCCGACGCCGCGGCGAAGATCCTGAAGAGCAACTGATTCTGTGAGCATTCGGGCGAGCGCCCGACGGCGAGGATACGTGACGGATTTCGATCTCGGGGCGCTGTTCGAGGTTTGGGGTCACTATTCTACGTATGCGTCATTGGAAGAGGAAATGGAGGCCATCGCTGCGGGCGCGAAGCCGATGTCGTTCTTTGCGTTCCCGGATGCAGACATGGCTACTGACGATCCGAATCTCGAGGTCGGCAGAATCGCTTCGAAGCTCGACCTTCTTTCGATACGGCGAAAGGAATTGGATCCTGAGAACGAGGGTCCGATCCCTCACACTTATCTGTTCATTATTCGTGACGAACAGGAAGGCCTGGCGCGTTCCTGCCTTTCTGCTTGCCATGAAGGTCGGCTGGCGTGGTGCCATCGATGAACTGATCGGTCGACTTTTGGGATACACTGACCAGAGATTGAACGCTGGCGCCGCGATCGCAGCCGGTTCCATGTCGATTCGAAGGGATCGACGGTATTATTCCTCATGTCGCTGATGCAGGCGGAGAATATCCGGATGCTTGGCGGCCGCGCCATCGACCCCAAGGTGATC
>JAEZIF010000221.1 GCA_023416135.1 Pseudomonadota bacterium
CCGACGCGCAGCACGCCGTGGTTGGGCACGCCGATGATGTCGCCCGGCCAGGCCTCGTCGACGATCTCGCGCTCGCGGGCGAAGAACAGGATCGGCGAGTTCACCGACAGCGTCTTGCCGGTGCCCACCTGCGTCAGCTTCATGCCGCGGCGGAACCTGCCGCTGCACAGCCGCAGGAAGGCGATGCGGTCGCGATGGTTGGGGTCCATGTTGGCCTGGACCTTGAAGACGAAGCCCGCGACCTTGGGCTCGGTCGGCTCGATGGCGCGCGGCTCGGCCGGCTGCGGGCGCGGCGGCGGCGCCCAGGCGGCAAGCGCGTCCAGCAGCTCGCGGACGCCGAAATTGTTGTACGCGCTGCCGAAGAAGACCGGCGTCAGGTGCCCGGCCCGGTAGGACTCCATGTCGAACGCCGGGTAACCCGCACGCACCAGCTCGACCTCCTCGGCCAGCCGGGCATCGTCGATAGTGTAGTTCTCGATCACCTCGCCGATGCGGCTGCGGTCGTTGGTATCGAACACCAGCATGCGGTTGCGCGCGAGGTCGTAGGTGCCCTTGAAGGCCTGGCCCGAACCGGTCGGCCAGGTCATGGGCGCCACGTCGAGCGCCAGGGTCGAGGCGATCTCGTCCAGAAGCTCGATCGGGTCCTTGGCCTCGCGGTCGAGCTTGTTGATGAAGGTCACGATCGGCACGTCGCGCAGGCGGCAGATCTCGAACAGCTTGCGGGTGCGCGCCTCGATGCCCTTGGCGGCGTCGATCACCATCACCGCCGAATCGACGGCGGTCAGCGTGCGGTAGGTGTCCTCGGAGAAGTCCTCGTGGCCCGGCGTGTCGAGGAGATTGAACACCGCGCCGCCGTACTCGAAATGCATCACCGAGGTGGTGACCGAGATGCCGCGCTGCTGCTCGATCTTCATCCAGTCCGAGCGCGCCCGCCGGGCCTCGCCGCGCGCCTTCACCGCGCCTGCGACGTGGATGGCGCCGCCGAACAGCAGCAGCTTTTCGGTCAAGGTCGTCTTGCCGGCGTCGGGATGGGAGATGATGGCGAACGTGCGCCGCAGGCCGGCCGGATGGCCGGCCAGGCGGGAATCGAGTTCGGAGACGACGGCGGAATCGGGCACTTTTCGGGGTTCCGGAGGGGGTGCGAGGGGGTAGCGGACGTGCCCCGCGGCGTCAACCCGGTGCGGGACGGGTCCTGCTGGCGCGATCCAATCCCGACCTGCCTTCCAAGCCGAACCAGGGTCACATTTGATTGCTTCAGGCGGGCGGGGACACGCCTTGCGCGGCCAGGATCTCGCGGATGCGCGGCAGATGCTCGCGCCCCCAGTACAGGTCACCGTCGGGAAAGAGGAAGCTCGGCACGCCGAACACACCCTTGGCCTCGGCGGCGTCCTGGACCGCTTTCAGCTCGCGCGGACCCTCGCCCGCCGCGTAGGAGGCGAAGCCCGCTGCGTCGGCGCCGGCTCGTTTCAGCACGTCGGCGAGGGCGGCAGGATCCTCGATGTCGAGGTCGTGCTTCCAGAAGCGCTCGAACACCTCGTCGTTGTAGGCGCGCAACGCGCCGTGGCGCCTGGCATGGAGCAGCCCGATGCCGGCCAGCGCGGAGTTCCATATCTTGCGCGTGCCGCGGATGGTGAGCCCGACCCGGTTGGCCTCGCGCCGCACGTCCATATAGCTGTACCTGACGCGGCGCCACTGATGGGCGTTGCGATCCTGCTCGAGGACGCGGCCCTCGGCATCGACCTTGGCGCTGCCGAGATAGGCGGGAATGTCGAGGATGTAGGGCAGCCAGTCGATCGCCACGCCGGTCTCGCGCTCGAGCCGATAGGCCGGGTCCTTGGCGAGATAGGCGTAGGGGCTCTTGTAGTCGATGTAGAGCGTGAGGGTGGGCGCGGGCATGTCTGGCATCACTTGAACCGCTTCTTCGCGTCCTCGCGCAGCTCGGCCTTGCGGATCTTGCCCGACTCGGTCATCGGGAAGGCCTCGATGAACACCACGTGGCGCGGCAGCTTGAAGCTCGCGAGCTTGCCGCGGCAGTGGGCCAGCACGTCGTCGCTGGCGATCTCCGCCTCCGGTTTGCGCTGGACATAGGCGACCGCGACCTCGCCCAGGCGCTCGTCTGGGAGGCCGACGACGGCGACCTGCTGCACGGCGGGATGCTCCAGCAGCAGGCCCTCGGTCTCCATCGGATCGACGTTCTCGCCGCCGACCTTCAGCATGTCCTTGTAGCGGCCGAGGAAGCGCAGGCAGCCGTCGGCCAGCCACATCGCCGCGTCGCCGGTACGGAACCAGCCGTCGGCGGTGAAGGCCGCGGCGGTCTCGGCGGGCTTGCGATAGTATTCCTTCAGCACCGTGCGGCCGCGCACCTGCAGCTCGCCGGCAATACCCGCGCCCAGCGCCTCGCCGCTGCCGTCGTCGACGATGCGCAGCTCGAAGTTCGGCCCCGGCCAGCCCGACGCCTCGCTGCGATGCACCTCGTCGTCGTCGAGCGAGGACAGCGACACGCCGAGCCAGGTCTCCGTCATGCCGAAGCCCGACAGGTTCCTGAGCGGCGCCAGCGCCTTCATGCCACGGCGCACGACCGGCGTGGCGCTCAGCATGCCGGCGGCGAAGATGCCCGTGCGCAGGCTCTCGAGATCGCGCGGCCGCGCTTCCTGCGCCTCGGCAAGGCCCTTCATGTGCGCCTCGAAGCCGTGGATGACGCTCGCCCGTTCCTTCTCGATCAGGTCGAGGCTCTCGTCGGGGTCGAAGCCGATCGTGAGGACCTGTCGCGCGCCGGTGACCAGCGACATCCACGTGCCCTCCGACAGGCCGAAGGCGTGGAACAGCGGCAGGTAGTTCAGGATCGTGTCGGCGTCGGTGATGGCCATCAGAGCGGCGCGTTCCTCGACGTTGCCTATGAGCTCGTGCGTGCGCACCACGCCCTTGGGAAAGCCGGTGGTGCCCGAGGTGTACATGATGAAGGCGGGGGCCTGGTCGCCGACCTCGAGGTCGATCGGTTCTTCGGCGGCGCCGTCGATGATGTCCTGCAG
>JAEZIF010000236.1 GCA_023416135.1 Pseudomonadota bacterium
CGTGCGCCTTGGCGGCGACGGCGGCGTCGTTGAACACGCCGAAGATCACGTGCTGGGCGCCGGCGGCCTTGAGCGCGCGCAACAGATAGGTGGTGTTGCCGCGCCCGCCGCCGCCGGGATTGTCGGCGACGTCGGCCAGGATGATGGCCTTGCGCCGCCGGTCGCGCCCGACCGAGACGGCGAGCTGGACGGCGTCGGCGAGGGGAGTCATGGCGCGCTTGAAGCGCTCCTTCATGCCCCAGGCGCGCTTGGCGATGTCGAGCGACAGGTCGGCCGCCGCCTGGCGATTGCCGTTGCGCGCCGTCACCACCGCCGTAAGGCCGTTCTTGGGGCTGTCGCTGTAGGCGAAGCCCGCCATCACCGACACATTGAGGATGTCGCCGCCCACCTTGGTCTGGCCGTACTTGATCAGGTCGGCGTAAGGCCCCTTGGCCGTCAGCAACGAGATCTGCGGCGGCACCAGCGGCAACTTGACCATGGCGACCGCCGTGCGCGCGCCGCCGAGGCACTCACGCATGTGCCTGGCGGCTTCGACGCCGCGCTCGTAGATGTCGGTGTGCGGGTTCTCGAGGTAGCCGACGAACACCGACAGGTTGTCGGTCATCCGCCGCGAGACGTTGGCGTGCAGGTCGAAGGTCGAGACGACCGGGATGTCGGGTCCGACGACCTTGCGGATCGCCTCGAACAGATCGCCGTCGGGATCGTCGGTACCCTCGGCCAGGGCCGCACCGTGGGCCGCGACGAACACCGCGTCGAGCGGCATCGCCCCTTGCAGACCCGCCTCGATCTCGCACAGGAACGCCTTGAAGAAGTTTTCCTCGACCGGACCGCCGGGCTGAGCCTGCGAGACGCGCAGCGGTACCGGCGTCCAGTTGCCGGTGCGATCCATCTCGGTGAAGAAGCCGGGCAGGTCGGGAAGCGTGATCGATGCGCCCGACCGCGCTTCGCTGACGATCTGGTTGCCGCGGATATCGACGTCCGTCTGGAAGTCTTCCGCCGTGGTCACCGGCGAGAACCTATTGCATTCGATGGTAAAGCTCAGAACGGCAATCCGCGGATTGTCCTGCGACACGTTTCCTCCTGTTAGCGCTGGTGCGCCAGAAACGCCTCGACCAGCCTATTGAACGTAGCGGCCTCCTCGAAATATGGCGAGTGGCCGGCATGGGGGATCAGGTGTGCTTCGCCGCATGGCAAGGCTGCTGCGATGGCACTTGCCAGGAAGGCGGGGAAGACCACGTCCTCTCCGCCGGCGATCAACAGCGTCGGCACCCGGAAGTCCTTCAGTTCCTCGACGGTCCGCCGGGCGGTGCGGCGCAAGCCGGCACGCACCTTCTCCTTGTCGAGCGCGCCCGCCATGGCGTCGATGCTGGCATACAGGAGGTGCAGCGCCGGCGAACGCGCCGCGGCGCTCATGCCCATCGCCGGATGGATGCCATTGGCCACACCCGCTGCAACCTTTGTCTCGGCGTCCTTCGCCCATGCATCGTACGTCCCGCCGCCCGACGGATCGCTGGCGCGGCGGTCGAGCGTGCCAGATGTCGAGCTCAGCACCAGCGCTTTTACCTTCTCCGCATGAGCGATCGCATACTCGAGCACTGTCCAGCCGCCCATCGACTGGCCGACCAGGCGCACGTCGGAAAATCCCAAGTGTTCGATCAACGCTGCCAGGTCGGCGGCATAGTCGCCCGGATCCGGACCGCCATCGATCGCGCTTGAGGGCGCAAAGCCGCGATGGGCGAAGCTCACGCTGGTGTAGCGTGATGCAAAGTGCGCGACCTGCTGCCACCAGCTCAGGTGATTGCCGCCCAGGCCGTGGGCGAACAGCAGAGCCGGCCCGCTGCCTGCTACCTCGTAGTAGAGGTCGCCGAACGGTCGCTTCAAACGGCCGACGCTGCGCGCCGGCGCCTTGTAGGTCATGGAGATGAAGGTCCCCTCAGAAGAGGGCCAGCGTAGAGCCCACGACGCCCAACGGCCAGCGGCCTGCGGCAAGCAGACGAAACTTGCTTTTGAACGGCGAGGCGGCGTCTTGCGCGCGCGAGCCAATCACGGGCCTGCACGATGCAAAGCGGGGCGAGCCCGAGGGGCCGTGCCATGGACGATGGCCTCGTTCGCCCTCGGTGAGCGGCTCCCCCAGGGCGGCGAACCAGGCCGCGGCCTGGCCTCTTCGGGCAGCGTGAGACCGTACTTGGCGGCAACCTCGGTCGCGCGCTCGATGAAGTCGGCGCGCATCTCGTCGTTGGTGCGCCGCTTGATGTTCCACTTGCGGAAGGTCTCGTTGTTCTTCGACCTCGAGCCGGCGAAGAACGACGGCAGGTACGCTCCTCAGGCATCGTGGTGCGCGCGAGGTTTGTGAGCGGATGAAACGTGCAGTGCAGCAGGTCCTCGACTTGCAGGATCTCGGCCAGGTCGGCCAAGAGCTTGATGGCGACGAATTCCTCCCACGTCTTGAGCGGGAACTCGAAGATCGACAACGGGCGCTTGCCGGTGCCCGGGATCATGCGCTCCTCGGGGATGCCCATCTGCACGCCGAGCTGCTTGAAGCGCACGTGATGGCCATACTCTTCCATGGCGACGCGGCAGGTCAGCCACTTGGCATAGGGCGTCGGCGCATAGGCGATGGCGGGCTCGTCGAAGACCTGGGCGCCGTAGAGCTCGTTCGCCGCATGGCTGATCACGAGCTTGGCCATCGTCCTCGCGATACTCTTCGGGAGCGGCCCTCAGCTCCTCGACGGACTTCACGACGATGGGATCGCTCACGGGCGGTTTCCTCAGACGAGCGGCTCGGTATTGAAGGCCTCGAGATCGGTGGTGAGGTCGGTGAACTTGTCCGAGAGCTTGGCGCTCAGCGCCTGCGCCAGGACAGCACCCGCCGCGTCTGTCTCGAGGCGCGCAATCGGCCGGGGCTGGCCGAACAGGAAGACCTCGCGGCCGCGCACACCCAGCAACTGGCCGGTGATGCCCTTGCCGGCCGGCGCACAGAGCGCCGTAACCAGGTTGGCGACGTGGTGCGCGCCGATCTTCAGTGCGCGTTCCTTGTAGGATTTCTGCGCCTCGTTGGTCGGCTGGATGGTGTCGGTGACGCGGGTGCGGGCGAACGGCGCTACCGCATTGGCGGTGATCTGCGCGCGGGCGAGGTCCATCGCCGTCACGCGCGTCAGGCCGAACAGGCCCGCCTTGGCGCTGGCGTAGGCCGCCTGGCCGAGATTTCCGTAGAGGCCGGCCGACGACACGATGTTGACGATGCGGCCCCATTCGTAGCAGCCGGCATCGCCTCGGCCGGCCTTGCCCTGATCGCGCATCACCGCCGAGGCAGCGTTGATGAGATAGAATGCAGCCGACAGGTTGTTGCGGATGACCGCATCCCAGTCGCGCGGATCGGCGCGGAAGACGAAGGCGTCGCGCAGGATGGCGGCGTTGTTCACCACGATGTCGATGCCGCCGAAAGTCTTGACCGCCAGTTCGACGAGTCCCTTGGCCGCACCGGGCGAGGCGACGCTGTCCGCGAACGCGACGGCTTTCTTGCCCAGCGCTGCGGCCGTCTCCTGAGCGACCGTCGGATCACCGTCCTCGCCGCCGATCGAGGCGCCGTTGTCGGCCACGACCACGCTCGCCCCTTCGGCAACCAGCGATTCGGCGATGGCCCGGCCGACGCCGCGGCCGGCACCGGTGACGACGGCCGCGCGCCCCTCCAGAAGTCCCGGCCCGGTTCCTCCCAAACTCGTGGAGCTCATAGTTCCGCTCCCGTCTTCTTGCCCGCACTCGCCATCTCGGCTGCGGTGTAGAACGCGTCGGCATGGATATCGATACGTCGCATGCCGCGCTGCTCGAACAGCCTGGTCGCCGCTTCGACCATGACCGGCGGGCCGGCGAGGTAGGCCTTGCAGCCGTCGAACTCGTCGAAATCCTGGGCGACGGCCTCGTGCACCAGGCCCTGGCGGCACTCTTCGCCGTCGCCTTCGCTCAGCACCGGAATGAAATGCAGGTTCTTGTGCGTCTCGGCCAGCTTGGCGAAATGGTCGTGCAGGTAGAGGTCGCGCTCGCTGCGGACGCCGAAATAGAAGTAAATGTGCTGGGGCAGCGCCTGCCGCAGCGCCCGCTCGACCACCGACTTGATGGGCGCCATGCCCGAGCCGCCGGCGACGGCGATGATCGGACCGCGATGCGTCTCGCGAAGGTAGGAGGGACCGAAGGGGCCCTCGACGCGCACATGGTCGCCGACCTTGAGTTGCTCGGCAACGTGCGTGGAAGTGGCGCCGCCGGTCGTGCGCACGTGGAACTCGAGGAGCGGATCGCCCGGCACGTTGGCCATCGAATAGTCGCGCGGCGGGCAGCCCTCGAACGTCACCGAGGCGAACTGGCCGGCCGAGAAGTCGAACGGACCGCCCGAGACGATCTCGAGCCGGATGCGCTTGATGTCGTGCGTGGCGTCATCCAGAGCCACGACCGCGCAATCGAGCCGGCGGCGCGGGTGGACGATCAGGTCGTCCTCCTCCAGCCAGGCGACCTCGCTGTCCTCCCGCGGCACGGCGCGGCAGGCAAGGATAAAGCCGCGCTCCTTCTCCTCGTCGGAGAGCGCGAACTCCGAGTAGCCTTCCATCGAGACCTCGCCCTTCACGAGATGCGACTTGCAGGCACCGCAATTGCCGGACTGGCAACCGAACGGATAGGAGATCCCTGCATCGAGCGCGGACGACAGAATGGTGGCCCCGGTCGGAACCTCGATGGTACGCTGGGCCTGGGCGATACGGACTTTGATGGTCATCGGACGAACGCGATAATTTGTTTGATCCCCAAACAATCTGCGTTTACCACTCCCGCCATGGGTCGTCCACCCGCCAAACCATTCGCATCCCTGGATCGCGGTCTCTTGCCCTCCTTGCTGGGCTATGGGCTGCGCCGCGCCCAGTCGGCGGTGTTCGATGACTTTGCCGATACCTTCGCCAAGGCGGGCGAGGCGCTGACGCCGGGCGAGTTCGGCCTGCTGGTGCTGGTCGACGGCAATGCCGGGCTGAGCCAGATGGCGCTGGCGCAGGCCCTGGGCATCGACCGGTCGACTCTGGTGCCGATCCTCGATCGACTGCAGAAGCGCGGCCTGCTGGTGCGCCACCGCTCGCCGACCGATGGTCGCACCCATGCATTGGCGCTGACGCCCGGTGGCGAGAAGGCGCTCGCCCGCTTTGTCCGGCTGGTGCGCACGCATGAGAAACGCATTGCGTCGCAGCTTTCGGCCGCCGAAATCCGGGTGCTGATCGACCTTCTCGAGAAGGTGCATGTGGGCGCGCGATCACTATAGTCCGCGCTGCATGAACTCCACCCATCCAGATTTCGCCGGCGTCGGCATCGGCGCGCTGAGCGACTCCGAGGCGCTGAAAGCCCTCAACGCCAATCTCAACGAGCCGGTCAAGGTCCTGAACGGCGAGCTTATCGAGCTCGATTCCAGGCGTGGCTTTTGCCGTTTCCGCTTCGAGATCGTGCCGGCCTTCTGCCATTCGCAGGGTCGCATCTGCCAGGGCGGCTTCCTGACCGGCATGGTCGATACGGCCATGGCCCATGCCGCGATGGCCAGGAGCGGCTTCGCCTGCGCCGTGCCGACGCTGGAACTCAAGGTCAGTTTCCTGGAAGCCGCCGGTCCAGGCCTCGTGACTGCCGAAGGCCGCGTCCTGCGTTGGGGCGGTTCGGTCGGCTTCCTCGACGGCGACATCAGGGACGACAAGGGTCGCCTGGTGGTGCACTCGACGTCGACCATCAAGATCGTGCGGCCGAAGAAGTAGTGCGCACGGCTGTCATCCGAGCGTAGCGAGGGACCTCTAGGAGTGTGTCCAGATAGTCTGCGACACCCTCGAATCTTGAAACTTGCGGAATCTGTAATGACCCGCGCTTGCAACGACCTTGCGAGAGAACGTCGCGTCCGATTCTTTTCGTTCGTCGCGCCGACTAAATGGACAGGCTCCTAGGCAACAGGAAAGGTCCCTCGCTACGCTCGGGATGACATCGGGTGCTAGAATGGCCCTTCGAAACCAGAAACAGCCTCGCGCGCATTTCCGATCTGATGGAACCGCTCGCGGTTCCATCAGATCGGAAATCGCTCTAGCCAAATCTCTCGACCCAATGCTCGGCGATCTGGCGACGCGTGGCGAACCAGGCGCCGCCCTTGTTCTTCATGTGCGACACGATGCAATCGAGGGCGGCGATGCGGCCGGGGCGGCCGATCATGCGCAGGTGGAGGCCGATCGACATCATCTTGGGCGTTTGCTCGCCCTCGGCCCACAGCGCGTCGAAGGCGTCGGTCGTGTATTCGGCGAAATCACGCGCCGTCACGAAGCGGTGGAAGCCCTGGTGATAATGCATGTCGTTGGTGTCGAAGCTGTAGGGCAGCACCAGATGGCGCTTGCCTGAAACATCGACGAAGAACGGCAGGTCGTCGGAATAGTCGTCGCTGTCGTAGAGGAAGCCGCCGTCCTCGACCAGCAGGCGGCGCGTGTTGGGCGACGGCGTCGAGCGCGTGTGCCAGCCGACCGGCCGCGTGCCGGCAATCTCGGTCAGCACCCGCACCGTGCGGGCAATCGCCTCCCGCTCGTCGGCTTCGTTCAGGTGCGCATGCCTCTCCCAGCGCCAGCCGTGGCAGGAGATCTCGTGGCCGCGCCTCACCGCGTCCTCGATCAGCCAGGGCGAGAGTTCCGCCGCCTTGCCGCAGGCGCTGACGGTGGAATGCACGTCGAGCCGCTCCAACGCATCGGCGATCCGCCACCAGGCCGCCTTGGTGCCGTATTCGAAGTGCGATTCCATGCAGCGGTCGGCGACGCCCGAGATCTCGTCCGTCACCTCGTATACTCTTTCGTTGAAGGCATCGCCGGCAGAGACCGACATCTCGGCGCCTTCCTCGAAGTTGATGACGAAGGAAACGGCGACGCGCGCGCCGCCCGGCCAGCGCGCGTCGGGCGGTATGCGACCGTAGCCCTTCAGGTCACGGGTCACGGTGCGCAATCACGTTCGCCAGGGCCGCCGACAGTCCCTTGGAGTCCTTCGGCCCCGGTTGGCGATAGGTGCCGGCCGTCGCCTTGCGCGGCTTCATGCGCACCAGCCCCTCGGCCATGACCACGGCGGCCTGGATGCCGTCGACCAGGGGCACGGGCACCCGGTCGCGAATCCTGTTGGCAAGCCCGGCGAGCGGCGCGCCGGCCAGGATCACGACATCGGCCGCGTCGCTGGTGACGGTGCGCAGCGCGAGGTCGATCAGCACCGCTTCCTTCTCCTCCTGCACGTCGTCGATCGACTTGAAACCCTCGTCGAGGGTACGGATGGCGGCGCACCGGCCGGTCATGCCGTGCCAGGCGACGATTTCGGCGAACCACGGCTCGAGCGAGCGCGAGAAGCTCACGATGCCGAAACGCCGGCCGAGCGTGCACGCCATCAGCATGGCGGCCTCGGCCATGCCGACCACCGGGAAATCGAAGAGCTCGCGCGCGCCGCCCAGGCCCGGATCGCCGAAGGCTGCGACGATCGCCGCATCCATGGTGCCGCGCCGCTCCGCGAGCATGTCGAGCGCGGCGGCCGAGCCGATCACCGCCTCGGCGCGAGTGGCGATGTAGGGCACGCCGTACGACGCCGTCATGGGGATCATCTCGGTGCCGGGGCTCGCGACCAGCTTGCCCGAGGCGACCAGGCGGTCGGTGACGCCTGTCGAGGTGTTGGGATTGGCGACCAGGATTTTCATGCGGAAAGTCTATCCCAGTTCTAGAAGTCGGCGAGCTTGCGCAGGCCGACCAGCCGGTCGCCGATCACCAGTGCGATGGCCGCCAGCAGCACCAGTCCGGCCGAGATCGCGGCGATGGTGGGATCGGGTCGTTCCTCGACGTACTGCAGCATCTGGATGGGCAGGGTCTTGGTCCAGGCATCGGTGAAGAAGATCGAGATCGGATAGTTGTCCATCGAGGCCAGGAAGGCGAACATGCCGGACGTCAGGAAGGCGGGCGCCAGCGCCGGCACGAGCACGCGCATCAGCGCCTGCGGATAGTTGCAGCCGAGCGTGCGGGCGGCGTCGATCAGCGAGAAGTCGAACAGGCTGAGCGCGCCCACGACGGTGCGCACGACATAGGGCAGGGTGATCACCACGTGCGCCACCAGCAGGCTGGCGTAGATGTCGCGCAGGCCCAATGCCTTGAATCCCTGCAGCATGGCGATGCCGATCACCAGGCCGGGCAGCATCAGCGGCGACACCAGGAAGGTCGAGATCGCCTCGCGCCCGGGAAAGCGGCCGCGCACCAGGGCGATGGCGCAGAGCGTGCCCAACACCATGGCGACGGCGGTCGAGATCGCCGCGACCTGCAGGGAGGTGACCAGGGCCGGCAGCAGGCCGCGTGTGCCGGCCAGCCGTTCGTACCAGCGCAGCGACCAGTCGGGCGGCGGCAGGGTGAAGACGGTCGAGGATCCGAAGGACACTGCGACGGTGACGACCAGCGGCGTCATCAGGAACACCACGGTGAATGCCGCGATGAACCAGGTGAAGTACCGTGTCGCGCGTTCGATGCCAGTCATGAGGGGCCAGTCATGAGGGGCCCGTCACGTGCTGCCTCCCAGCCGGCGGCCGAGCCAGGTCGAGCCGACCACGATGGCGACGGCCAGCGTCAGCAGGATGACGGCCGTGGTCGAGCCGAGCTGCTCGTTGCGCATCAGCAGGAAGGAACGGCCGGTGAGCGTCGACAGCGTCTGGAAGCGGTCGCCGATCAGAAGCGAGGGGATGACGAACATCGAGACGCTGAGTGAGAAGACGAAGGCGATGCCGGAGACGACGCCCGGCAGGGTGAGCGGCAGGGTCACGTGCGTGAAACGGTAGATCGGCGTGGCGCCGAGGGTGGCGCCGGCCTCGCTCAGGCGGGGATCGATCAGCTTCACGACGGAATAAATCGGCAGGATCATGAAGGGCAGGAAGATGTTGGCGGCGCCCAGCACCAGGCCGGTCTCGGTAAACAGAAGGCGCTGGGGCTCGTCCCAGATGCCTAGCCCGATCATGAGCTGGGTGACGACGCCGTCGCGGCGCAGGACGATCTGCCAGGCGAAGGCCTTGACCACCGCGCCGATCGACAGCGGCAGGATGATCGAGACCAGCATGACGATCTGCAGCACGGCGCCGGCACGCGCGAGGGCGAAAGCGGCCGGATAGCCGATGACGAAGCAGACCACGGTGACCCACGCCGCGACGCGCAGCGTGTTGCCGATGACGCGCCAGTTGAACGGGTCGCTCATGAAGGCGACGTAGGGCTGCAAGGTCGGGCCCGAGGGGCCCGTAAAGCTCTTCATCAGCAGCCATACGAGCGGATAGGCGTAGACCACCAGCAGGTAGATCACCGCCGGCAGGGCCAGCAATGCCACCGGATCGCGCCAACCCGCTTTCATGGCGCCGGATAGATCAGCGTGTCGCCGCGCGACCAGCCGAGCTGCATCTGCGTCCCCGCTGCCGGCAGGCCACCGGGAAGGTCGGCGGTCTCGACCAGCAGCCGGTCGGCGTCGGCGCTGGCAAAATGCAGCTGGACCTTGGAGCCCTGGAAGACCGCATCGCGCAGTTCGGCACGCACCTCGTTGTCGCCAGGCTGGTTGACGGCGATGCGCTCGGGCCGCACCGCGACCACGACGTCGCTGCCGGCAACGAAGCTGCCGCGGCCGAACAGCCGGCCGACCGAGGTATCGACCATGAGCACGCCGCTGTCGGTGGTGCCGACGACCTTGCCGGCCAGCCGCGACGACAGGCCGACGAATTCCAGGACGAAAGCAGTCGCGGGCGATCGATAGATCATCTCCGGCGTGGACAGCTGCTCGATCGCGCCGCGGTTCATCACCGCGATGCGATCCGACATGGTCAACGCCTCGTCCTGGTCGTGGGTGACGAACACCGCCGTGGTGCCGAGCTCGCGCAACAGCCGGCGCAGTTCGATCTGCATCGTCTCGCGCAGCTTGCGGTCGAGGGCGGAGAAAGGTTCGTCGAGCAGCAGCAGCTTTGGCCGCACGGCGAGCGCGCGGGCGACGGCGACCCGCTGCTGCTGGCCGCCCGACAGGGCGCGCACCGAGCGGTCGGCGAAGTCGGTGAGATGCACAAGCTCCAGGAAGCGCCGGACGATGGACGCGATATCGCCGGCAGTGCGGCGTCGCGCCTTCAGGCCGAAGGCGACGTTCTCGGCGACACTGAGATGGGGGAACAGGGCATAGTTCTGGAACACGACGCCCACATCGCGCCGGTGCGGCGGCTTCGCGGTGATGTCCTCGCCGTCCAGCCGCACGCTGCCGCGGTCGGCCGAGAGAAGCCCGGCGATGATGCGCAACAAGGTCGTCTTGCCGCAGCCCGAAGGTCCCAGCAGGGAGACGAACTCGCCGGCCGCGACCTTGAGGTCGACGCCGCCCAGCACCGTGGCGGCGCCGAACGACTTTTCGGCGCCGGCGACGTCGAGAAACGAATTGGATGCCACGTCAGCCGACTACATCGCCATGTCGCGGTCCCAGCGCTTCACCCAGTCGGCGCGGTTGTCGGCGACGAACTGCCAGTCGACGCCGAACATGGTGGCGTTGGTCGGCATGCCGGCCGGCACCGGGGTGTCCTTGTTGGTCGGCAGCGAGAAGGTGACCGAGGAGAGCTTGGCCTGCACTTCCGGCCCGATCATTTCGTTGATGTAGGCGGCGGCCAGCTCGGGCTGCGGGCCGCCCTTCACCAGCGCCACGCCGGACGGCATGGCGAAGATGCCCTCCTTCGGCACGGCGATGTCGACCGGCGCGCCGGCCTGCTTGCGCTC
>JAEZIF010000312.1 GCA_023416135.1 Pseudomonadota bacterium
CCGCCACGCCAAGCGCCAGAACGCACAGAACCCAGAAGACGCCGCGCCAGCCGACCGTGGGCAGCATTGCCTGGACGGGTGACGTCGTGAGCGCGCTGCCGAGCGCGCCGATCGCAGTCGCGATGCCACACGCCAAGCTCGATCGCCGACAGCCCGAGCTCGACGGCGAGCACGGGGCCAACAATCGCCATCACCATGCGCGCGGGCTGGTTCATGACGTTTGCCTCGGCCAGCGGAAGGGTCACCCGGACCAGCATCCGGGAGAGCACGCCGGGCCTCAGGCGAGCCTCGACAGCACGCCGTCGCGGAAGCGATGCATGTTGTCGATCGTTCCCTGCAGGGTCTGCGCCTCGCCATAACCGAACAGCCGCACATCGACCGAGGTGACACCGAGATCCTCAAGCCGCCTGATATCCCCGACCCAGTCGGAGTCGCCGCCCGTGAACAGTTCGGCCTCGCCGTCGATGATTCCGCGGGGACGCACGCCCGGGCCGGTGAGGACCCGATAGGCCAGCGTGATCTCCTGCGGATCGCGGCCGCCGCGTTTGCAGAACCCATGGAAGCGTTCCAGCCCCTGCCTGAAGGTCGAGACCGTGTTCATCGGGTGCTGCGCGTTCGTGCCGACCGGATACCAGCCGTGGGCATAGCGGACGGTGCGACGGAGCGCCGGCGCGCTTTCCCCGCCCACCCAGATCGGAATCGGCTTCTGCACGGGCTTGGGCGTGAAGACCACGTCGTCGAAGCTCACATACTTGCCGTTGAATTTCGGCGCCTCGGCGGACCAGAGTTCCCGGCACGCCGCCATCCATTCGTCGGTCACGTTGCCGCGATCGTCGAACGGAGCGGCGCCGATGGCCTCGAACTCTTCGCGGCACCAGCCGACACCGATGCCCAGCGTCAGACGCCCCCTGGAGAGATGGTCGATCGTCGCCAGCACCTTGGCGGTCAGCACGGCCGGGCGGTGCGGCACCACCATGACCGAAAGGACGAAGCGAAGCTTCTTCGTCAGCCCGGCGACGAAGGCGGTGGTCGTCAGCTGCTCGAGCCACGCGGCCGAGGCGCCCGCCGGAAACTCACCGGTCCCGGTATAGGGATACTTCGACTGCAGGTTGCTCGGCACCATGATGTGGTCGCTGATCGTGACGTAGTCGAAGCCCAGCGCCTCGCCTTCCGTGACGATGCGGACCAGGCTATCCGGCTCAATGAGCGGACCTGTGGTGGGCGCATTGAAGCCGATCTGCATGACGTTCTCCTCCTGCGGACGAAAAACCGATGTCGGCACGCCTGCCGAAGCGCGCGCGGCGGGCTATCGGCGCATACGCCTCATGGTGCACAAGGGCGGAGTGTTTCGGATAGCAATGTGTGGCAATACAGACGACACAATTGGCAGCGGCCTCAACACGGCCTCGATACGCGGAGCGAGTACACGGATACCCGCCGGAGAGTGCGACCAGCAGGGGTGCCATGAGGCCGCCATCGATCGTCAAGAAGCCCACCGCCGTCTTTCGCCAGACCGGTCCGCTCGAGGTCGGGCAAGGCAAGATCACGGGAGTCGTCGCCCTGACGCTGGGCGGCCTCGCCGTCCTGTCGGTGCTGGCCTTCCATTTCCCCGAATATTTGACCACGCCGGATCTGCGCAAGAAGTACGATGTCAATGTCCTGCGCGAGATCCTGCTCGTCGGCATGGTGATCGCCGGCGGCCTCGCCCTCGCCAATCTCATCCGATGGCGCAATCGCTGGCTGAACGGCACCGCGCTGCTGCTGATCGGCATTGCCGTCGCCGCGGGCGGCCATCGCGTTCCGGTCGGCGACTTTCCCGACAACACGCCCTACATCGGCCTCGATTGGTTCGTCCTCGACCTGCTGGGCTCCAGCATGGTCTTCATCCTGATCGAGAAGCTGTTTCCGCTGCATCGCGGCCAGCCCGTCTTCCGGCCGGACTGGCAAGTCGACTTCACGCATTTCGTGATCAACCACCTTCTCGTCGGATTGGCGCTGGTGAGCGTCAACTTCGCCATCCATCGCCTGTTCGGCTGGCTGGTCCATGCTCCACTGCAGGAGTGGGTCGGCGGGCTGCCGTTCTTCGCCGAGCTGTTCCTGGCGCTGCTGGTCGCCGACCTCGTCCAGTACTGGACCCACAGGGCGTACCACGAGATTCCATTCCTGTGGCGCTTTCATGCCGTGCATCACAGCACCAAGCACATGGACTGGATGGCCGGCTCCCGGCTGCACCTGTTCGAGCTCCTGACCACGCGCGTGTCGATCCTGGGCGTGCTCTACGTGCTCGGTTTTACGGAAGCGGTCATGAACGCCTACATCGTCATCGTCGGCTTCCAGGCGGTGTTCAACCACGCCAATGTCGCGCTGCCGGCGATCTTTGCCCGCGCCCCGCTCAAATGGCTGATCGTGACGCCGGACTTTCATCATTGGCATCACAGTTCGGAGCGGGAGGCCATCGATCGCAACTACGCCGCCCATTTCGCCTTCATCGACTACCTGTTCGGTACGGCCGTGAAATCGGACCGGCGCTTCCCCGCGGAGTACGGCGTGCTGGGCGACTACATGCCGAAGGGTTACGTCCGGCAGCAGCTCTTCCCCTTTACCTGGCGGCATTAAACTGCGCCCCGTCGACGATCACCGGTCTTCCCGGGTCGTGCCAGCGTCCGTCATGGCGATCGGTGCTGAAATCACCCGACACGTGCTCCTCGACGCCCGCACTGCTTCCGCGCCGTCTTGACCAGTGAAACACCGGCAATCCGGTCCCCTTTGCATCGACGTCGTTTCCGCGCATGCTCGGCAACGCGATTGTGATCCCAGGAAGGAACAGCGCATGAAGTTCGGCATCTTCTACGAGTTGCAGCTTCCCCGGCCCTGGAAGGAAGGCGACGAGCACCGGCTCTACCAGAACGCGCTCTCCCAGCTCGAGCTCGCCGACAAGCTCGGCTACGACTATGCCTGGGAGGTCGAGCACCACTTCCTCGAGGAATATTCCCACTCGCCCTCGCCCGCCTCGTTCCTCGCGGCGGCCAGCCAGCGCACCAGGCAGATTCGCCTCGGCCACGGCATCCTGCAGCTCACCACCAACCATCCCGCGCACATCGCCGAGCGCGTCGCCTGCCTCGACCTGCTGTCGAGCGGCCGAGCGGAGTTCGGCATGGGCGAGAGCGCGTCGATCACCGAGCTCGAGCCGTTCGACATCACCATGGAGAACAAGCGCGAGGTCTTCGAGGAGGCCGTGCGCGCCATTGTCCCGATGTTCAAGGACGGACCCAGCGAGCACAAGGGCAAGTACTTCAACTTCCCCCTGCGCATGGTCGTTCCCAAGCCGATGCAGAAGCCCCATCCGCCGCTCTGGGTCGCCTGCTCGCAGCTCGAGACGCTGGCCAAGTGCGGCGAGTGGGGGATGGGCGCGCTCGGTTTCCAGTTCGTCTCGGCCGACGCCGCGCACGCCTGGGTGCACGCCTACTACAACGCCTTCGTGAAGCGGCAGAAGCTTCTGGCCGACTACAGGACCAACCCCAACATCGCGCTGGTCTCGTTCTTCATGTGCGCCAAGACCGACGAGGAGGCTCGCGCCCGGGCCGACGGCGACACCTTCTTCCAGTTCTCGCTGCGCTTCTACGGCCAATCGACCGACCGCCGCCGTCCGCCGGCCGGCACGGTCAACATGTGGGAAGAGTACCAGAAGTGGAAGGCGGCCAATCCGGAGGCCCATGCCGCGGCCCTGCGCGGCGGCCTGATCGGCTCACCCGACACGATCCGCCGCAAGCTGCGCAAGTTCCAGGAGTCGAACATCGACCAGGTCGTGCTGTTGAACCAGGCCGGCAAGAACACGCACGAGCACATCTGCGAATCGCTGGAGCTGTTCGCCAAGGAAGTGATGCCCGAGTTCCAGGAGGCGCATCCCAAGCTGCTGAAATGGAAGGAGAAGGTGCTGAACCGCGAGATCGAGCTCGAGGAGATCGACACCTCGGCCTTCACCGACCGCTACGGCGGCACCATGAAGGCGATCGGGCCGGCCAAGGCACAGGCGGCGGAGTAGCCGCGGTACTCTCCCCGACGGCTCATGTAAGGAACACGAGGACGAGATGGCCCGGGTCCATATTCTCGGTGCCTCGGGCTCGGGCACGACCACGCTGGGGGCAGCGCTCGCCGCCCGTCTCGGGCATCCCCATGTCGATGCGGACAGCCTGTTCTGGCTGCCGACCGATC
>JAEZIF010000325.1 GCA_023416135.1 Pseudomonadota bacterium
GATTGGCGCCTTCAATGCCTGAAGCCAAATCACCGAAAAACGGCGACGCCGTCGCGGACTACTACGACACGGTCGCAGGCAATTGGGACGCCGAGTTCGGTGTTCTGCGGCAAAACCACCGGTTCACGCAGCAAATGTCGCAGAAGTTGCAGAAGCTTCTGGAGCCGGACAAGGACAAGCCGCTCGCGCTCGAACTCGGGTTTGGGACCGGTCCGTACATCGGCAAGACCGCTCCGATGTTTCGGCACATCATCGCGGGCGATATCAGCGAAGGCATGCTCGCCGTGGCTGCCAAGCGCTTGCAGACCTCCGGCGTCCAGAATGTCACGCTGCAGAAGCTCGATGTCCTCGACATGCAGGCGATCGCATCGGAAAGCATCGATGTCATCCATTCGGTCGGTTTACTGGAGACCGTTTCGGACCTCAGCACGCACTTCAAGGAGTGTTTCCGTGTCTTGAAGCCCGGAGGCTCCCTCTGTGGCATCACTTCGAATGGCGATTGCCCCTGGTATCGTCTTCGGTGGTATCTTGAAGGTGGACAACGACATTGCCGCGCGAAGGCACTGGTAACGCGTCGCGACCTCGAACGTCATTTGCCCGAGGCCGGATTCGAAGTGCCCGCGACCGAGACCTGGGGCGCGGTGCCGCCTGGAATGCAGCGCGGCTGGCTCATCGCGACGCTGGCGACGCTCGAGGCGTGCGTCGCACTTACTCCCGGCGTGCGCTATCTTGGCCTGCTAAGTTTTCGCACCCACAAGCGCTCGAACCAGATGCATCGACAATGACATGGCGCGATCACCATATTCGCCTGCGCCGCCTCGAGGCCGAAGCGATCTACACCATGCGCGAGGTCGCGAGCGAGTTCGAACGTCCCGTCATGCTGTATTCGATGGGCAAGGATTCGAGCGCGCTGCTTCATATTGCCCAGAAGGCATTTCTGCCAGGGAAGCCGCCTTTCCCGCTGCTGCATGTCGATACGACGTGGAAGTTCCGCGAAATGATCGCGTTTCGCGACGAGATTGCCGACCGTGTGGATTTGGACGTGCTCGTACACGTCAATGAGCAGGGACTTGCGCGGGGAATCTCGCCGATAACCTCGGGCTCGGCCATTCACACGCAGGTGATGAAGACGGAAGGACTGCGCCAGGCCTTGAGCAAATGGCGCTTCGACGCTGCGATCGGCGGAGCACGGCGCGATGAGGAGAAGAGTCGGGCAAAGGAGCGCATCTTTTCGCACCGCTCCGCCAGCCATGGCTGGGACCCGCGCAATCAGCGGCCCGAATTGTGGCGGCTGTTCAATACCCGCATCAAGCCGGGCGAATCCATGCGGGTGTTCCCGCTATCGAACTGGACCGAGCTCGATGTGTGGGAATACATCAAGGCCGAAGAGATTTCCGTCGTCCCGCTGTATTTCGCCAAGCACCGCCCGATGGTGGAGCGGGACGGCTCGCTGATCATGGCCGACGACGACCGCCTTCCCCTCCAGCCGGGCGAGATGCCGCGCTTGATGCGCGTTCGCTTCCGGACGCTCGGCTGCTACCCCCTCACCGGCGCGATACTGTCGAATGCCGAGACGGTGGACGACATCATCGACGAACTCCGTGCCTCGAGAAGCTCCGAACGGCAGGGCCGCATCATCGATCACGATGAATCCGGTTCGATGGAGAAGAAGAAACGCGAAGGCTACTTCTGATGAGCCGCGTCCAGCCAGTCTCCGCCGTGGCAACGCTTCCTGCCGACGCCGATACGCGCCCGACTTTGCGCTTCCTCACATGCGGGTCCGTCGACGACGGCAAATCGACCTTGATCGGACGCCTGCTATACGAACAGACCCTCATCTTTGACGATCAGCTGGCGGCACTCGCGCGCGATTCGAAGAAGCACGGGACCACGGGCGCGGATATCGACTTTGCCTTGCTGCTCGACGGGCTGGAAGCCGAACGCGAGCAGGGCATTACGATCGACGTCGCCTACCGGTACTTCTCGACCAAGCGGCGAGCCTTCATCGTCGCCGACACGCCCGGCCATGAACAGTACACGCGCAACATGGCGACCGGTGCCAGCAACGCCGACCTTGCGGTTCTTCTGGTCGATGCGCGCAAAGGGCTTCTCAGCCAAACCCGTCGTCATGCGATCATCGCGAGCCTGCTGGGTATCCGCCATGCCGTGCTCGCGGTGAACAAGATCGATCTCGTCGGATTCGACAAGCAAGTGTTCGACCGGATCGCGTCGGGCTTCTCCCAGTTCGCAACCCCGCTCGGCTTGAATGCCGTAACCGCCATCCCGATCTCGGCGCGTTACGGCGACAACGTATCGACCTCCAGCAGCCGTACCCCCTGGTACACCGGGCCCCATCTGCTCGAATATCTGGAATCGGTCGACGTCGAGGATGATCGCGCCAACAAACCTTTCCGGATGTCGGTGCAATGGGTCAGCCGTCCCAACTCGGATTTCCGCGGCTTCGCGGGCACGCTTGCCAGCGGCCAGGCAAATGTTGGCGACGACATCGCCATCCTCCCGGCCGGAAAAACCAGCCGCATCAAGTCGATTGTCGGCCCCGGCGGCGATCTCACCACCGCAGCCGCGGGGGACTCGGTTACCATTGCGCTTGCTGACGAAATCGACATCGCCCGCGGCGATATGCTGGCAGCGCTACGTGATCGCCCGCATGTCGCCGACCAGTTCGCGGCTCATATGGTCTGGATGTCCGGCGAAGATCTGCTTCCGGGCCGCTCCTACTGGATGAAGATCAACCATTGCACGCTGGCCGCGACGGTCACGGAACTCAAGCATAGGCTCGACGACAATACGCTTCTGGGACTCGCCGCCAAGAAGCTCGCGCTGAACGAGATCGGCGTCTGCAATCTGTCACTCGCGCGACCCGTGGCCTTCGATCCTTACGCCAGCAACCGAGACACCGGTGCGTTCATCCTGATCGACCGCTATTCGAATGAAACGGTCGCCGCCGGAATGATCGACTTCCCGTTGCGCAGGGCCGCCAATATTCATCGTCAAGACCTGACGGTGAGCAAGGCCGATCGTTCCAGGCTCATGGGCCACAGACCGGCGGTGCTTTGGTTTACCGGCCTGTCGGGCGCCGGAAAATCGACCATCGCCAACCTGGTGGAGGCCGGCCTGAACGCACGCGGCGTTCATACTGCCTTGCTGGACGGCGACAATGTGCGGCACGGGTTGAACCGGGATCTCGGCTTTACCGAGGCGGATCGGGTCGAGAGTATCCGGCGCATCGGCAGGGTGGCCCAGCTGATGACGGAAGCGGGGCTCGTCGTACTCTGCTCGTTCATCTCGCCATTCCGCGCCGACCGCCGCATGGTGCGCGAACTCCTCGAGCCCGACGAATTCATCGAGGCCTTCGTCGACACGCCGATCGAAGAGTGCATCACGCGCGATCCCAAGGGCCTCTACCGACGCGCGCTGGCCGGCGAGATCAAGAATTTCACCGGCGTCGATCAGCCTTATGAAGTGCCGGAAAATCCCGAGTTGAAGCTTTCGACCGTCGGCAAGGACGCGACCATGCTCGCAAACGAGGTCATCGAGGATCTCTTGCGACGTAAGATACTGTGACGTTTGAGAGGCTTGATCGTCGTTCAACGCTCGCCGAAGAACGCGAGAACGCCGTCACACACATAGTCGAGCTGATCGCGCGTCATGCCCGTGAATAGCGGCAGCGACAGCAATTCCGCCGTGTAGCGTTCGCACACCGGGAAGTCCTTGGGATCGAACGCCAACGCCGAGAAGCAAGGCTGGCGGTGCAACGGCACCGGGTAGTGCAGCCCCGTCTCGATGCCGCGCTCCTGCAGGAACGCACGCAGGGCATCGCGCCGCGGCGTGCGCACGACATAGAGATGGAAGACGTGATCCTGATGGACCACGCGAGGCAGCGCCATGGGCACACCGGCAAGACGCTCGCCATAGGCCTTCGCGAGGTTACGCCGCTCCCCGATCCAGTCGGGAAGAAGCCTGAGCTTGTGGGCCAGCACCAGGCCCTGCACGCCCTCCATGCGATAGTTGTAGCCAATCTCGGCATGCACATAGCGCTCGCTTTGCGCGTGGTGGCGCAAGGCCTTCATGCGCTTGGCCGCGCCGGCATCGGATGTGACGACCAGCCCGGCCTCGCCGGCCGCTCCCAGGTTCTTGGCCGGGTAGAAGCTGTAGCAGCCGAATCGGCCCAAAGTCCCGAGTCGCCGGCCGTCATAGACCGCGCCGATCGCCTGAGCCGCATCCTCGATGACGACCAGGCCGCGCCGTTCGGCGAGCTTCATGACCTCCGCCATGTTCGCCGCCTGACCGTACAGATGCACCGGCATGATCGCCTTGGTCGCCGGGCTCACTCGCCGTTCCGCATCGGCGACATCGATCGTGCCGCTTTCGGGCTCGACGTCGCAAAGCACCGGCCGCGCGCCGACATAGAGCACGGCCCAAGCTGTCGCGATGAAAGTGTGCGACGGCAGAAGCACCTCGTCGCCCGGCCCGACGCCGGCCGCGATCAACGCCAGATGCAGGGCCGACGTCCCGGAATTGACGCCAATGGCATGCGGTACGCCCAGATAGTCGGCAACGGCGTGCTCGAACCGCTCGACCCAGGGGCCGAGGGAGAAGGCGCTCTGGGCAAACAAGTCGCGCAGCTCGGCCAGTGCTGCTTGCGAGATCGGTTCCCACTGGTGCGAAAGGTCCGCGAAGGGCACCCGCATGATGGGTGCATTGCGGCGGGAGACGTCCGCGGCCTTCATTCCTTGCTGCTTCCTGTGCGTGCGTCGCCGATCGTCCGTGCCGGATTGCCGGCAACGATGGCATGGTCTGGAACGTCGCGGGTCACGACGGAGCCTGCGCCGACCATGGCTCCGACGCCGATGGTGAGGTTGGCGAGGATGGTGGCGTTGGTGCCGATCGACGCGCGGCGGCAGACCTTCGTCGGAAGCACGGCCCAGTCACCCTTCGCCTGGAGCTGCCCATCGTCGGTGGTTGCGCGCGGATGGTGGTCGTTGATGAACATGACGCCATGCCCGATGAAGACCTCGTCGCCGATCTCCACTCCCTCGCAGATGAAGCTGTGGGACGAAATCTTGCAGTTGCGGCCGACGACCACGCCCCGCTGGACCTCGACGAAGGGCCCGATCCTGCTGCCGGCTCCGATGCGACATCCATAAAGATTGACCAGGTCCGGCTGCGGAACTTCGACGCCCTCGCCGAGAATGACGTCCGGAGCAATCGACAAAAGGCCCCCTCCACGAATGCGCGTGACCCCGCTCTCCGCGGCAGCGCTACCGTCCTCAATTCGCTGCTACAGGTAGCCGACGCCAAAGGCCTCGTCGAGCGCGATCCGGCGAGCCGCAAATCCCGTCAGCAGGCTCGCCCGTGCCGAGGACGACCCGCCGAGGATGGCCCGCCGATGCCGCCTTTGCCTACAGCCACCGCTTGCGCCGACGATAATGCTTGACGTCGCGGAACGAGCGTCGGCCCTCGCCGCCGATGCCGAGATAGAACTCCTTCACGTCCTCGTTCTCGCGCAGGGAAGCGGCGTCGCCGTCGAGCACGACGCGGCCGTTCTCCAGGATATAGCCGTAGTGCGCGTAGCGCAGGGCGACGTTGGTATTCTGTTCGGCCAGCAGGATGGAAACCTTCTCCTGCTCGTTGAGATTCCTCACGATCTCGAAGATCTCCTCGACGAGCTGGGGCGCCAGCCCCATCGACGGCTCGTCGAGCAGGATGGTGTTGGGCCGGCTCATCAGTGCTCGGCCGATCGCCGTCATCTGCTGCTCGCCGCCCGAGGTGTAGCCGGCCTGGCTGTTGCGCCGTTCCCGGAGGCGCGGGAAATAGTGGTAGACCTTCTCGAGATCGTCGGCGATCTGGCGGCGCTTGCTGCCGTGGATGAAGGCACCGGTCAGCAGGTTTTCCTCGACCGTGAGATGGCCGAAGCAGTGCCGGCCCTCCATCACCTGGATGACGCCGCGCCGAACGAGGTCGTTGGGCGTGAGCCCGTCGACGCGCTCGCCGCGGCAATGGACCTGGCCCTTGGTGACCTCGCCGCGCTCGGCCAGCAGCAGGTTGGAGATCGCCTTCAGGGTCGTCGACTTGCCGGCGCCGTTGGCGCCCAGCAGCGCCACGATCGATCCTTCCGACACCGAGAGCGAGACGCCCTTCAGCACCAGGATGACGTGATTGTAAATGACCTCGATGTTGGCCACGTCGATGACGCGCCTCGCCCCTGCCTCCCCCGGTTCGCGGGGGAGGTGGCGCGGCGCGCCGGAGGGGGCGACGGTCGCGATGCTCAGCTCTCCTTGGAGCAGTCGCGCGGCGTGATCTTCTTCTCGGCCGCGTACTTGGCCGCGGTGTCCTTTACGAGCGGCGCGATGACCGCGTCGTCGCCGGTGTACCAGTCGGAGATCACGTTCCACTTCTTGCCGTCCCACTGATGGACGCGGCTCAGCCGCGTGCCTTCGTGATCCGAGCACGAGACCTTGATCGGTCCGATCATGCCCTCGAAGCCGAGCTGCTTGATACGGTCGGCCGAGAGGTCGAGGTGCTCGATGCCCCAGCGGACCTGCTCGCCGGTCATCGGCTTGTTGCCGAACTTTGCCATGGCGGTGCGAATCGACTCGGTGCCCAGCATCGAGTTGATCAGGCCGCGGTTGTACAGCACCGAGCCGATTTCGTCGGGTTTCGCCAGCGACTTGCCCTTGGAGATCACGTACTTCTCGAGGTCGGCATAGACCGCCGACTTGCCCGAGGTGTGCTGCAACATCAGCGCCTTGTAGCCCGCGCCCTTGTCGCCGGCCGGCACGACGTCGGGCTCGGCGCCCGACCACCACACGCCCAACATCTTGTCGCGCGGGTAATTGACGTTGCCCGCCTCGGTGACGGCGGCGGAGTTCATGACGCCCCAGCCCCACAGCAGCACGTAGTCGGGCCGCTGCTGCCGGATCTGCAGCCATTGCGATTTCTGTTCGCTGCCCGGCGCCGGCACCGGAATCGGCAGGAACTCGAAGCCGTACTTCTTGGACATCGCCTCGAGCGCCGCGATCGGCTCCTTGCCGTACGGCGAATCGTGATAGAGCAGCGCGATCTTCTTGCCCTTGAGCTTGTCGAAGCCGCCCCATTCCTTGGCGATGTGCTGTATGGCGACGTTGGCCGCCGTCCAGTAGGTGCCGAGCAGCGGGAAGTTCCATTCGAACACCGCGCCGTCGCGGCTGTCGGCGCGGCCGTAGCCCATGGTGATCAAGGGTACCTTGTCGCCCGGCGCCTTTTCGGTCAGCGCGAAGGTGATGCCGGTGCTGAGCGGGCTGAAATAGGCCGCGCCGGTCGGGCCCTTGCCCTTGAGGCGCTCGTAGCACTCGACGCCTCGGTCGGTGGCGTAGCCCGTCTCGCACTCCTCGAACGAGATCTTCACGCCATTGATGCCGCCGTCACGCTCGTTGAGCATGGTGATGTAGTCGCGCACGCCGTCGGCGAAGGGAATGCCGTTGGGGGCGTAGGCGCCGGTCCGGTAGACCAGGCCCGGGATGAACTGCTCGTTTTGCGCCCAAGCCGAGTTAGGCGCGGTCGCCGCGACGACGGCCGCCGAGGCGATCGCCGCGCCGAGCAGCGCGAGTTTGCGAAGACCCATTCGTTCCTCCTCACTGGATGGACGGTCTCTGTAGGCCGTCCTTGCTCCAAGCCTAGACCGTCCCGCTCAGTGCGGAAAGGGCCACAACCTGAGCTTCTCCTTCGCCACCGACCACAATCGCGCGAGCCCGTGCGGCTCGACGATCAGGAAGAACACGATCAGCGCGCCGAAGATCATGGCCTCGAAATGCGACACCGTGGCGGTGCTGATCTTCCAGCCGAACAGCGCGCCGAACGGCGGCAGCGCCTGGTTGAGGAAGATCGGCAGCAGGACGATGAAGGCGGCTCCCAGCGCGCTGCCCAGGATCGAGCCCAGCCCGCCGATGATGATCATGAACATGAGCTGGAAGGAGCGGTCGATCGAGAAGGCAGCGGGCTCCCACGAGCCGAGATAGACGAAAGCCCACAGTCCGCCCGCCACGCCGATCAGGAACGACGACGCGGCGAAGGCCGTCAGCTTGGCGTACATCGGCCGCACGCCGATGATCTCGGCAGCGATGTCCATGTCGCGGATCGCCATCCATTGCCGGCCGATATGCCCGCGCACGATGTTCTTGGTGGCGATTCCCAGCACGACGACGAAGGCCAGGCAGACGAGGTAGTTGGCGGTCGGCGAGGACAGATCGAAACCCAGCACCTCGAGTGGCGGCGCGTTGATCGAGCCCGACGGCGTGTAGTTCGTGAACCACTTGATGCGCAGGAATGCCCAATCGGCGAAGAACTGCGCTGCGAGCGTGGCGCAGGCCAGATAGAAGCCCTTGATGCGAAGGCTCGGCACGCCGAAGGCGATGCCGACGCCGGCGGCGACGAAACCGCCCAGCAGGATGCAGACGAACGGATTGAGGAACGGCAGGCGGATGGCGAAGTTGTAGGCGGCATAGGCGCCGATCGCCATGAAGGCGCCGGAGCCCAACGAGACCTGGCCGCAATAACCCATCAGCACGTTCAGCCCGATCGCCGCCAGCGACAGGATCACCACCGGAATCAGCACGGCGCGATAGACGTATTCGCTCGCCACGAACGGCACGACAAGGAAGGCGACCGCCAGCAACGCCAGCATGGCGATGCGGTCCTGGGCGATCGGGAAGACTGCCTGGTCGGCCGCGTAGCTCGCCTTGAACTGGCCGGCTTCGCGATAGAACATGCCCGCCTCCCTATACGCGCTCGATGATGCGCTCGCCGAACAGGCCCTGCGGCCTGACCAGCAGGAACAGCAGCGCCAGGACATAGGCGAACCAGATCTCGATGCCGCCGCCCATCGACGGGCCGAGGAAGACCTCGGCGAGCTTTTCGCCGGCACCGATGATCAGGCCGCCGATGATGGCGCCGGGCACCGAGGTGAAGCCGCCCAGGATCAGCACCGGCAGCGCCTTCAGGGCCAGCAGCGTGAGCGAGAACTGCACGCCGAGCTTGCTGCCCCACACCGCGCCGGCTGCCAGGGCCACCAGGCCCGCCACCAGCCAGACGATGAACCAGATCTGGTTCAGCGGAATGCCGACCGACTGGGCCGCGGCATGGTCGTCGGCGACGGCGCGCAGCGCGCGGCCGATGCGGGTCCTCTGGAAGAACAGCGCCAGGCCGGCGACCAGCAGGCCTGCGATGACCGCCGCCCAGATGTCGAGCTCGTTCACCAGGATGCCGCCGTCGAACACCGATTCGAGGATGAAGATCGGCTCCTTGGGCAGGCCGATATTGAGCGGATAGACGTCGGCGCCGAACACGGTCTGGGCCAGCCCTTCGATGAAGAAGGTCATGCCGATCGTGGCCATGAACAGGATGATGCCTTCCTGGTTCACCAGCTTGCGCAGCACCAGCCGCTCGGCCGCCCAGGCGACGATCGCCATCACGGCGGCGGCGAAGGCGAAGCCCGCGATCAGCGCCAGCCAGAACGGCCAGTGCCATTCCTTCTGGGCGATGTCGAGGGTGCGAACGAGCGCCAGGGCCGCCGTCAGCACCATGGCGCCCTGGGCGAAGTTGAACACGCCCGACGCCTTGAAGATCAGTACGAAACCCAGCGCGACGAGCGAGTAGAGCACGCCCGCCAGCAGGCCGCCGATCAGGACCTCGAGGAAGAAAGCCATGTCGACCTCAGTGGCTCACGCCGAGATAGGCGTCGATCACCGCCTGGTTTCTCTTGATGTCGTCGGGCACGCCGTCGCCGATCTTCTTGCCGTAGTCGAGCACCACGACGCGGTCGGAGATATCCATGACCACGCCCATGTCGTGCTCGATCAGGCAGATCGTCGTGCCGAATTCGTCGTTCACGTCGAGCACGAAGCGGCACATGTCCTGCTTCTCCTCGATGTTCATGCCGGCCATCGGCTCGTCGAGCAGCAGCAGCTCGGGCTGGGCGGCGAGCGCCCGGCCGAGCTCGACGCGCTTCTGCAGGCCGTAGGGCAGCTGGCCGGCCGGCACCTTGCGGACGTGCTGGATCTCGAGGAAGTCGATGATGCGCTCGACCTCGCGGCGATGCTCGATCTCTTCACGCTCGGCCGGGCCGAGCCGCAAAGCCTGCCAGAACAGGCCGGTCTTCATGCGCAGGTTGCGGCCCGTCATGATGTTGTCGAGGGTGGACATGCCACGGAACAGCGCGATGTTCTGGAAGGTGCGGGCGATGCCCTGCTCGGCCGCCTCGTGGGGACGCATCTGGCTGCGGCGCACGCCCTTGTAGGTGATGGCGCCCTGCTGCGGATGATAGAAGCCGTTGATGCAGTTCAGCATCGAAGACTTGCCCGCGCCGTTCGGACCGATGATGGCGCGGACCTCCCCCTTGGCGATGTCGAAGCTGATGTCGGAGAGCGCCTTCACACCGCCGAACGACAGGCTGATGTTCTCGACCGACAGCAGCACCTCGTTGAAGGAACGCGTGCGGTTCATGATCCGGACCGCGGGCCTCTCGCCCGCTCGTACTTTTCGGGCATGAGCATCAGCTTGCCTTCCTGAGCGGCAGAGCCTTGCCGCTGCCCGGATGGGGCGCGAGATCGCGAATCTCGACATTGCCTTCGATTGCGCCCTTGCGGCCATCCTCGAACGTGACGTCGACCTTGATGTAGGCGCTGCCGTCGCCGCCGTAGAGCGCATCGACCAGCGGCCTGTAGCGATCGCCGATGAAGCCGCGGCGCACCTTGTTGGTGCGCGTGAGCTCGCCGTCGTCGGCATCGAGCGCCTTGTGCAGGATCAGGAAGCGGCGGATCTGCGCGCCCGCCATGCGCGGGTCGGCGGCGAGGTCGCGGTTGACCCGTTCGATCTCGTCCTGCACGAGATCGTAGACCTCCTTGCGCGCCGCCAGCTCCTGGTAGCTCGCATAGGCGATATTGCGTCGCTCGGCCCAGTCGCCGACCGCCGTCATGTCGATATTGACGAACACGGCGACGAAGTCGCGGTCGTGGCCGAACGCTACCGCCTCGTTGATGTGCGCGAAGAATTTCAGCTTGTTCTCGATGAACTTCGGCGCGAACAGCGTGCCGTCGTTCAGCTTCCCGACATCCTTGGCGCGGTCGATGATGCGCAGATGCCCCCGCTCGTCGAGATAGCCGGCATCGCCGGTGTGGACCCAGCCGTCCGCGGTCTTGGTGTCGTCGGTCGCCTGCGGGTTCTTGAAATACTCCTTGAACACGCCAGGGCTGCGATAGAGCACTTCGCCCGACTCGGCGATCCTGAGCTCCACATTCGCCACCGGCTTGCCGACCGTGTCGGGGAAGACCTCGCCATTCGGATGGATGGTGACGAACACCGAGGCCTCGGTCTGGCCGTAGAGCTGCTTCATGTTCACGCCGAGCGCGCGATAGAAATTGAAGATCTCCGGCCCCACCGCCTCGCCCGCGGTGTAGGCGATGCGCACACGGCTCATGCCCAGGGTGTTCTTGAGCGGCCCGTAGATAGCGACGTTGCCCAGCGCATAGAGCAGCCGGCCGATCGGCGACACCGGCCGGCCGTCGAGCATCGCCGGCCCGACCCGGCGCGCCAGCGCCATGAAATACTGGAACAGCCGGCGCTTGACGAAGCCCGCATCCTCCATACGGATCGTGACCTGGGTGATCAGGTTCTCGAGGACGCGCGGCGGCGCGAAATAGTAGGTCGGCCCGATCTCGCGCAGGTCGGTCATCACCGTGGCCGCCGATTCGGGGCAGTTCACCACCAGCCCGACCACGTAGCACTGGGCGTAGGAGAAGATGTGGTCGCCGACCCACGCCATCGGCAGGTAGGACAGGAGCTCGTCGCCTTCCTTCAGCCCGTCGAAATCGGCGCCGGCCTTGGCGGCCCAGATCAAGTTGTCGTAGCTCAGCACCGCTCCCTTGGGCCGGCCGGTCGTGCCCGACGTGTAGAGCATGATGGCGTCATCGGAGCCGCGGCCGCGGGCGACCTCGGCGGAGACGAGAGCGGGCGTCGCTTCGAGCCGCCCGGCGCCGCGTTGCTGCACCTCGACCACCGACAGCAGCCCCTCGTAATGGCGCAGGCCGCGCGGATCCTGGTAGATCACGACTTCGAGCGTCGACACCTTCTTCCGGATCTCCAGGAGCTTGTCGACCTGCTCCTGGTTCTCGGCGAGCGCGAAGCGCGCGCCGGCATGTTCGACGACATAGGCGAGCTCGTCAGCCACCGAGTCCTGGTAGACCGGCACCGGCACACCGCCCAGCGACTGCGCGGCGCACATCGACCAGTAGAGCTGCGGGCGGTTGTCACCGACCACGATCAGCCGGTCGCCGCGCCGGAAGCCGAGATCGGCCAGGCCTGCGGCGAACAGGCGGATCTCGGCCGCGACATGGCCCCAGCTATGGCTCTGCCAAATGCCGTATTCCTTTTCGCGATAGGCCGGTCTGTCGGGACTGGTGCGGGCGCGTTCGGCCAGAAGCTTGGGAAACGTATCCCGAGCGTCGGTCGCGGTATCGGCCGTTCCCGTCGTCATCCCGTGCTCTCACTCCCAGGGACCGCCTTATTTGATTGCTTGGCTTTAGCGGCGTTCCGACAGGCAGATAGCCACAGTCAATTTGCGATGGTCAAGCCGGCCGGCCGCAAGCGCAGGGTGAAAATCGCGCCGCCGGTCGGCCGGTTCTCGACCGTGATGCTGCCGTCGTGGCTTTCGGCGACGCGGGCAACGATCGCCAGTCCCAGGCCCCGGCTTTCAGCCTTCGTGCGATCGCGCCGCCAGAAGCGCCGGAAGATCGATTCGCGTTCGGCCTCGGGCACGCCCGGCCCGTCGTCGAGCACGCGCACCGTGCCATCGGCCGAGACCTCGACCTCGATCGAGCCGCCGGTCGGGGCGTGTCGGATGGCGTTCTCGATCAGGTTGCGCACGGCCCGGAACAGCGCCTCCGAATGGCCGTGCACCCAGACCGGCTCCTCGCTGCCGCCGAGCGCAATCATCTTGGACTGGCTCACGGCGAGCGGCGCCATGAAGGCGACGGCCTCGACACAGACCGCCTGGAGGTCGGCGCGGGCGTCGCCGGCAACGATGAAGCTTTCGAGCTCGGCGATGTCGAGCACCTGGTTGACGATGCGCGTCATGTTCTCGAGATCCTTGCGCAGCGAGTCGCGCAGCGGGCTGGGTTCCAGCGAATCGACGCGGGCGCGGATGACGGTGAGCGGCGTGCGCAGCTCGTGCGCCATGTCGCCGGTGAACTCGCGCTGGGCGCGAAAGCCCTTCTCGAGGCGATCGAGAGCCTGGTTAACGGCGTGCACCAGGGGCACGATCTCGGTCGGCATCGCCCCCTCGGGCAGGCGCACCTCGGTGTTGGTCGGACCGATGCTGGCTGCCGTGGTCGAAGCCTCGCGCACCGGCTTCAGCGCCCGCCGGAAGATCAGGATGTCGATCAGGAGCAGCGCCAGCAGCAGCGGGAAAGTGATCCAGGCGACGCCGGGGAAGAACGAACCGACGATGTCGTCGATGATGACGTCGCGATGCGACAAGTCCTGAGCGACCTGGATCAGGTAGGTGCGGCCGTCGATGATACGGGCCACGACGACTCCGAACAGCACCGACCCGGTGCCGCGCCGTCGCATCGCCCAGTCGCCGACACGCACCTCGTTCGACGGAAACAGGGCAGCGCCGTCGTTGCGCGACGAGAACAGGACCTTGCCCTCGGAATCGAGCACGGCATAAGAGTAGAGCCCGTAGCTGCCGGCATACAGCGGCTCCATTTCGGGCGGGATGTCGAGCACGACACCGCTGCCCGCCGGCTTCAGGAAGCCGCTGATGGTCACCGCCTGGCCGCGCAAGGCGTCGCGGTGCAGGCGATTGGCCGCTTCATTGAGCAGCCAGTAGAGCGACAGCGGCATCACGATCGAGATGACGGCGATCGCTGCGACGTGCAGCGCCACGACGCGCGAAAGGATGGATCGAAAGCGGTTCACCCCGGCTTGTCCTCTGCCATCAGGTAACCGACGCCGCGCACCGTGTGAATCCTCACCGTGGCGCCGGAGTCGGTCAGCATCTTGCGCAAGCGATGGATGTAGACCTCGACGGCGTTGGAGCCGACGTCTCCAGCCAGACCGAACAGGTGGTCCTCGAACAAGCGTTTGGGGGCGACGTTGCCGCTGCGCCGCAGCAGGATTTCCAGCACGGCGGTCTCGCGCGCCGGGAAAGCGCGCACCACGCCGTTGACGATCACCTGGCGGCCCTCGGTGTCGAGGACAACGTTGCCGAAGGTCAATCGTCGGCCGAGCAGGTTGTCGGAACGCCGCAGCAGTGCCTGCAGGCGGGCCAGAAGCTCTTCCATGGCGAAGGGCTTGGCCATGTAGTCGTCGGCGCCTTCGCGCAGGCCGGCGACGCGGTCGCTCACTCCGTGGCGCGCGGTCAGCACCAGGACCGGCGTGGGATCGCCGCGACGACGCATGTCGCGCAACAGGTTCAGCCCATCGTCGTCGGGCAGGCCGCGGTCGAGCACGATCGCGGCATAGCGCATGGTGGCGAGCGCGTGCCCGGCGTCGGCGGCTGTGCGCACGGCGTCGGTGTCGAAGCCGCCCTGCGCCAGGCCCTTCCTCAGCAAAGCCAGGAGGTCGACGCTGTCCTCGACAAGAAGGACCCTCATCGGCGCGGTCCTCCCTTCGTTATGCCAAGTTGCCCTGTCTCGATCCTAGCACGCCTTGGCTTCTCAGGACGCCCGCTGGCGGTTACATCTCGCTGCCGTGACACTCTCTGACGAACTTCTGGACCTCGGCGACCGCCGCTTGCGCCTGCGCCGTCTCGTGCCGGAGCGGACCGACGGCTTCGAGCGCACCACCTTGGTGTTCCTGCACGAAGGGCTGGGCTGCATCGAGATGTGGCGCGACTTCCCTCAGAAGCTGTGCGACGCCACGCGCACGGCCGGCCTCGTCTACGACCGCACCGGCTATGGCGGGTCGAGCCCGTGGCCGGCCGATCCGGGGCGGCACTACATGGAAATCGAGGCCGACGAGGTCCTGCCACGGCTGCTGCACGAACTCGAAATCGAGGATTGCGTGCTCGTCGGCCACAGCGATGGCGGCACGATTGCGCTCAACTACGCCGCGCGCGACCCCGAGCCGCTGCGCGCCGTGGTGACGCTGGCGGCGCATGCCATAAACGAGCCGGTGTGCGTCGACAGCATCGTCAAGGCACGTGAGGCGTTCGCGACGGGCGACCTGCGCCGACGCCTGATGAAGTATCACGGCACCAATACGGACCGCGCCTTTCACCTGTGGTCCGACGCCTGGGTGGCGCCGGGCTTCGAGCCGATGGACGCCGACGGCCGCCTGCCCGGCGTCGTCGTGCCGGTGCAGGCAATCCAGGGCGAGGACGACGAATACGGCAGCGAGCTGCAGCTCGGCATCATCGCCGGCAAGGTCGGCGGCTACTGCGAAACGCGCCTGGTGCCGGACTGCGGCCACAGCCCGCACCTGCAGCAGCCGGCATACGTCCTGTCCGAAATCACCCGCTTCATCGCCCCGCTGGCGCTTCTGTCATCCTGAACGCAGCAAAAGTTCCCATGCCGGGTGGCAAGCGGCGAAAAGCTAAAGCCGCTTGAGCTCGGCGGTCGCCGCCCAGTTCAGCTCGGACACGGTCGGGCAGCGCGCCTGGGTCAGCTGGAGCTGCTCGCGGGCGCGCTGCCTGTCGCCGCGGCGCAAGGCGTCCATGCCGATGAAGAAGGCGGCGGCGCACTTGCCGTTGGCGCGGCTCGCGGCGTCGTCGCTTTCGGCCGCGACCTCGAGCTCGCCGGCCGGCATCCTGCCCAGCAGGAACTTGACGATCGGCGCGGGCCACTCGCTGAGATTCTCGTTGCCGACTTCCTTGGCGAGCAGGGCACGCGCGTCGCGCCGGGCACGGACCTGCGCCGAATAGCGCCACAGCAGCGGACCCAGCCGTGCCCGGAACGTCGGCCGGCCGCTCAGCGTGGCGTCGAAGTCGTCGGCAGCCTGGGCATACTGACCGAGATCGAAATATGCATGGCCGCGATAATACAGCGCCGTGCGCCGGTCGGCGGGCGAGGTCGAGCCGGCCAACGCCTCGTTCAGCAGGGCAAGCGCCCGCTGGAAGTCGGCGAGTTGCATGTAAACCCGGGCCTGGGCGATCACCAGCCAGGAATCGCCCGGCTTCTGCTGCAGCGCGCTGTCGAGGGTACGCAACGCCGCCGCGCGATCGCCGCCGCCGGCCAGCTCCGGCAGCGTGCTCGACAGCACGAGCTGCCAACCCGAAGGCAGCACCTTGCCCATCTGGGCGATGTCCTTCTGGCTGTCGGTCTGGCGGCCCAGGCGGTTGAGCTGGTAGGCGCGGATGCTGAGATAGATCGACCGGTCGAAATCCGAAAGTTTCGAGCTGGCCAGGATCTTGTTCAGCGCCTCGAGCGTCGAATTCCGGGCATCGGACGGCAGGCTGGGCTCGACCGGCAGGCGACCGAAGTCGCGCGCCGAGGGGTCCCAGGCGTCGACGGCGTTGCGCTGCGCCAACGCCTCGCCACAGATGGTCACGACCAGTGCAAAAGCCGCAAGAATCCGAGCCATTTTCGGCTGCATTCACGCAATCTGGCACAACGGACCGGCGCCCGCATCCGCCGATTGCCTGTGCCCTTCCGTGCCCCTATTTTGCCACCCGCCCGCACGAGATCGACCTTCAGGAGTTTCATCATGGCCGCCGCCCATCCCAATAGCTTCAAGGCTCGCAAGACGCTGAAGGTCGGCAATAGGAGCTATACCTATTACAGCCTGAAGGCCGTCGAGAAGGAGGTCGGGGACCTCGGCCGCCTGCCGTTCTCGCTGCGCGTGCTTTTGGAAAACCTTGTCCGTCACGAGGACGGCACGACCGTCAAGAAGACCGATATCGCCGCCTTCGCCGACTGGCTGAAGAACGGCGGCAAGTCGGTGAAGGAGATCAATTTCCGCCCCGCCCGCGTGCTGATGCAGGACTTCACCGGCGTGCCGGCGGTCGTCGATCTCGCCGCCATGCGCGACGCCATGGGCAAGCTCGGCGGCGACGCCAAGAAGATCAATCCGCTGGTGCCGGTCGACCTCGTGATCGACCATTCGGTGATCGTCGACAATTTCGGAAACACCAGCGCCTTCAAGGCAAACGTGGCGCTCGAGTACGAGCGCAACCTCGAGCGCTACCAGTTCCTGCGCTGGGGTCAGATGGCGTTCGACAATTTCCGCGTCGTGCCGCCGGGCACCGGCATCTGCCACCAGGTGAACCTCGAGTACCTGGCACAGGTCGTGTGGACCAAGAAGGAAGGCAGGGAAACCATCGCCTATCCCGACACGCTGGTCGGCACCGACAGCCACACCACCATGGTGAACGGCCTCTCGGTCCTGGGGTGGGGCGTCGGCGGCATCGAGGCCGAGGCCGCCATGCTGGGCCAGGCGATGCCCATGGTCATTCCCGACGTCGTGGGCTTCAAGCTGAGCGGCAAGCTGCGCGAGGGCGCGACCGCGACCGACCTCGTGCTCACCGTGACGCAGATGCTGCGCAAGAAGGGCGTGGTCAACAAGTTCGTCGAGTTCTACGGCGAGGGCCTGGACGACCTGCCGCTCGCCAATCGCGCGACCATCGCCAACATGGCGCCCGAGTACGGCGCCACCTGCGGCTTCTTCCCGACGGACGAGATCACGCTCGGCTACCTCAAGACCACCAACCGCGGCCCGGCCGCCAAGCTGGTCGAGGCCTATGCCAAGAAGCAGGGCCTGTGGCGCTCCAAGAGATCGCCCGAGCCGATCTTCACCGACACGCTGCACCTCGATCTCGGCGAAGTCGAGCCGAGCCTGGCCGGACCGAAGCGCCCGCAGGATCGCGTGCCGCTCTCCCAGGCCGCCGCGCAGTTCGTCGGCAACATGGAGAAGGAGTTCGACCGCAAGGACGACGGCAAGCGCGTGAAGTGCGAAGGCGCCGACTATGACCTCGGCCATGGCGATATCGTCATCGCCGCCATCACCTCCTGCACCAACACCTCGAACCCCTACGTCATGCTGGGCGCCGGCCTGATCGCCCGCAACGCGGTGAAGTTCGGGCTGAAGGCCAAGCCATGGGTCAAGACCTCGCTGGCGCCGGGCTCGCAGGTCGTCACCGAGTATCTCGCGGCGTCCGGCCTGCAGAAAGACCTCGACAAGATCGGCTACAATCTCGTGGGTTACGGCTGCACGAGCTGCATCGGCAATTCGGGCCCGCTGCCGGATCCGGTGACCAAGGCGATCAACGACGCCGACCTCGTGGTCTGCGCCGTGCTGTCGGGCAACCGCAACTTCGAAGGCCGCGTCAATCCGCTGACCCGCGCCAACTACCTCGCGTCGCCCATGCTGGTCGTGACCTATGCGCTGGCCGGCTCGATGAAGATCGACATCACCAAGGATCCGATCGCCATCGGCAAGAACGGCAAGCCGGTCTACCTGAAGGACCTGTGGCCCTCGAACATGGAAGTCCAGAAGCTGGTCGACAAGTACGTCACCGCCAAGGCCTTCAAGAAGCGCTATGCCGACGTCTTCAAGGGGGACAAGTTCTGGCGCGGCATCAAGACCAAGCCGACGCTGACCTATAGCTGGGACGACAAGTCGACCTACGTGCGCAACCCGCCCTACTTCGACGGCATGGGCAAGACGCCGGGCTCGATCGCCAACATCGAGGGCGCGCGGCCGCTCGGCCAGTTCGGCGATTCGATCACCACCGACCACATCTCGCCCGCCGGCTCGATCAAGAAGGACAGCCCGGCCGGCAAGTACCTGATGGAACACGATGTCGAAGCGAAGGACTTCAACCAGTACGGCACGCGCCGAGGCAACCACGAGGTGATGATGCGCGGCACCTTCGCCAACATCCGTCTCAAGAACGAGATGGTGCCGGGCATCGAGGGCGGCTTCACCCACCACTACCAGACCGACCAGCCCGAGCCGATCTACGACGTGGCGATGCGCTACAAGAAGGAGCACACGCCGCAGATCCTGATCGCCGGCAAGGAGTACGGCACTGGCTCGTCGCGCGACTGGGCGGCCAAGGGCGTGAACCTCCTGGGCGTGAAGGCCGTGGTGTGCGAGACCTTCGAGCGCATCCATCGCTCGAACCTGGTCGGCATGGGCGTGCTGCCGTTGCAGTTCAAGGACGGCATGACGCGCAAGACGCTCAACCTTACCGGCCATGAGAGCTTCGACGTCGGCGGCATCGAGGGCGGGCTCAAGCCCGGCATGGACGTGCCGCTCACCATCCATCGCCGCGACGGCTCCAAGGAAACGGTGACGCTCCCCTGCCGCATCGATACCGCCGAGGAGGTCGAGTACTTCAAGAACGGCGGTGTGCTGCACTACGTGCTGCGCAACCTCGCGCAGGCAGCGTAAGAACGCACGGCCATGGCGACGGGGTCCAATGGAGCGGGGCTCGTCGCTCACTTCGCCGCCATGGCCGGCAACAATGCCTGGTCGAACCATCGGCTGCTGAGCGCCTGCAAGGCGCTCACGCCGGAAGAGTTCGCGGCACCGCGCACCGGCTTCTTTCCGTCGCTGCGCGCCACGCTGAATCACGTCCTGTGGATCGACACGTACTACATCGACGCGCTCCGTCGCGATCCAACGGTGCTGGCGCGCTACGACGACCCGCCGCCGGACTTTCCCGACGCCCACCGGCTCTACGACGCGCAACGTATCAGCGATCGGCGTTTGATCGATTTCTGCGAACGGCAGACCGAAACGAGCCTCGCCGAAGAGATCTCCCTGCCGCGCCCCAATCGGACGCCACCGCCGACAAGCATCGCCTCCATCCTGGAGCATCTGTTCCAGCATCAGATCCATCATCGCGGCCAGGCGCACGCCATGCTGAGCGGCACCGGGGTGAAACCGCCCCAACTCGACGAGTTCTTCCTGGCCGGCGAAGAGCATCTGCGGCGCGACGAGCAGCGCCTGCTTGGCCTTCCCGTGCGCTGATCGGGCGCTGATGCGACCACGCCCGTCCTTTGCCGGTGCCGCCATCGAAGTGAGCGATCTCGGCCGTTCGGTCGCCTTCCATCGCCTGTGGCTTCCGATGCTGGGTTTCCATCGCGTCTGGGCGGGCAACGACCGCGTGATGTGGTCGCGTGGCTACGACCACTTCGTCATGCGCCAGGCCAAGGAAGGCATCTCCTACGGCCCGGGCGCGCTGTGGCTTGCCGTCTCGGCCGAGAGCCGCGCCCAGGTCGACCAGGTGTTCGCCGAGCTGCGCGACGCCGGCGCAGAGATCCTGCAGCCGCCCAAGGAGCTCGACTACTTCGCGCCTGGCTACTACTCGGTGGCCTTCCGCGATCCCGACGGCGTGCCGATCGAAGTGGCGCATCGCTGGGACGAGCTGCCCGAGGTGGCCGACGCCGAGCAGGTCCAGGTGCCGGGTCACGGCGTCACCCTGGGCGGCTATTTCTTCAAGCCTCAGGCCGGCGCGCCGCCCTATCCGGCGGTGATCCTGCTGCACGGTTTCGCGGGCCACGCGCACAACATGGTCGGGCTGGCGCGGACCTGCACGGCCAACGGCTATGCCGCCCTTGCCCTGTCACTGCGCGGCTGGCTGGGCTCCGAAGGCGAGAGCGATCAGGGCCTGCGTCAGCCGCTCGACGTGCTGGCGGCCATCGACTGGCTCGCCAAGCGGCCGCTGGTCGACAAGGACCGAATCGCCGTTGTCGGCGCCTCGATGGGCGGCCAGGTGGCGCTGCTGGCGGCCGCCCACAAGCCGCCGATCCGCGCCGTCGCCTCGTTCTACGGCCCCATGGACCTGGCGCGCTGGCGCGACGCCAATCCGTTCATTCGCGACTACCTCGACGACCTCTGCGGCCCGGAGGGCCTGCCGGTACGCTCGCCGATCCTGCGGGTGGCGCAGATCGACGCACCGGTGCTGCTGGTCCACGGTGACCGCGACGAGAACGTCCCGATCGACCAGCTGGAAACCATGGCCGAAGCGCTGAAAAGCCACGGCAAGGAAGTCGAGACGCTCGTCGTGCCAGGCGGTACTCACTTCTTCACGGAGCAGCAGAACGCGCTCACGCGGCGTAAGCTGTTCGAGTTCCTGCGCCGCCATCTCAATCGGAGCTGATCTTTCATGCGCGTGTCAGAAGCCATCAACTCCCGCCGCTCGATGCGTGTGTTCAAGCCCGATCCCGTGCCGCAGGCCGATATCGAGTGGATCATCTCGACGGCGAGTCGCGCGGCGTCGAACGGCAACCTCCAGCCGTGGAAACTCTATGTCGCCACGGGCAAGGCGCGGCAGCGGCTGTCGGCGGCGATCCTCAAGGCGATGGACGACGGCGACAACGGCCCGGGTGCTGAATACAACGTGTACCCGAAGGAGTTCACGCCGGTATACGACGCACGCCGCAAGCTCGTCGGCAAGCAGCTCTACACCCTGCTCGGCGTGCCGCGCGGCGACGCCGCCGGCATGCTGAAACAGTTCCGCAAGAACTACGACTTCTTCGATGCGCCGGTCGGCATGATCCTGTGCGTCGAGCGGCGCATGGGCAACGGTCAGTGGATCGACTGCGGCATCTTCCTCGACCAGCTCATGCTGCTGGCGCGCGAGAAGGGCCTGCATACCTGCCCGCAGGCGGCTTTCAGCCGCTACCAGCACGTCGTGCGCCGCGAGCTGAAGATTGCCGAGGAGGAGGTCGTGATCTGCGGCCTGGCGCTGGGCTATGCCGATCCCGATGAGGTTCCCAACAACCTGATCACGGAGCGCGCGCCGCTCGGGGATTTCACGACCTGGTTCCACGAGTAGATCCGGACACCAAAGTCGAATTGCCGAGGCCGGCGCGAGCGGGCTAAAACCCGCTGAATTCGCGGCAAAAGCCGATGGGAGGGACGATGGCCGATGAACTGATCGATGTCAGCGCCGACTGGGCCAAGCGCGCCTATGTCGACGACACCAGGTACAAGGCGATGTACGACGCCTCGATCGAGGATCCCGCCAGGTTCTGGGGCGAGCACGGCAAGCGCATCGACTGGATCAAGCCCTACAGTGACGGCGCGGTGCGCGACGTCGACTATACCGGCGACGTCCGCATCCGCTGGTATCACGACGGCGTGCTGAACGTGTCGGCCAACTGTGTCGACCGCCATCTGGCCAAGCGCGCCGACCAGACGGCGATCATCTGGGAAGGCGACGACCCGTCGAAGTCCAAGCACATCACCTATCGCGAGCTGCACGCCGAAGTCTGCCGCATGGCCAATGCGCTGAAGGAACTCGGCGTCAAGAAGGGCGACCGCGTCACCATCTATCTGCCGATGATCCCCGAGGCTGCCTACGCGATGCTGGCCTGCACGCGCATCGGCGCGATCCATTCCGTAGTGTTCGGCGGATTCTCGCCCGACAGCCTCGCCAACCGCGTCGTCGACTGCGACAGCAACATCGTCATCACCGCCGACGAGGGCCTGCGCGGCGGCAAGCCGGTGCCGCTCAAGGCCAACACCGACGAGGCGCTGAAGAAGGCGCCGGGCGTCAGGAAGGTGCTGGTCGTCCGCCACACCGGCGGCAAGGTCGGCTGGGACGCCGGCCGCGACGTGTGGTGGCACGAGATCGCGGCCAGGGTGGCAACCGACTGCGAGCCCGAGCCGATGGGCGCGGAGGATCCGTTGTTCATCCTCTACACCTCGGGCTCGACCGGTAAGCCGAAGGGCGTGCTGCACACGACCGGAGGCTACATCGTCTTCGCCTCGATGACGCACCACTACGTCTTCGACTATCACGACGGCGACATCTACTGGTGCACCGCCGACGTGGGGTGGGTGACCGGCCACAGCTACATCGTCTATGGACCGCTGGCCAACGGCGCCACGACGCTGATGTTCGAGGGCGTGCCCAATTATCCCGATTCGAGCCGCTTCTGGCAGGTGATCGACAAGCACAAGGTCAACATCTTCTACACCGCGCCGACCGCCATCCGCGCCCTGATGCGCGAAGGCGAGGCGCCGGTGAAGAAGGCGACGCGCAAGAGCCTGCGCCTGCTGGGTTCGGTCGGCGAGCCGATCAATCCCGAGGCGTGGCTGTGGTACTACCGCGTCGTCGGAGAGTCGCGCTGCCCCATCGTCGACACCTGGTGGCAGACCGAGACCGGCGGCATTCTCATTACGCCGCTGCCCGGCGCAACCAAGCTGAAGCCCGGATCGGCGACGCGGCCGTTCTTCGGCGTGCAGCCGGTGATGGTCGACGCCGAGGGCAAGGAACTCTCGGGCGCGGCCACGGGCAATCTCTGCCTGATCAATTCGTGGCCGGGCCAGATGCGCACGGTCTACGGCGACCACCAGCGCTTCATCGACACCTACTTCAAGACCTACCCCGGCAAGTACTTCACCGGAGACGGCGCGCGCCGCGACGAAGACGGCTACTACTGGATCACTGGCCGCGTCGACGACGTGATCAATGTCTCGGGCCATCGCATCGGTACCGCCGAGGTCGAGAGCGCCCTGGTCGGCAACCAGAAGGTGGCCGAGGCAGCCGTGGTGGGCTTCCCGCACGACATCAAGGGGCAGGGCATCTACGCCTATGTAACGCTCAAGGCCGGGCAGCAATCGTCGGAAGACGTGCGCAAGGAACTGGTCGCCTGGGTGCGCAAGGAGATCGGGCCGATCGCCACGCCCGACGTCATCCAATGGGCGCCCGGACTCCCCAAGACCCGTTCTGGCAAGATCATGCGCCGCATCCTGCGCAAGATCGCCGAGAACGATTTCGGTAACCTCGGCGACACGTCGACCCTCGCCGATCCCGCCGTGGTCGACGACCTTGTGAAGAACCGCGCGAAGTGAAACAGACCATCCTGCAACTCGCGGCGGACCTCGCCGCCGGCCGCACGACCTCGCGCAAGCTCACCGAGCAGGCGCTCACCCGCATCGCCGACCCCAAGGGTGAAGGTGGCCGCGCCTTCATAAGAGTCTGGCGCGACCAGGCGTTGGCCGCAGCCGATGCCAGCGACGGGCAGCGCAAGGTGGGCCTGGTGCCCTCGCCGCTGGCCGGCATTCCGGTCTCGATCAAGAACCTGTGCGACGTCGCGGGCGAGACCACACTCGCCGGCTCCAAGGCGCTCGACGATGCGCCGCCGGCCAAAGTCGATGCCCCCGTCGTGGCCCGCCTGCGCGCAGCCGGCGCGGTGATCGTGGGCAGCACCAACATGAGCGAGTTCGCCTTCTCGGGCGTGGGCTTCAACCCGCATTACGGCACGCCGGGCAATCCGGCCGACCGCAGGCGCGTGCCGGGCGGCTCCTCGTCGGGTGCGGCAGTGTCGGTGGCCGATGGCATGGCCGTGGCGGCGCTGGGCACCGATACCGGCGGCTCGGTGCGCATTCCTGCTGCCGTCTGCGGCATCACGGGCTTCAAGCCGACGGCGCGGCGCGTGCCGATCGACGGCGTCGTGCCGCTTTCGACCTCGCTCGATTCCATCGGCCCGCTGGCCAATTCGGTGGAATGCTGCGCCATCGTCGATGCGGTGTTCGCGGGCGAGCCGATCTCGGTGCCCGCGCCGGCGCCGCTCGCCGGGCTGCGCTTCGCCGTCCCCATGCACTTCGTGATGGACGATCTCGATCCCGTCGTCGCAACGGCCTTCGAGCGGGCGCTGAGGACGCTGTCAGGCGTCGGCGTGAAGGTCGAGAAGATCGATCTGCCCGAGCTGACCGAGCTCAACACCGTCAACGCCCGCGGCACCTTCGCCGCCGCCGAGGCCTATGCCTGGCACCGCGCGCTGATCGAGCGGAGGGGTGGGGCCTACGACCAGCTCGTCTACCCGCGCATCATGCGCGGCAAGGACATGGGCGCCGCCGACTATGTCGACCTGCTGGCGGCACGCGCCGACCTGCAGAAGCGGATCTCGGCGATCACCTCGAACTACGATGCCGTCGTCATGCCGACCTGCGCCATCGTCGCCCCGACCCTCGAGGAGGTCTCGACGCCCGACGGCTTCACCAAGAAGAACCTGCTGCTGTTGCGCAACACCACCGTCGGCAACTTCCTCGACCGCTGCGGCATCAGCCTGCCCTGTCACGCCCCGGGCGAGCTGCCGGTCGGCTTCATGCTGATGGGCGAGGCCATGACCGACAAGCGCATCCTGGCGATGGCGCGCAGCGTGGCGCCGGTGGTTCGCGCACACTGATCTCATCCTCATGTTCCTCTTCCCCTTGGGTTCCCCCTGGGGGGAGAGGAGCATGAATGATAGGCCGAAAGATCAGCCCTACTGATACTTCGGATCGTCCGGCCTTCTCATCCGCCAGACGTTGTCCGTCGTGGTGTATTCGCTGTAGCCGAGCCGCGCCACCGGCCTGAAGGCCAGCGTGTCGATGCGGCCGTCCTTGATGATGCTGTCGTCGATATGCACGCCCACCACCTGGCCGAACACCACCGAGCCGCGCTCGGTCTCGTGGCCCTTCTCGACCGGCAACTCGATGGTGCGCCAGTACTTGCACTCGAGCGCCACTGGCGATTCCCTTACACGCGGCGGCTTCACCAGGGTGCAGGGCTCCGCAGTGAGACCGGCGAGCTTCAACTCATCGACGCCGAACTCGACCATGGTGGTCGTGACGTTCATCTGCTCCTTCAGGCTCTCACTCACCATGTTGACGACGAATTCGCCGGTCGATTCGGCGTTCATGCGGCTGTGCTTGGTCGGCGTGCTGCCGTAGGTGCCGGTGATGGCGAAATAGACCACTGGCGGGAACTCGCCGACGGCATTGTAGAAGCTGTAGGGGGCGAGGTTCACGCGGCCCTGGCGATCCACGGTCGAGATCCAGCCGATCGGCCGCGGCACGATCAGCGACTTCAGCGGATCCTGCGGCAATCCATGATCGCGCTTGGCGGCATCGTAGAACATCGTTTCCTCATCTAGCCGAAGTGCCGGCTCGCCTTTTCGTAGGCCTCGTCGAAGGCCGCTTCCAGCCGTGGATTGAGGCCGCGGCAGGAGCGCACGACGTCGTAGGCCCACACGACATAATCGCGCAGCCGCGCCTCTGTCCATCCCACCGGCGGGCTGGCCATCAGACCGCGCAGGTTGGAGGTCTTGTCGGCGACCTTCAGCAGCTTGGCGCGCTCCGACTTGCCGGGCGTCTTCTCGATCTGCAGGCGCTTGCGCTCTTCCTTGGGCAGCGACTTGTCGTCGGTCACCTCGGCCACCAATGCCGCCACCTCCGGGCCGAAGCGCTCCAGGAGATCATCGTAGGTGGAGTCCGTGTCCTCCAGCGTGTCGTGCAGCAGGCCGCCCATCAGCAGCACGACGTCGCTGCCGTCGGTCGCCTCGGCCAGAAGCGCCGCCACCTCGGTCAGGTGGTTGATGTAGGGCTCGGCGCGCTCACCCTTGCGCCGCTGCGCGATATGCTGGCGGGCGGCATAGTCGGCGGCGCGCGCCAAGCGAACCAGATCGGTGCTCATCAACTCCTCTTGTGCGACCAGCCGTCCGGCTTGTCGAGCCGCCCAACCCGGCCCATCTTTGGCCCATGTCACGTACGATGAAGGCGCTGCTGGGCGTCTGGATCGCCTGCCTGGCCGCCGCCGCCGTGTGGATCGGCTGGGATGCCTATCAAGGCGGCAAGCCCGCCATCGGCGGGACCTTCGCGCTCACCGACCAGAATGACCGCGTCGTCACCAGCGACAGCCTGAAGGGCAAGCCGACGCTGATCTATTTCGGCTTCACCTATTGTCCCGATGTCTGCCCGACCTCGCTGCTGCTGATGGAGAACGCCATCGAGAAGCTGGGGCCGGATGCTGCCAAGAAGGTGAACCTGGTCTTCATCACCGTCGATCCGGAACGCGACACGCCCAAACTGCTGAAGGGCTATGTGGAGAATTTCGGACCGACCTTCATCGGATTGACGGGCACGCCGCAGCAGATCGCCGATGTTGCGCGCGCCTACCGCGTCTACTTCCAGAAGGTGCCCGGCAAGGATGGCGGACCGTACCTGATGGACCATTCCTCGATCGTCTACTTGCTCGATCGCAACGGCCGCTTCGTCACGCACTTCACGCACGAAGCCAAGGCCGAGCAGATCGCAGCGGCCGTGCAGCGGCTGCTCTAATCGCCCTGGCAGGACGCCTCCCTCCCGAACTTCCGGTCGCAAACGGCTCACCGCCCGTGTAGATTGTCGACCGGGGCAGGGGTGTTTTGGGTCACCAAAAAGGTGCGGCAGGAGGGCGTGGCCCTGCCCATATTTCAAGCGTAGAACCCGCGCAGCACGTCCCCTCGCGTACTTGAAATAATCAAGGAAACCCAAAGTGTTAGCGTCTTCTCTGCTGTATCAGGCGTATGAGTTCCAGCGTCACCTCGCCAGGCCGGTCCGCCTGTGGGCGAACACGCTCGAGCAGGTTTACTCGAGCCCGTACAATCCGCTGACCGACACCTGGTTCGGCAAATCCGTCGCTGCCGGCGCCGAGATCATGGCGCGGCTGACTCAGCATTACGGCAAGCCCTCCTTCGGCCTGAAGACGACTGAGATCGACAACGAGATCGTGGCCGTCAACGAGGAGATCCTCCTCCGCAAGCCGTTCTGCCAGCTTCTGCATTTCCACCGCGACACCACTCGGCGAGATCCCAAGGTCCTGGTGGTGGCGCCGATGAGCGGCCACTTCGCCACCCTGCTGCGCGGCACCGTCGAGGCGCTGCTGCCCGAGCACGACGTGCACATCACCGACTGGACCGATGCGCGCGAGGTGCCGCTCGACCAGGGAAACTTCGATCTCGACGACTACGTCGACTACATCATTGAGTTCTGCCGCTATCTCGGGCCGGAGGTCCATGTCATCGCGGTCTGCCAGCCGTCGGTGCCGGTGATGGCGGCGGCCTCGCTGATGTCGGCCGCCAAGGATCCGCGCCAGCCAAAGTCGATCACCCTGATGGGCGGCCCGATCGACACGCGCGTCAGCCCCACCACGCCCAACGATCTGGCGATGCGCAATTCGATGATGTGGTTTCGCGACAATGTCATCACGACGGTGCCTTTCAACTATCCGGGCGCGATGCGCCGGGTTTATCCGGGCTTCCTGCAACTCACCTCGTTCATCAGCATGAACCTCGACCGTCATATCAACGCGCACGTGCGCCAGTTCGAGCACTTGGTCAAAGGCGACGACGATTCGGCCGACGCCCATCGCACCTTCTACGACGAGTATCTCGCGGTGATGGACCTCACCGCCGAATTCTACCTGCAGACCATCGAGGTCGTGTTCAAGGAGCACCTGCTGCCGCGCGGCGACTGGGTGAGTCGCGGCCGCAGGATCGATCCTTCGGCCATCGAGACTGCGTTGATGACGGTCGAGGGCGAGCTCGACGACATCTCCGGCGTCGGCCAGACCAAGGCGGCGCACGCGCTCACTCCCAACATTCCGGGCGCACGCCACGTGCACTGGGAGCAGCCGCGCGTCGGCCACTACGGCATCTTCAACGGCCGCAAGTGGCGCGAGCAGATCATGCCGCGCGTGCGCGACTTCATTCGCGACAACGACAGCCGCTGACGCGTCCTGGGGGCAACCGCATCGCCGGGCGAAGCGTTGTCCTCCTCATGGACCTCGAAGCCCAATGGACCGGCGCGGCCAACACGGCCGTCGCCCTGGTAACCACCTATGGCCTGCGCATCGTCGGCGCGATCATCATCCTGCTCGCCGGCTGGATGGCGTCGCGCATCGTCTATTCGGCGGTCGTCCGGCTGTGCCAGCAGTCGTCGCGCATCGATCGCACGGTCGCGCTCTTCCTCGGCAATGGCGCGCGCTACATGGCGCTGGTCTTCACCTTCGTCGCCGTGCTCACCACCTTCGGCATCGCCACCACGAGCTTCGTGGCCGTGCTGGGCGCGCTCGGCATCGCCGTCGGACTCGCATTGCAGGGCACGCTCAGCAACCTTGCCGCCGGAATCATGCTGGTGCTGTTCCGGCCGTTCCATATCGGCGATCGCATCGAGACCGCCAACGTCGGCGGCTCGGTGTGCGAGATCAACCTGTTCTTCACCGAGATCGACGGCGACGACAATGCGCGCATCATCATTCCCAACGGCAAACTATGGGGCGAGATCGTGCGCGTGCCGACGCGCAACGACACGACGCGCATCGACCTGCGCTTCCAGCGGCCGGCCAACGACGATATCGGCGCCGCGATCGGCCGCCTGAAAGAGCTGATCCAGCGCGACAGGCGCGTCCTGCGGGTTGCGGACGTCGGCGTGGAAAGCGTCGGCGACGGCAACTACACATTGGCGGCCCACCTCTGGGTGTCGCGTCCCGACGCGACGGCCTTGCGCTTCGACCTCAACCGCACCGTCAAGGAAGAGTTCGAGCGCCGGCCGCTGGCGGCAGTGGAGCGCCGCGCCTGATGGCAGTAGCATCGGCGCCATGGACGCCGCCGTTGCGCTGCCCGTCGACATCTCAGAGTGGAAGCCCGCCCCGTTCGAACTGGGTGGCGAGACAGTATTCGCGATCGGCGACGTGCATGGTTGCGCTTCCGAGCTGCGCGCGCTGCTCGATACCATCGCCCGTCTGGCCGGCGAGGCCGGCGGCAGGCGCCGCCTCGTCTATCTCGGCGACATGATCAATCGCGGGCCGGACAGCGTCGGCGTGCTCGAGCAATGGGCGGCCAGCGAGGAAACCCACGGCGGCGTTGGCCATGTCGACCGACTGATGGGCAACCACGAGATCATGATGCTCCTCACCGTCATCGGCGGGCCGCACGCCCACAAAGCCGAGACGATGTGGCTCTCCAGGCGCATGGGCGGCGACAAATTCCTGCGGCAGATGCGCTCTTCTGCCGGCCAGCCCGAAGCCCGGGCCGACCACGCGCTGCTGAAGGCGGCGCTGGGCGAGGCTGTGGTCCATCGCCTGTGGGACATGCGCAGCCACGTACGGCTCGGCAACACGCTGTTCGTCCATGGCGGGCTCGATCCGCACGCCGACCCCGACGAGTTCCTGACCCGGCCCTGGACCATCTTCACCGAGGCGCGCTGGGCCTGGATCAGGCACGGCTTCCTCGACTGGAAGATGGGCTTCAAGGGCACCCTGGTGGTGCACGGCCACACGCCGCCCGACAAGCACCGCGCCATCAGCGGCCTGGAAGACCCGCACCTGTTCGAAGGCGATCGGCTGGGCCTCGACGGCGGCAGCGCTCGCACCGGCATCGTAACCGCTGCCGAAATCCGCGACGGCCGCTATCGCATCCTCAAGGCCGGTGCGCCCTTCGCCAACCCGATCTCCTCCGGTGAGGGCTAGCCGGCGAATATTGCCGTCGTCGCTGTCGGAACCGGCCCGCTTCGTTCGTCCTAGGCAAAATCGAGGGTTATCGATGCTCTACGCCATCCTTTGCTACAACTCCGAGGCCGCTATCGGCGCCTGGTCCAAGGAGTATCACGACGAGACCATGGCCCGGCTGCATGCGGTCAACGACAAGCTCGTCCGGCAGGGCCGGCTGGGACCCGTGGCTCGGCTGCTGCCGACCACCGCCGCCACCACCCTGCGCAAGAGTCGCGGCGAGAACCTCGTGATCGACGGTCCCTTTGCCGAGACCAAGGAGCAACTCCTCGGCTTTTACATCGTCGACTGCGCCTCGCTCGATGAGGCGATCGAGACAGCCAAGGAGCTGGCCGTCGCCAATCCGGGTACCGGCAGCTACGAGATCCGGCCCGTCGCCGAACTGCACGATTACAGGCTCCCCGTCGAACGGAAGCCCGCGGCGTGAACGACATCGGCTGGATCGAGGCGGTTCTGACCGCCGCGCGCCCCCAGGCAGTGGGCGCGCTGCTGCGTTACTTCCGCGATCTCGATACGGCCGAAGAAGCCTTCCAGGAAGCCTGCCTGCGCGCACTGAAGACCTGGCCGCAGAACGGGCCGCCGCGCGACGCCGCGGCATGGCTGATCTTCGTCGGCCGCAACGCGGCGATGGACGATGTGCGCCGCCGCGCCAAGCAGGTCGCGCTGCCCGACGAGGTGGCGATCTCCGACCTGGACGATGCCGAGAGCGAAATCGCCGACCGGCTCGACGGCGAACAGTACCGCGACGACATCCTGCGGCTGCTGTTCGTGTGCTGCCATCCCGACCTGCCGGCGACGCAACAGATCGCGCTGGCGCTGCGCATCGTCTGCGGCCTGTCGGTCCGGCAGATCGCGCGCGCCTTCCTGGTCGGCGAGGCGGCGATGGAGCAGCGCATCACCCGCGCCAAGGCGCGTATCGCCAATGCCGGCCAGCCCTTCCAAACGCCGGGGGCGGCCGAGCGGGCGGAGCGACTGGCGACCGTGTCGGCCATGATCTACCTGGTGTTCAACGAAGGCTATTCGGCGCGCAGCGGCGAGGTCACCACGCGCGGCACGCTGGCCGACGAAGGCATCTGGCTGGTGCGCCTCCTGCTGCGCGTCTTCCCGCAGGATCCCGAGGTGATGGGGCTCGCCGCCCTGATGCTGCTGCAGCACGCGCGCGCGGCCGCCCGCTTCGACGACAAGGGCGGCATCATCCTGCTCGAGGATCAGGACCGCAGCCTGTGGCACGACAAGCAGATCGCCGAGGGCCTGGCGCTGATCGACAAGGCGATTCGCCATCGCCGGCCCGGCCCTTACCAGGTCCAGGCCGCCATCGCCGCCCTGCATGCACGCGCCAAGCGGGCCGAACACACCGACTGGGCGCAGATCGACCTGCTTTATGCCAATCTCGAGCGCCTGCAGCCGTCGCCGGTGGTGACGCTGAACCGCGCCGTGGCCGTCAGCAAGGTGCGCGGGCCGGCCGCGGCGCTGGAAATGATCGAGCCGTTGGGGCCGAAGCTTTCGAGCTACTTCTACTTCCACGGCGTCAAGGGCGCGCTGCTGAAGCAGCTCGACCGCCGCGCCGAGGCGAGGGCGGCCTTCGACCGGGCAATCGCGCTCGCCACCACCCCGGCCGAGGCGGCCCACATCCGCCAGCATCTCGATCATCTGGACAGGGAAAGCGCATAGCTGGGGCCACGAGCCCCGACCCGCGCAAGAAAAAATTCGCGCCCTTGTCGGCTCGAGCCCTGTCCGTTCGTCCTTGGGGCTTCCTGACGAACGGAGAACTTATGACTGATTCCTTTCCCCCGGTCCGCGGCGGCGTGGCCCCCTATCTCGGCGTCAGCAACGCCGGCAAAGCGGCCGATTTCTACGTCAAGGCGCTGGCCGCCGCCGAAGTGCTGCGCATGCCGCCCGACGAGAAGGGCCGCTACATGCACATCCATCTCGTGGTCAACGGCGGCTCGCTCATGCTGGCCGACGCCTTCCCCGACCACGGCCATCCGCTGGAGACCCACGGCGGCTACACCCTGCATCTGCAGGTCGACGATGCCGATGCCTGGTGGAAGCGCGCCGTCGATGCCGGCGCCGAGCCCTTGATGCCCGTCACCGACATGTTCTGGGGCGATCGCTACGGCCAGTTCCGCGACCCGTTCGGCGTGCGCTGGTCGGTCGGCACGACCATCAAGAAAGCCTGACCACGAACGGCAAGGCCGCTCTATGGACGGGCCGGGGCGCTGAGCGGCCTTGGCACCCTGTTCCTGGCCATGGACGGCGCCGTCAAATTGGTGCCGATCCAACCGGTCAGGGACAGCCTGAAAGAGCTCGGCTATCCGACGAGCGTTCCTTCGCCGCTTCCTGGGCGTCGTGACGCTGGCATGCACCGCGCTCTATGCCTGGCCGCGGACGTCGACCCTGGGCGCCGTGCTGCTGACCGGCCTGATAGGTGGCGCGATCGCCACCCATCTCAGGATTGGCGACCCGCACACGCTGTTCGGCGTCTACCTCGGCCTGTTTGGGCCGGCCTATGGCTGCGCGACGAACGGTTGCGATCAGCCGAATTCTAGCCGACTAGGGCCGTGATCCGCTCGGCGAGCTGTTTTTGCTGGTAGGGCTTGGACAGTCGCGGCAATTCCACCTTGGAGTGGGCCGGCAGGTCGGCATAACCCGTGGCCAGGAGGATCGGCAGGCCGGGGCGGAGATTTCGCGCCGCCTCGGCGAGCTGCAAGCCGGTCATGCCCGGCATGGCGTAGTCGGTGATCATGAGGTCGATCGACTTGCCGCTCTGCAGCACCTCGAGTGCGGCCTCGCCCGATGCCGCCTTGATGACGTCGTGGCCGAGATCCTCGAGCAGCGCCGCCGTGCTGAGACTGATCAGGAAGTCGTCGTCGACGAACAGCAGCGACAGGCGCCGCCGACTGCTGGAATCGGCACCGGCGGCAGAGTCGGCTGGAGCCGGCGCCGCCTTGCCGTTGGCGACCGGCAGCCAGAGCTCCGCGCGCGTGCCACGTCCGATATCGCTGTGAAGACGCAGCGCGCCCTTGAGCTGCAATGCCAGCCCGTGGATCATCGACAGGCCGAGACCGGTGCCCTTGCCGACCTCCTTGGTCGAAAAAAACGGTTCGATGGCGCGGCCGAGTGTCTGCTGATCCATGCCGCAGCCCGAATCGGATACGCAGAGCCGCACATAGCGACCCACCGCGAGATCGCGGGCGTCGGACACCGTCTCCTCAGAAAGCGAAATTGTCAGCCGGCCACCGTCGGGCATGGCATCGCGGGCATTCACCGCGAGATTGAGCAGGGCCAGCTCGATCTGGTTGTGATCGGCAAGTGCGGGCGGCAAGTCGTCGGAGATGTCGATCTCGATGTCGATCGACGGCCCCAGCGAGCGGTGCAGCAGATCACCCATGCCGCGCACCAGCTCGGCGAGATCCGTCGGCCGCGGCTGCAATGCCTGGCGGCGGGCGAAAGCGAGCAGGCGCTGCGTCAGCGCCGCGCCGCGTTGTGCTCCCTGGGTGGCACCGTCGATCAGCCGATCTATCGAAGGGTCGGCCGGCAGGCGCTTGCGCAGAAGCTCGAGGTTGCCCAGCACGGCGGTCAGGAGGTTGTTGAAATCGTGCGCCACGCCGCCGGTGAGCTGGCCGATCGATTCCAGTTTCTGCAGCTGGCGAAGCTGCTCCTCGGTGCGGGCGCGCTCGGCGATCTGCGCCAGCAATTCGTCGTGGGCGTGCTGGAGCTGCGCGGTGCGCTCCTCGACACGCTGCTGCAGGCGGAGCTCACCCTGCCGCAGATCCTCGAGCAGCGATCGCGTTTCGAGCTGGCGCCGGCGGCCTTTCACCGTGGCACGCACCAGGCTCATCAGCGTCGTCGGATGAAACGGCCGCTCGATGAACGAGACGTTGCCCAATGATTCCAGCCAGCGCGCCGCGATTGGATTGCGCTCCGGACCGCCGCCATGCTCGGTCAGCAGGACGAACGGCAGGTCCGACCAGGCCGGCTGACCGGCAAGCCATGCCATGAGAGCCTTCAGGTCGACGTTGCGAATCGCCTCTTCGGTGATCAGGGCAAAGGCAGTGTCGTCATTCAGGGCGCCGACCAGTTCTGTGATGTCGCGGCAGGCTCGACACGCAATGCCGGCCTGTTCGATCAGCGAGGACGCAACGGCAGCATCACGCCCGCGCGGCGCCAGCACCAGAGCGCAGAGGGGCCGCGTAGAGACGCCACCGGTCACCCGCGGCTGTCCGGCCGCGCCGGGGCCCGATCGCCCGGCAGCATCGGCGTTCCGCGCAACACGCCCTGGAACTGGGCCAGAGGTTCGCCGACCTGCAATCCACCGTCGATCCAGAATTCGCGGATCGTGTCTTCATGTCTGCCGGTACGCTTCTTGATGACGGAGATCGCACGGCGGACGGCGCCTTCGGCCTCGAAGAAGCGCAGCAGGATCACCGAATCGGCGAGATAGGTAACGTCCACGGGCGTCTTCATCTCACCCATGAGCCCGTGCTGCGCCACCGTCAGAAACGTCGATACGCCTCGCCGATTGCAGTACTGCAGCAGCTCGTGCATGTGCAGAATCAGCGAGTTCTCCTGCGGCATCGCCGCCTGGTATCCGTTCAGGCTGTCGACGACGACCATCTTGACATCGGGCTCCCGGACCGCGTCGCGCACGCGGTGCGAGAATTCGCCGGGCGACAGTTCGGCAGCATCGAGCTGGGTGATCAGGAGCCGGCCGGCATCGCGCATGGCGGCGAGGTCGAAACCCAGTGGCTTTGCACGGTCGATCAGGAGCCCCAGCTCCTCGTCGAAGACGAACATGGAGGCCTTGCCGCCGTCGCGGATCAGACGATCGATGAACTGCAGGCAGATCAGGCTCTTGCCGGCGCCGGTCGGGCCGAGCAGCAAGGTGCTTGACCCCGCCTCGATTCCGCCACCCAGAAGATTGTCGAGACCCGCGACGCCCGACCTCACCTTTCCGCGCACGAACTCATGGCGGTGCTCCGCTGCAACCAGGCGGGGGAAGACATGGGCGCCGCCGCGGCGAATGATGAAGTCATGGAAGCCGCCGCGGAATCCCTGGGCGCGATACTTGATGACGCGCATGCGCCGACGCTCGGCGCCGTAGTCGGGCGTCATCTCCTCCAGCCGTATGACGCCGGCGGCGACGCTGTGCACGGTCTTGTCGAGCGTGTCGGCCGTCAGGTCGTCGAGCAAGAGCACGGTCGAGCCGTGCCGCGCGAAATAGTGCTTCAGCGCCAGGATCTGGCGGCGATAGCGCAGCGAGCTCTGCGCCAGCAGCCGGATCTCCGACAGCGAATCGACCACGACCCGCGACGCCTTCGTGTGCTCGACAGCGTCGAAAATCAATTTGGTCGTCTCGCCGAGCTCGAGGTCGGACGAGTAGAGCAGGCTCTGCTGCTGGTCGGAATCGAGCACGCTCTCGGGCGGCACGACCTCGAAGATCGTGATCCTGTCATCGAGCGTCCAACCGTGCGATTCGGCGCCTGCGCGCAGTTCCCGCTCGGTTTCGGATAGGGTGATGTAGAGGCCGCGCTCGCCGAGCTTTGCTCCCTCGCGCAGGAAGCTCAGCGCCATGGTGGTCTTCCCGGTGCCAGGAGTGCCTTCCAGAAGGAAGATGCGGCCCGTCGCGAGGCCACCCACCAGGATATCGTCGAGTCCCGGCACGCCGGTCCGGGCTTTGGCTATCGCCACGCTCATCGTCTCTCCACACCTCACTACCCGCTCATTGGGCTTAGCGGCGCGGCAAACTCCGCAGCGCTCCAGTCATAAACGCCGAGGTCATATGGCGGTTCCGGACGGCCGTTCCGCGCCGGGAAGCGCTAGCGTCCGTGGTTTTGGACGACTTCCAGGAAAGCCGCGCCATAGCGTTCCAGCTTGGCATCGCCGACGCCGTGGATTTCACGGAAGGCACTGGGGCTTTGCGGTTTGTGGGTTGCCAGCTCGGCGAGGGTACGATCGGAAAAGACGACGTAGGCCGGCAGCTTCTGGTCCTGCGCCAGCCTGGTACGAAGCGCTTTGAGCGCATCGAACAGGGCGGCATCGGGCTCGCCCACGACGGCCGACGCCGCGGCCGCCTTGCGGTCGCGCTTGGACCCCTTGGCGGCGGCCGTCGCCATGCCCTTGCGCAGCTCGATCGTCGCCTTGCCCTTCAGAACTTGCCAGCCTTCGTCGGTCACCCACCAGCGGCCATGCTCCAGAAGATCCTGTGCGATCAGGCCGGTGGCCGACAGCTGGCGGAAGATCGAGCGCCATTCGCCCGCCTTGCGGCCGGATCCGACACCGAAGGTCGGCAGGCGGTCGTGGTTGAACTTCAGGATGTTCTCGGTGCGCTCGCCACGCAGCAGGGCGACGAGGTGCTCCATGCCGAAGCGCTCGCCGGTGCGCACGATGGCCGACATCGCCTTCTGCGCGTCGATCGTGCCGTCGAACAGCTCGACGCCTTCCTGGCAGAGATCGCAGTTGCCGCAGGGCTGCGAGGCCTCGCCGAAATAGGCGAGAAGGGTCTGGCGTCGGCAGCGCGGCGCCTCGGCCAGCGCCAGCAGCGCGCCCAGCCGCTGGCGCTCGATGCGCTTGCGCTCGTCGGGCGATTCGCTCTGCTCGATCTGCAGGCGGCGAAGCTGCATGTCGCCCAGGCTGTAGAGGGTGAGGGTGTCGGCGGCCAGCCCGTCGCGGCCGGCACGGCCGATCTCCTGGTAATAGGCCTCGACGTTGGCCGGCAGGTCGGCATGGCAGACGAAGCGCACATCGGGCTTGTCGATGCCCATGCCGAAGGCGACGGTGGCGGTCATCACCACACCGTCCTGCTGCTGGAAGGCGTCCTGGTTGGCGTCGCGGACGGTCTTGTCCAGGCCGGCATGGTAGGGCAGCGCGTTTACGCCGGCCGCCTTCAGCGCTTCGGCCAGTTCCTCGACCTTGCGGCGAGAGGCACAATATATGATGCCGCTCTCGGCCCCATGGCCGCGCACGAACGCCAGCACCTGGCGCGAGGAGCGCTCCTTCGGCTTGAAGGCGAGCCTGAGATTGGGCCGATCGAAGCTCCTGACGAAGACCCGCGGCGGGTTGGCGAACAGCTTGTCGACGATGTCGTTTCGAGTCGGCGCATCGGCGGTCGCCGTGAAGGCGAGCGTCTGCAGCCGGCCGCCGATCTGCCGCGCCACATTGCCCAGGGTGAGGTACTCGGGGCGGAAATCGTGGCCCCATTGCGAAACGCAATGGGCCTCGTCGATCGCCATCATGGACACGTCGCTCTCGGCCAGCATCTCGACCGTGTCGGGCCGCGCCAGCCGCTCGGGTGCGACGTAGAGCAGCCTGAGCTCACGTCGGCGCAGCAGGCCCATCACACGAGAGTTCTCGGCCGGTTCGTTACTTGAATTGAGGCTGCCGGCCGCGACTCCCGCCGCCGTGAGGGCCCGCACCTGATCGCGCATCAGGGCGATCAGCGGCGATACGACCAGGGTCAGGCCGGGCCGGACGATGGCCGGCAGTTGGTAGCACAGCGACTTGCCGCTGCCGGTCGGCATGACGGCCAGCACGTTCTCACCCGCCAAGACGGCATCGACGATCTCCTCCTGGCCGGGACGGAAGGCATTGAAACCGAAAACCGAATGCAGCAGGGCCGAGGCGTTGGCGCGGGAATCGAACATGCGCTGTCACAGTAGCGCCGAGCAGCGCCTGCGGGGGAAATTCTTGCCCGAACTTGTCAACAGTCCGCAAGGGCGACGGAAACCGCAACGATCCAGCGGTTGTATTCTGAAAATTTATTCTAGTTCGCGATATTTGCGTACTCGCCGCCACCCTGCAACTTCATTCCGCCCGATTCGATTCACGTTGGGTTCGCTTCGATCGCGCCGATGGGGGAGTTCGACAGCGTGGGTAGGTCAATGCGCAAGTGGGCGCGTGCCGTGGTTCAGCACCATGCGTGCACGTGTCGGCTATCCGGTCGGTTCGGTGATGCCCTACCTCACCGGTGGTGCCGTGTGGGGTCAGCGCTCCATGTACGGCCCGATCTCGGCCAGCGCCAACTATTGGACCTAGACCGCCGGCGGCGGCGTCGAAGGGATTTTCGCCGACCGCTGGTCGATGAAGCTCGAGTATCTCTACATGGGCACGCCGAGCACATCGTTGCTGCCTGGCACCGTCAGCGAGAGCACCAACAACAACCTCACCCGGGTTGGTGTTAGCTGTTACTTCTGAGCACGGAGCCGTTCCTCCCCATCGCGGACTCCGCGATGGGGAGGAAGTCTAGTGACGCGCGGCCTGGCCGCCGTCCAACGTCATCACGACACCGCTGATGTAGCTCGCGCGGTCCGAGGCCAGGAAGACGGCGAGGTCGGCGACCTCCTCGGGTTCGGCGGCGCGGCCGAACGGCATGTGCTTGGTGAGCTCGGGCCAGCGCTCGGGATCGCCCCACTTCTGCTCGGCCTGGCCGCGCAGCAGGGTGAGCATGCGGTCAGTGCGCGTGGCCGGCGGGTTGATCGCCACGACGCGCACGCCGTGATCGACGCTCCGCGAGCCGACGGTGCGCGTGAAGGCCATCAGGCTCGCATTGCCCATCGAGCCGGTGACGTAGTCGTAGTTGTAGCTCTCACCGGCCAGGCCGATGATGTTGACGATGGCGCCCTTCTTGCGCGCGTACATCTTCTCCAGCATGGCTCTGGTGGCGTTGATGTAGCCGAACACCTTAAGCTCCCAGGACTCGCGCCACTTGGGCTCGGTCATGGCGAAGATGTCGCCGCGCGGGATGGCGCCCGCGTTGTTGACCAGGATATCGGCATGGCCGACGGCGTCGATCACCGAGCGTACCGTGTCGCCCTTGGAGAAATCGGCGGGATGAATCTCGACCGGCACGTTGTGCCGCGCGCGGATCTTTTCCCGCGCGGAGTCGAGGGATTCCTTCGAACGCGAGGCAATGTGCACGGCGCAGCCTTCGCCGGCAAAGGCCATGGCGCAGGCGAAACCGATGCCGCGGCTACCGCCGGTGATGAGGACCGTCTTGCCGGTGAGTTTCATATCCATTGGATGTTTCCTTTCGGGCCTGACGTTATCATAGGATTCCCGTCCTTACGGAGGGCTTCGATGATCACGGGAAGCTGCGCTTGCGGCACCGTCCGATTCGAGATCGAAGCCGCGCGGTCGATGACCCATTGCCATTGCTGAACTGCCGCAAGCTCACGGCGGCGAGCGTCGCGACCTACGTCCACGTCGAGAAGGACAAATTCCACTGGCTGGCCGACGAGGACAACATCGGCAGCTTTGAGTCGTCGCCCGGCAGCTTCCGCAAGTTCTGCCGGACCTGCGGCTCTATGGTTCCCGGCCAGGCGCCGTACCTCACGACGGTCAGCATCCCGGCGGGCCTGTTCGACGACGATCCCGGCGTGCGGCCGCGCCTGCATGTCTTCACGTCCTCGAAGGCGACGTGGCACGAGATCACCGACGACCTGCCGCAGCATCCGAAGTGGGTGCCGGGATTCGAGTCGAAGTGACGCCTGTCGTCGCGAGCGCTTACAGCCGATAGACGCTGTCGCTCCTCGCCGTGCCGTCGTCGGTCTTCACCCGGCCGTCCTTCACCATCTGGATGAGATGGGCGAGCATCGAGCGGCCGGCGGCGGCGTGCAGGTGGACCGGCGTGTCGGCGTAGTTCCTGGCGACCATCTGCGGGATGGTCTGCGGCCCGTCCTTGAGACGGGCCATGATCTGCGCCTCACGGCCCAGGCGATGCTCGATATAGGACTGCACGAAGGGAGTGGGATTGCGGATCTCCGCCCCGTGCGTCGGGATGTAGAGCGTCTCGTCGCGTGGCAGGAGCTTGCGCAGGCTCGCGAAGTAGTCGGCCATGTTGCCGTCGGGCGGCGAGATCACCGCCGTCGACCAGCCCATGACATGGTCGCCCGACAGCAGCGCCTTCTCCTCCTTGAGCGCGAAGCAGAGGTGGTTGGAGATGTGGCCGGGCGTATGGACCGCCTCGACGTTCCAGCCGTCGCCCTGGATGACGTCGCCGTCGTTCAGCTTGACGTCCGGCGCGAAGGCGAGATCGCCGAACTGTTCCGGCTTGTCGTCGCTTTCGGGCCGGGGATGGGGCCCGAAGGAATAGACCTTGGCGCCGGTCGCCTTGGCGAGCGCCGGCGTCGCTGGCACGTGATCGACATGGGTGTGCGTCACCAGGATGTGCGTCACCGTCTCGCCGCGCAGGGCGCGCAACACGGCATCGACATGTTCCGGCATGTCGGGCCCGGGATCCACGACCGCCACCTTGCCGTGACCGATGACGTAGGTGCCGGTGCCCTTGAAGGTGAAGGGGTTGGGATTGTGGGCGACGACGCGGCGGATCAGAGGCGTCACCTCCATCGCCGTGCCGTAGTCGAACTTGAATTCCTTGATGAAGGGAATGCCGGGCATGCGAATCCTTCAGGGCGCGGGCGGGGTGAGCCGGTAGAGCGCGTTGCGGATATCGGAGCTGACATAGACCGTGCCGCCGGCGCCGACTGTGACCCCGGTCGGCACCAGGCCCGGTGGTCCGCCCTGATAGGGCGGCAGGCCGATATCGAGGTTGGAGGCGATCACGGTCTTGGCGCCGGTCGCAGGATCGATGGCGACCACGCGCTTCTGGCCGACCTCGGCCACGAACAGGCGCCCGTCAGGCCCGACCGCGATGCCCTCGGGCCCGGCCAGGCCATTGGCCACGACGCGCCGAGCGCCGGTCGCGACGTTGATCTCGGCCACCGCGCCGGCCGCGATCTCGGTGAGATAGATCAGATCGTCCTTGCCGCGGGCCATCGCCACGGGCCCGCGCAGTTCCTTGGCGATGGTGGAGCGTTCCTTGCCGTCGGCGCTCACCTTGACGAGATTGGAGCTCGCGAGCTCGGCGACGTAGATCGTACCGTCGGATGTCTCCAGCGCATCGACCGGCGCGGCGAACTCTCCGAAGCTCGCCACCACCTTGCCGGTCTTGCGGTCGACCTTCTCGACGGTGTTGGAGAACCAGCTCGTCAGCAAGACGTGCCTGGGGCCGATCGAGATGCCGAGCGGATAGGCGTGCGTCTCGCCATGCACGCGGATCACGTCGTGCACCGCGCCGGTCTGGCCGTCGACCGTGCGATAACTGAACACGTCGGCGACGTGAATCGTGTCCTTGCCGCCCTCCGAGACGATAGCGAGGTCGGCGGGAACGGCGAGCTTGCCCTCGACGATGGTCCTGTGCGCCCCTGTCTGCTTGTCGACCAGGTAGATGCCGTTGTCGGTCATCGAGCTGACGAACAGCCGGCCGCGCGAATCGAAGGCGAGATTGTCGAGCCCGGGCTTCATCGAAGCCACCAGCTTCCTGGCCTTGCTGGTGAGGCTGACGCTCCAGATGTTACCGGTGCCGGTGTCGACGACGTAGACGTTGTCGCGGTTCTGAGGATCGATGTTTGCCGCCGCCGGGATCTTGAAGCCTTCGGCGATCACCTCGATGCCGCCCGTCTCGAGGTTGATCTTGACGATCTGACCCTTGAACCAGAGCGGGCCGTAGAGGAAGCCGTCGTCCTTGTGGATCTCGAAGCCGTTCAGCCCGCCCATCTTCTCGGCGATGCGGCGCAGCTCGCTGCGCGGGAACGGCTTGAAGTCGGGCTTGTCGACGTTCTTGAGATCGATTTCGTAGAGCGCGTCGCCGATGAAGACTTCGGAAACGAACAGGCGCCCATCCTTGCCGAAGGCGAGCGAATTTGGCCCACCCATGCCGTTGGCGACCTCGATGGTCTTGCCGTTGGGCCGGCGGATGTAGACCTTGCCCAGCAGGAAGGCCGTCCATGCCATGGTTCCGTCCTCGGCGAAGGCGATGTCGTCGGCCATGCCGATCGGCTCGCCGATGAAGCGGTCGACCTCGCCCGAATCGATCTGGACCCGGTAGATGGTCTGGCCGACCACGGAGCCGGCGAAGAGCTGATCGTCCTTGTTGAAGGCGAGGCCATGCACCCCGTGGAACCACGAGCCGGGCACCAGGAACTGCTGCTCATACTCCTTGGCAGGCGGCGCTGGAGGCGGCGGCGACGCCGGCGTCTGCTGGGCCGAGGCGCCACCGATCATGGCGAACGCAAGCGCCACTGTGGTGAAAATCCGGCCGCAACCCATCCCGTTTCCTCCAGCCCTTTCTGCGGCGCGGACTTTAGACCGGGCGACTCGTTTTGTAACGCCGAACCCATCGGCTACGATTGCCGCAGTAGATGCATTCCGCAGGAGGGAAACCATGGCAGGTCCGCTTTCAGGGCTGACGATCGTCGAACTGGCGGGCATCGGCCCCGGCCCGATGTGCTCGATGATGCTGGGCGACATGGGCGCCGACGTGATCCGCGTCGACCGGACCAAGGCGCATGTCATGGATCGTCTGGCCGATCCGAAGTTCGCCGTGCACAACAGGAGCCGCCGCTCGGTCTCCGTCGATTTGCAGAAGAAGGAAGGCGTCGAGGTCGTGCTGCGGCTGATCGAGAAGGCCGACGGTATCACCGAGCCGTTCCGTCCCGGCGTCGCCGAGCGCCTCGGCGTGGGACCGGACGTCTGCCTGGCCCGCAATCCCAAGCTGGTTTATGGCCGCATGACCGGCTGGGGCCAGGAAGGCCCGCTCGCCAAGGCGGCCGGCCATGACATCAACTACATCGCGCTGACCGGTGCGTTGCATGCGATCGGCGGCAAGGACAAGCCGACGCCCCCGCTCAACCTCGTCGGCGACTACGGCGGCGGCGGCATGCTGCTGGCCTTCGGCATGGTCTGTGGCCTTTTGGAGGCACAGCGCTCGGGCAAGGGCCAGGTGATCGACGCCGCGATGGTCGACGGTGCGGCCCTCTTGCTGGGCGGCATCTACGGCATGGCGGGTGCAGGTTTGTGGAACGACAGCGACCGCGAGACCAACATGCTCGACGGCGGCGCCCACTTCTACGGCACCTACGAAACCAAGGACGGCAAGTTCGTCTGCATCGGCTCGATCGCGCCGCAGTTCTATGCCGAGCTCCTGGAGAAGACCGGCCTGCAGGGCGAGAGCCTGCCGGCGCAGATGGATCGCAAGGCGTGGGCCCAGCTCAAGGGCCGGCTCGCCGGCATCTTCCGCACCAAAACGCGCGACGAATGGTGCGCGATCATGGAAGGCACCGACATCTGCTTCGCGCCTGTGCTCACCATGAAGGAAGCCTCGCAGCATCCGCATGCCAAGGCACGAGATGCCTATGTCGACGTCTCGGGTTTCCCGCAGCCCGCTCCCGCGCCGCGCTTCTCGCGCACCAAGGAGAGCATCAAGGGCCCGGCCGCCAAGCGCGGCCAGCACACCGACGAGGTGCTGAGCCAGCGCGGTTTCTCGGCCAAGGAGATCGGCGAACTGAAGGCGGCGGGAATCGTCGGGCCGCAATGATGGCGCTCATTGGACCGAGGACCTCCAGGTCCGCTCATGAGCATGAGCGGGGCGGGAGCCCCGCGGTCCGAAGACGATGATCCGCGCCTTCGAACTGGCGGTTCGCCAACTCGGCGACCCCAAGCTGCGCGGCATCATCTGGTGGTCGCTGCTGCTCAGCCTGGTGCTGCAGATCGGCATCGCTTGGCTGGGCTGGTGGCTGCTGAAGTCCTTCGCCACCTTCGACATGAAGTGGATCAACGACGTCATCGTCTGGGCAAGCGGCGCCGGCGTAATCGTGCTGGCGTTGATGCTGTTCCCGGCGAGCTTCGGCATCGTCATTTCGATCTTCCTGGAGCAGATCGCCGACATCGTCGAGGCAGAGCACTACCCAGGGCTCGGCAAGGCGCGCGGCATCCCGATCTGGACGGGCATCTGGACCGGCGTGGTGTTCCTGCTGGCCGTACTGGCCATCAACCTGGTGATGCTGCCGTTCTACGTCCTGGCCCTGTTCATCGCCGGCCTCGGCGCCGTGTTGTTCTATGCCGTCAACGGCTGGCTGGCCGGCCGCGTCTACTACGAGCAGGTGGCGCTGCGCCGGCTCAGCCCGGCCGAGGTCAAGGTCTGGCGGCGGGCCAATGCGGGCGTGCTCTGGCTGACCGGCATCGTCATCGTGTTCCTGGGCACCATCCCCGTCCTGAACCTGATCGTGCCGGTGCTGGGTGTGGCGGCCATGGTGCATGTGGCACAAACGCTCAAGCCGCCGATCGCACCGGGGCGACCCTTTAATCCACCGGCGCCGCCGCGCTAGATTGGCGCCATGAGACGGGGGATTGGGGCTTTTGGGGCCCTGCTACTGGTCACGGGCTGCAACAGCGACAGCCCGCCGCAATATTCATTGGCCGGCGGCGAGAAAGGCGTGTTCGCCTCGCGCAATGCGGGCTCACCGATTCCCCTCGACCGGATCAAAGGGCTCGACGAGAACCAGCTCGTCGCCCTGCTGGGCACGGGCGTCCTCGACCGCAAGGACGACCCGGCGCGCGCGTTGCGTTACCAGTCCGACGCCTGCGTGCTGTTCGTCTATCTCTATCGCAAGAGCGGCACGGCTTGGCAGGCCGAGTTCGCCGACGCCTATGACCTGCACCTGCGGCCGCTGCCGGTCGACCAGTGCGCCGGGTCGGTGGCAGCGCAGAAGAAGCGGGTCGCCTGACAGCGCGTTTGCGCGCTGCCTCAATGACAGCCCAGGCAGGTAAGTGCCGCGTGCGAGGCCGGGTCGGCGCGGCGCTGTGCGGCGTTCTTGGCGTAAGGCGTGCCGGGCAGCTCGGACATCATGCGCTCGAGGAAGCCCGCGGCCTTGGCGCTCTCGCCCAGCGCCAGCCAGCCGTCGGCCAGCGCGCCCAGGACCTCGCCACGACCGTGCTCGCTCATCGTGGCCCAGAACGGCTGCCTCGCCTGCAGCACGAACTCGAAATCGTCGACGGCGATCCGCGTCAATCGATCGGCCTCGGCACGATCGACGCGGCGCACTCCATGTCGGCCAGTCCTTCGCTGTAGAGCTTCCGGCCTGCCGTAATGTCCCCGCGCTGAAACGCCTGGCCGGCCATGAACAGCCGGCCGTCGCCGCGCCACACCAGGGCTTCCGCGTGGTCGGGTTTGGCGGACAGGGTATCGTCGATCAGCCTCATGGCACGGTCGAAGGCCGCAGTGTCACCGTCCATGCCGGCGAACATGTCCTCACGAACCTTGAAGTCGAAGCGCTGCTGGGCCAGCGCGGCAAGGGCGGCTGAAAAGATCAGCAGCAGAAGAAGCACAAGGCGCATGGCCAGCCCTCCACCCGGCGCGGAACGGCATTGGCGAGACAGCGCAATCCTGACGGCGCCACCGACACACCGACAGGACGTTCCACCGAAGCTCGGCGCGGAGATGCGGCATGACACCGGACAGCACGCCCAGTGCATAGCGCACGACGAAGATCCAGATTCCGAAACCCAGGGCGACCGGCCGCCGGCCATTTCCAGCCAGCCGGCAACGCAGCGAGCAAGGCTGCAGCCGCGCCAGCCCAGCCACAGCACGAACAGCATGAGCGGCCAGACCCACGGCGGCGTGTTCACGACGATCTGGAAAATGGACGGCATGGCCCACCATCGCCGGCGCCACGGCGCCCGGCCACCGCTGATGCGCGGAAAGGCTGGCATTTTTCGCGAACTGCCGGGATCATTGTTTCACGATGCGCGAAACGCCCTACGTCTGCTCGGTCCCCCATCAGCTTCCGTGGGCGCTGGGTTTTGCCGTCGTCATGGCGGTGACCGGGCCGTTCGGCCTCTATGCCTATGCCGGCCTCGGCACGCGGCTGGTCTTCTTCGTGACCAGCACCATGCTGATCTGGCTTCAGACGCTGGGCTGCGCCGTGTTGCTGTCGCAGGTCGAGCTGTTCCAGCGCTGGTCGATCACCGCTCGCATGGCGCTGGCGGGCGTGCTGGCGGCCATACCGGGCACCCTGGAGATCGTCGTCCTGCATGGCTGGCTGATACGACCGGTGCCGTTGCGCGCCGCCCTGGAGATCTATCCGCAGACCGCCTTCCTGACCGTCGCCGTCTCGGTGATGGTCGGCCTATTCATCGAGAAGCGCCTGCACGCCGACGCCGACGCCGACAGCGAGCGGGCGCGCGTCGCCTCGCTGCCCGCGGCCGATGTCCCGCCAAACGTCGCACCGGACTTCTTCCGCCGCGTGCGGCCAGCGCTCGGCTGTGATCTGCTGGCGCTGGAGATGGAGGACCATTACCTGCGCATCCACACCGCTCTCGGGAGCGACCTCATCCTGCTGCGCCTGCGCGACGCGCTGGCCGAGCTGGGGCCGTCGCGCGGCCGGCAAGTGCACCGCTCGTGGTGGGTTGCCGAGGGCGCGGTCGCCGCGGCCGAGCGCGATGCGCGGCGCCCCGTGCTGGTGCTGCGCAACGGCCTGCGTGTGCCCGTCAGCAAGACCTACCGCGACCAGGTCAAGCAGGCAGGTTGGCTTGGCTGAGCTTCGCATCGCCATCCTGGGCGCCGGCAGCATGGGCACGGCGCATGCCGCCGTCTACGCCGCCATTCCCGAGGTCTCCGTGGCCGGCGTGTTCTCGCGCGACCCGGCGCGGGCCGCCGCCGTCGCCGCCATCTGCAAGGCCCGGCCCTCCACCGACGCACGCGAATTGATCCGGGACAACGGCATCGACGCCATCGATGTCTGCCTGCCGAGCGCCGTTCATCATGACGTCGCGATCCCGGCGCTCGAGGCGGGCAAGCACGTCTTCTGCGAAAGCCCGCTGGCGCTCGACCTCGACCAAGCAGAGCGCATGCGCGATTGCGCCCGCCGCACGGGGAGACTGCTGCAGGTCGGCCTGCTCATGCGGTCGGTCGCCGCCTATGGGCATGTCGAGGCAGCAACACGGTCGGGTGAACACGGGCGCCTTCTCAGCGTCACCGCCTGGCGCCTGGGCTCCTACCTCCATGCCGCCGCGCCCGATCGCAAGGACCACTACGGCGATCCCTCGACCGAGCTGATGACGTTCGATTTTGACTTCGTCCATTGGCTGATGGGCGCGCCCCAATCCCTGTCGGCCAGTGCCGCGCGCACGTCCGACGGCCGCCCGGGAGAAGTCTCCGCCTTGCTGAGTTACCCCGCAGGCCGTCACGCAACCGTCATCGCCAGCGGACTGATGCCGCCTGGCTCGCCCTTCACTGCCGGCTTCCGGGCCCTGTTCGAACGAGCCGCCTTCGAGCACCTCGCCCTGTTCAGCGAGATTCCGCCGAAGAGCAGCTTCACCGTCTCCACCGGCACCACGGCCGCCCGGCCTGTGCCGGTGATCGACCGCAACCCCTACGAGGTCGAGCTGCAGCGTTTCGTCGACTGCATCAAAGGTCGCGCCGATCCGACCTTGCTCGATGTCGACCGCGCCATCGAGGCGCTGCGGCTGTCACTGGCGGCACGACGCGCGATCGAGAGCTTCACGAGCGCGTGAGGCGAGTCATCCGGAGCGCGATCTTCCCGCGTCTAAGACGGACACGCGTGAGGAGGAGAGCGAATGGCTTCCAGGAACAGATTTGCATATCTCGTCGGTGTGTCGCTGCTGGCCCTCTCTACGAGCGCCGCGACCGCCAAGGCCGCGACCCTGGTCGGCCTCACCGCCGACAACAAGCTGGTCAAGATCGACACCGCGACCATGGCTGCGTCGCCGCCGATGGCGATCTCGGGCGCCGACTAGGTCGTCGGCATCGACGTGCGCCCGGCCGACGGCAAGCTCTACGGCCTGACGGCGGCCGGCCAGCTCGTCGTCATCGATCACACCAACGGCAAAGCCACGCCGGGCAGCACGCTGTCGCAGAAGCTTCCCCTCGGTTTGCGCCCGGTCGTCGACTTCAACCCGGCCGCCGATCGGCTACGCGTGATCGGCGCCGATGGCCAGAGCCTGCGCGTCAACGTCGACGACGGTGCGACCACGGTCGACAAGCCGCTGAACTACGACGCCGGCGACGCGAACAACGGCAAGAAGCCGATGGTGGCGGCCGGCGCCTATACCAATTCGAGCAAGGGCGCCAAGAGCACCGAGCTGTTCCACGTCGACGGCGCCACCGGCGCGCTGGTGCTGCAGAACCCGCCCAACGACGGCATCCTCAAGTCTCGCGGCGCGGTCGGCGTTCCCGGCCTGGCCGATGCTGCGATGGACATCGACAACGAGGCCGAAGGCAAGAACACTGCGTACTTGATCGCGGGCGGCACGCTCTACACGGTCGATCTGGCGAACGGCAACGCGACGCAGGTCGGCGCCTTGAAAGGCACGAACGGGAGGTTGGTCGATATCGCCGTCTGGAAGTAGCTACTTCCCGCCGCGATCCTCGCGCCATAGGTCGAGCTTCTCCTGCACCGGTCGGTCGGAGAAGGAGAACAGCACCGCGTCGCCGTCGGCGCGGTGCTCGACCTTGGCCCAGCTCGGCACGACGAAGTGGTCGCGCTTCTTCCAGCGGAAGGTCGCAGTCCCGATCACGCTCTCGCCCGCGCCCTCGACCACCGAGAACACGGTGCCGTCGGTGCAGCGATAGGGTGCCGTCCTGAATCCCTTGGGCAGGAGCTGCATGAAGGTGCCCATGGTGGCGATCGGCGCGCCGCCGCTCGCCGGGTTCACGTAGCGCAGCTTGTAGCCGTGGCAGGGGTCGGGCGGGCCCGCCTTGGCAAGGCCGGCCAGCGCCTCGCGCGTGCGCGCATAGGGATAGTTGAAGATCGGCGAGGTCTGGCGCGCCGGCTTCCAGTCGACTGGCAGCAGGCCGCTGGCGAACTTGGCGTCCGACGTGCCTTCCGGCGCGGTGACGGCCTGCTCGTCGCTTTCGCCGTTCTCGGCGAAACCCGCGTTGAACATCGCCACCAGCGGGATGTCGAGGCCGTCCAGCCACACCATCGGCTTGCTGGAATCGTTGCCGTGGTCGTGCCAGGTCCAGGTCGGCGTGATGACAAAGTCGCCCTCGCGCATGATGGTGCGCTCGCCATCGACGGCGGTATAGGCGCCCTCGCCTTCGACGATGAAGCGCAGCGCCGATTGCGTGTGGCGATGGCTCGGCGCCACCTCGCCCGGCAGAATGAGCTGCAGGCCGGCATAGAGCGACGGCGTGATGCAGGCACTGCCCTGCATCGCCGGATTCTCCAGAATCAGCACGCGCCGCACCGCTTCCTTGGCGGTGATCAGCGAGCCCGCTTCCATGAGGAACGGCCGCACCTTGTCGTAGTCCCAGTGCGCCGCCCGGTACCTGGGCGCGGGCTGCGGCGGCACGAGCTGATGCAGCGATTCCCAGAGCGGCGCCATCGACAGGCCACCGATGCGCTCGTAGAAGTCGCGGCGCGCATTGTTGCAGGTCGCCTGATCAGCGACGGGCGCCGACATGCCGCTACTCCGCGGCTGCGCGCATCGGCGGCGCAAGACGCGCCGAGGCGCGGCTGCGGCAGGCGGCGGCGAAGGCGTCGAACAGCTTCATCGATACCGGGTTCTCGAGCGCCCGGTGCTCGGGATGCCATTGCAGCGCCAGCGCGAAGGCCGGCGCATCGGGGACACTGAAGGCTTCGACCTGGCCGTCTTCGGCGACGGCCTCGAGACGCGCCCGCGGCGCCAGCCGGTCGACGCCCTGGGCATGCAGCGAATTCACCTGCACGCGGCGCTCGCCCAGGAGGTGATGCAGCAGGCCGCCTTCGACGATCTCGACGTCGTGCGCCGGCCCGTAGTTGACGTCGGTGTCGGGCGACTTGGGAGAGCGGTGATCGCGGCGCCCTTCGACCTCGTGCACGAGCTGGTGCAGCGTGCCACCCAGCGCCACGTTCACCTCCTGCAGGCCGCGGCAGATCGCGAACAGCGGCACCCCGCGGTCGAGGGAATGGCGGATCAGGGGCAGCGTCGTGGCGTCCCGCGCCGGATCGTGCGCGGTGCCCTGCCGGCTGCGCGCGCCGCCATAGTGATGCGGTTCGACATTTGACGGGCTGCCGGTGAGCAGGAGGCCGTCCAGCGAATCGAGAAGGCGATCGAGCGCCTCGGTCGTTGCCACCGCGTCGTCACCGAATTCGGCACCGATCGCCGGGATCAGGACCGGCAGGGCGCCGACCGCCTGGATGGCGGCCCGGACATACTTGTCGCCGACCGTGTGATGCCAGCCGCCGCGGCCGTTTTCCTTGAAGCAGGCCGTGACTCCCACGAGTGGGCGCATGGGGGAACGCAGAGAAGAACGATCCATGTCCCTTGCCGAAGCGTGCAAAATAGCTCCCTCTATTCTCGTATTTGGCCAAGGGCTTGGCAAATGCCACCCTGCCGCGCCCGCCCGCGGCTTGTGCACTACAGCCCTGCATGGTACCGCCCGCCCGCAACAGAGAAAGTAGGCCATGACCAACGCCCCTCCTCCGCCGCAGAATCCGCAAGCCCCGCAAGGCGGCGCGCCGCAGCAGACGCCCAATGCGCCGCTGATCATGCACGGGCAGTACATCAAGGACCTGAGCTTCGAGAACCCGCGCGCGCCGCAGAGCCTGATAGAGCAGACCCAGCCGCAGCTCTCGCTCAACGTCCAGGTCACCAACCGCCAGTTCGACGCCGAGACCTTCGAGGTCGCGCTGTCGATCGAGGCCAACGCCAAGACGCCCAAGGACGAGCCGCTGTTCATGCTCGAGCTGGTCTACGCCGGCACGGTCAGCATCGGCGAGGTGCCGCAGGAGGCCTACGGTCCGCTGCTGTTCATCGAGACGCCGCGGCTGCTCTTCCCGTTCGCTCGCGCCGTCGTCGCCAACGCCACGCGCGAGGCGGGCTTCCCGCCGCTCAACATCGCCCCGGTCGACTTCGTGGCGCTCTATCGCCAGCAGCTCGAAGCCAACGGCGGCAAGGTGCCGGGCATCGCCAGCGGCCCGGTCGGGCACGCCTGAAGCAAGACGGGTCGCTCTAAGCGGCCTTGAGCCACAGCGGATCGCTGATCTGCTTCAGGAACTCGGCGTGCGCCGCAAGCTCGGCGACGCTCGGCTCGTGCGGGCGCGGCGGCCGCACCGGCAGGTTGGTCGCGACCAGGACAGCCGCCACCCCGCCCGCGATCTCCGCCGCCAGGCCGAGGTCGCGCTGCCGGCCACCGCTCAGCTCGAGATAGACCTCGGCGAGAAGCTCGGAATCGAGCAGGGCGCCGTGCTTGACGCGGTTGGAATTGTCGACGCTGAAACGCTCGCACAGCGCGTCGAGGCTGACGCGCTGGCCGGGAAACTTGCGCCGCGCGACCGAAACGGTGTCGACGTAGGCATTGGTGAGCTTGGGCTTGCCGACGCGCTCGAGCTCGGCGTTGAGGAAGCCGATGTCGAACTGCGCGTTATGGATCACGAGCTGGGCGTCGCCGATGAATTCCAGGAACTCGTCGACCTTGTCGGCGAAGAGCGGCTTGTCGGCGAGGAACTCGTCGCTGAGGCCGTGAATGTCCTGCGCCCCCATCGGCATGGGCATTTCCGGATTGAAGTAGACGTGGAATGTCTTGCCGGTGGCGACGGTATTGAAAAGCTCGATGCAGCCCACCTCGACCACGCGATGACCGGCCAGCGGATCCAGACCCGTGGTCTCGGTGTCGAGAACGATTTCGCGCATGGACTCCTTGTAGCTTACTTCCGGCGCGCGCGGGCAAGCTGGGCTGTGAATCGTTCACGCCATGGATCGGGCGGCCAGAAGCGGCCGCGCCGCTTCTTCAACGTCGACACCGCCTTGGCGAGCGCCTGTCGCGTCGGCGCCAGCCCGAGTCCGGTCGGGACGACGATGGTGGCCTTGCGCCGCTTCAGCGCATCCGGCACCTGCTGGCGCAGGATGCCCTCGAACCGCTCGGTCGACATGCCGGGTCGCGCCATGACGCGCCGGCGCTGCAGGAAAGCCGGCGCGCTCACCACCAGGGTGGCATCGACCCGGCGCTCGCCGGCGCCCTCGAACAGCAACGGGATGTCGAGCACGACCAGCTTCTCGCCGCGCCGCGCCGCGCGCTTCAGGAAGGCGCGCTGCCGCTGGCCGACCAGCGGGTGCACGATGGCCTCGAGCTTGCGCAGCGCTTCCTTGTTGCCGAAGACGCGCGCCCCCAGCGCCTGACGATCGAGCACGCCGTCCTTGACCACCCCCGGGAAAGCCGCCTCGATCGCCGGCAATGCCACGCCCCCCTTGGCCTGGATGGCGTGCACATTGGCATCGGCGTCGTAGACCGGCACGCCCATCTGCCGCAGCATCTTGGCCGCGGTCGACTTGCCCATGCCGATGGAGCCGGTGAGACCGACGATCATCATCGAGAGAACGTCATCGAACGCTGAACGCCGGCTGTCCGGTTACGGCACCAGGATGGTCTGGCCCGTGGTCTTGCGCGATTCGAGGTCGCGATGGGCCTGCGCTGCCTCGCCCAGCGGATAGCGCTGGTCGATGGCGATCTTGACCTTGCCGCCCTTGACCATCCTGAACAGCGAGTTGGCGCTGGCCTCGAGCTCCTTGCGGGTCGCGGTGTAGGCGCCGAGGCTCGGCCGCGTCAGGTAGAGCGACCCCTTGGCGTTGAGGATGCCCGGCGGCTGCGGCGCCACCGCGCCCGAGGCATTGCCGAACGAGCACATCAGGCCCCGCGGCTGCAGGCTGTCGAGCGAGGCATCCCAGGTATCCTTGCCGACGCCGTCGAACACGACCGGCACGCCCTTGCCCTTGGTGATCTCCTTCACCTTCGCGACGACGTCTTCCTTGGTGTAGTCGATCACCCACTTGTAGCCGTTCTTCTTGGCGAGAGCGGCCTTCTCGGCCGACGACACGGTGCCGATCGCCCTGTAGCCGCGCGCCTTGGCCCATTGGCCGAACAGCAGGCCGACGCCGCCGGCGGCAGCATGGAACAGTACGATATCGCCCTTCTTGAGCCACGGCTTGGCGCAATGGTCGATAAGATACTCGGTGGTCATGCCCTTCAGCATGATGGCCGCGGCCTGCTCGTCGCTCACGCCCTTGGGCACATGCACGAGCTGCTCGACGCCCATCACGCGCTCCTGGCAGTAGGCCCCCAGCACGCCGCAATAGGCGACGCGATCGCCCTTCTTGAAGCCCCTGGTCTTCGGGCCGACTTCGACGATCACGCCTGCCGCCTCGCGGCCGACCGCGTTGGGCAGGGGGGTCTGGTAGAGTCCCGAACGCGTATAGACGTCGATGAAGTTGAGGCCGATCGCGGTATGCTTGATCTTCACCTGGCCGGCGCCGGGCGACCCGACCTCGACGTCCTCGAGCTGCATCTTCTCCGGGCCACCATTCTCGTGCATCAGGATCGATTTCGACATTTTTGCTCCCCCGTATTCTGCAAATCCGGAACGCCATGCGGCTTCGGCCGTCGAGTATAGTGGCGGACCTTGGAGAGTCGATGCACAGACGTGAGATCATCCTGACTGCAACCGCGGCACTCGCCGCGCCGTCGATCGGGCGCGCGCAGGAAGTCCTCAGGAGCGGCAAGGCCAATTACCGGCTGGTCACCCTGGCGCGCGACCTCGAGCAGCCCTGGTCCATCGCCTTCCTGCCCGACGGCCGGATCCTGGTGACCGAGCGGCCCGGCCGGCTCAGGGTCTTCGCCAACGGCCGGCTGGAGCGCGCGCCTCTCGGCGGCGTGCCCAAGGTCTATGCCCGCGGCCAGGGCGGGCTGCTCGATATCTGCCTCCATCCGAACTTCGCGCAGAACCGGACGCTCTACCTTTCCTACTCGGCGGAAGGATCGGGCGGGGCGGCGACCACCGTGGCGCGCGCCGAGCTCGGCGACGGCGCCCTGCGCGGTGTCCGGACGATATTCGAGGCTCTGCCCCGCGCCTCGGGAGGGCTGCATTTCGGGTCGCGCATCGCCTTCGATCGTGCCGGGCTGATGTACGTCACCACGGGCGAGCGCTATCAGCGCGACCGGGCGCAGGATCTCAACGATCTCGGCGGCAAGGTCGTGCGGCTCAGGGACGACGGCTCGGTGCCGTCGGACAACCCCTTCGTCGGCAAGCCCAACGTGCGGCCGGAGATCTTCACCTGGGGCCATCGCAATCCGCAGGGTCTCGCCATGCATCCCCAGACCGGGCGACTGTGGGAGATCGAGCACGGCCCGCGCGGCGGCGACGAGCTCAACCTCCTGAAGGCCGGCGCCAACTACGGCTGGCCGCGCGCCACCCATGGCATCGACTATAGCGGCGCCGTCATCAGCCCGAACAAGAGCGTGCCGGGCACGGAAGATCCGGTGCGCGCCTGGGTGCCGTCGATCTCGCCCAGCGGGCTCTGCTTCTATACCGGCGACAGATTCCCGGCCTGGAAGGGCTCGGCCTTCACCGGTGCGCTGTCGAACGATGCGCTGTTTCGCATCGAGCTCGACGGCGAGCGCTATGGCGGCGAGGAGCGGTTGCTCGTCGACCGGCTTCCCTATATCCGCGACGTGCGTCAGGGGCCCGACGGGCTCCTGTACCTGGTCACCCACGCAGACGAAGGCGGCTTGTTCCGCATCGAGCCCGCCTGATCCGGATTCATGCTCATCCTCGCTTCCGCCAGCCCGTCCCGCCGCCAGATGCTGCAGAACGTCGGCCTCGACTTCGCGATCGAGCCTTCGGGTGTCGACGAGGACGAGGTCAAGCGCAGCCTGTTGGGCGAACGCGCCACGGCGCAGGACATGGCCACCACGCTCGCCGAGATGAAGGCGCTGCGCGTCTCGACGCGGCGACCCGGCGCCTTCGTGATCGGCGCGGATTCTACGCTCGCCTGCGAGGGCAAGCTCTACGACAAGCCGGCCACGCTTGCCGCCGCGCGCGAACAGCTCCAGGCGCTGGGCGGCCGCACGCACGAACTGGTGTCGTCGGTCGTGGTGGCCCGCAACGGCGCACGCCTGTGGCACGCGACCGAGACCGGCCGCCTGACCATGCGGCCCTTCACCGATACCTTCCTCGATGCCTATCTCGCGCGCGCCGGCGATGCCGTCTGCGCCTCGGTCGGCGCCTACCAGCTCGAAGGGCTGGGAGCGCATCTCTTCACCCGCATCGAAGGCGACTATTTCACCGTGCTCGGCCTGCCGTTGCTGCCTCTCCTGGCGTTCCTGGCGCAGCACGGCATCGGCCTGGAGACAACGGCATGAGCCCCTACGAGACGCTTTTGCGCGAAGCCAATGGCCGGCCGTTCGCCGCCATCGTCGGCTGGCCGGTCGAGCATTCGCGCTCGCCGGCATTGCACGGCTTCTGGCTGAAGCAGCATGGCATCGACGGCCATTACGGCCGCCTGCCGGTCGAGCCAAAGCGTGCCGCGCTGGAGGAGCTTGTAGCTTTCCTCAAGCGCACGCCCAATGCCCGCGGCTGCAACCTCACCCTGCCGCACAAGATCGACATCATGCCGTTGCTCGATCGCATCGATCCGCTGGCCAGGCACATCGGCGCGGTGAACACCGTCATCAAGCAGCCCGACGGCACGCTGGAGGGCCGCAACAGCGACGGCTTCGGCTTCCTGGAGGCCCTGAAGCAAGGCGCGCCCGAGTGGCAGGCGGCGGCAGGACCTGTGGTAGTGCTGGGCGCGGGCGGTGCAGCCCGCGCCGTCGTCGCCACGTTGGTCGCGGCCGGTGTGCCCGAGCTGCGCCTGGTCAACCGCACGCAGACGAGCGCGATCGATCTCGGCGTCGCCTTCACGCCGAGCGATGGCCGGCGCATCGCGATCGAGCGCTGGGACGGGCGCGATGATGCGCTCGCCGGCGCCACCCTGCTGGTCAACACCACGTCGCTCGGCATGAAGGGCCAGCCGCCGCTCGAGATCGATGTCGGCCGACTGCCGGCCAACGCCGTGGTCGACGACATCGTCTATGTGCCGCTCGAGACCCCGTTGCTGGCCGCCGCCCGCGCGCGCGGCCAGCGCTGCATCGACGGGCTCGACATGCTACTGCACCAGGGCCGCCTGGGCTTCGAGGAGTGGTTCGGCCGGAAGGTGGCCGTCAGCCGCGAGCAGCGCCGCGCCGTCGCTGCCGATCTCGGGGCCTGACGCCCTCGGCGGCATCGGGCACGAAGGCGCGGTCGCCTGAAGCTCGCTGCGCCGCGGCCCACCTCTCCCGGATGGTTTCCGCAAGAGCGCGGTTGAAGCTTCCGGGAGTGGGATAGTTGGCGCTACTGGTTCATCGAGCTGAAGAAGTCCTGGTTGGTCTTCGCCGTGCGCAGCTTGTCGAGCAGGAACTCGATGGCATCGACGGCGCCCATCGGCATGAGGATGCGGCGCAGCACCCACATCTTCGACAGCGTCGCGCGGTCGACCAGCAGCTCCTCCTTGCGGGTGCCCGACTTGGTGATGTCGATGGCCGGGAAGGTGCGCTTGTCGGCGACCTTGCGGTCGAGGATGATTTCGGAGTTACCGGTGCCCTTGAACTCCTCGAAGATCACCT
>JAEZIF010000355.1 GCA_023416135.1 Pseudomonadota bacterium
GCCCTGATCGTCGCCGTGAACGCCACCATGATCTGGCTGGCCGTCGGCTCCTTCTCGGGGCTCTATACCGCCAAGCCGCGGGACCGCGGCCTGCGCTACAACGCCGTCGTCGAACCGCAGAAGAGCCGCGATGCGCTGGGCTGGCGCGTCGACGCGGCTTGGCATCCCGACACGAATCGCCTGGAAGTCTCGGCGTTCGACGCCGCCGGCCGGCCCCTCGCCGGCGCGCGCATCTCGGTCGAGTTGGTGCGCCCCGTCGCAAAGCAGCCGCCGGGGGCGGTCGCGATGGGCGCCTCCGACGGCGGCCGCTTCACAGGCCGTGTCGAGCTGCCGGCGCGCGGCAACTGGGACGTCGACGTCGTGATCGAGCGCGACGGCGAACGCTATGCGCTGACGCGGCGGATGTTCCTGCAATGAGCGACATCGCACTCGCCGCACCGACCGAACCGCGCACCAGCCAGGCCTGCGCCCATTGCGGCGAAGCCCTGCGTGGCGAGGTGCTGCGCGGCGAGAGCCGGTTCTGCTGCGCCGGATGCGCCAGCGCCCATGCCATCATCGGCGCGGCCGGGCTGGCCGCCTTCTACCGGCGCCTCGAGGACAAGCGAGCCCACCGGCCCGCGCCGCTCGACACCGACTTCGCAAGCTACGTCCGATCCGTCGGCGAGACCGAGTGCGAGCTCGAGCTGCTCGTCGACGGCCTCGACTGCGCCGCCTGCGTCTGGCTGGTGGAGAGCCTTCTGGCGCGCAACCCGGCGATCCGCCGCGCCCGTGCCCATCTGTCGACACGCCGCCTGGCGTTGCGCTGGGTCGGGCCCGCCGGCGACGCCAACGCTCATGCCGGGCTGGTCGCCGCGCTCGGCTTCCGCCCGGCGCCCTATCAGGCGTCGGCGACGCTCGGCGCCGACGACCGCGAGACGCGCGACCTGCTGCGCTGCCTCGGTGTGGCGGGCTTCGCCGCGGCCAATGTCATGCTGCTGTCGGTGGCGATCTGGTCGGGCCACGACGGATCGATGGGCGACGCCACGCGCACGCTGTTCCATTGGCTGTCGGCCGCGATCGCCCTGCCGGCCATCGCCTATTCGGGGCGGCCGTTCTTTCGCTCGGCGGTCAATGCGCTCAAGGCCGGACGTACCAACATGGACGTGCCGATTTCGGTCGGCGTCACGCTGGCGTCGGTCGTCAGCCTGCACGAGGCGTGGGTCGGCGAGCAGCATGCCTACTTCGATTCGGCGATCACGCTGCTCTTCTTCCTGCTGATCGGCCGCTACCTCGACCGCCGGGCGCGTGGCCGGGCGCGCCAGGCGGTGCAGGCGCTGCTGGCGCTGAGCGGGCGCAGCGCCACGGTGATCGGAGCCGATGGCCGTACCGCGTCGCGGCGCGTCGACCAGCTGGCGCCGGGCGACGTGCTTCTGATCGCGGCCGGCGAGCGGCTGGCGGCCGACGGCGTCATTGCCGCCGGCCACTCCCTGCTCGACACCACGCTGGTGAGCGGCGAAAGCGTGCCGCGACCCGTCGAGCCTGGCGCCCAGGTCTTTGCCGGCATGGTCAATCTCGGCGCGCCGCTCAGGGTGCGCGTCACGGCTGCGGGCGAACGCACGCTCCTGTCGGAGATCGTCCGACTGGTCGAGGCGGCAGAGCGCGGTCGCTCGCGATTCGTTGCCATCGCCGATCGGCTGGCGCGCGCCTACGCACCGGTCGTCCATCTGACCGCCCTGCTGGCGTTTCTGGGCTGGACGCTGCTGGGCGGTCTCGCCTGGGATCGCGCGCTGCTGGTCGCCACGGCGGTGCTGATCATCACCTGCCCCTGTGCGCTCGCGCTCGCCGTGCCGGTGGTGCAGGTCGTGGCCAGCACGCGGCTGTTGGGCGACGGCGTGTTGCTGCTGTCGCCGACCGCGCTGGAGCGCGTGGCCGGCGCCGATCACGTGATCCTCGACAAGACCGGCACGCTGACCCTGGGCCGCCCCGAGCTCGTCGGCACCGGCCACGACCCCGCCCTGCTGCGACAGGCCGCGGCGATCGCCGCCAATTCGCGCCATCCGCTGGCCCAGGCGCTTTTACGCGCGACGGCGAACGCTGTGCCTGCCGAGGGCGTAGTCGAGCATGCCGGCCTCGGGCTGCAGTGCGGCGGCGTCCGCCTGGGCTCGGCCCGCTTCTGTGGCATGGAATATCCGCCGGACGACGGCCATTCCGAGCTGTGGTTCGTACGGCCCGGAGCGACACCGGTACGCTTTGCCTTTGCCGACCGCCTGCGGCCCGACGCCATCGACACCGTCGCGCGGCTGGCCAGGCGCGGTTTCACGCTCGAGCTCCTGTCCGGCGATCGTCCGGCGGCGGTGGCGCGCGCCGCTCGCGAGGTCGGCCTGGCGACTTGGCGCGCCGAGGTTTCGCCGGCCGGCAAAGCGGCGCGCCTGGCGTCGTTGGCCTCCGAAGGCCGGCGCGTCCTGATGATCGGCGATGGCCTGAACGATGCACCGGCGCTGGCGGCGGCCCATGCCTCGATCTCGCCGTCCACTGCGGCGGAGGCGACACAGAACGCCGCCGACGCCGTTTTCCAGGGCGATGCGTTCGGCGGCGTCGTCGAGATCGTCGACGTTGCGCGGCGGGCCGGCCGCCTGATGCGCCAGAACCTTGCGCTCGCCCTGCTCTACAACCTGAGCGCCGTGCCGCTCGCCATCCTGGGCGAGGTGACGCCGCTGGTCGCGGCGGTCGCCATGTCGTCGTCCTCGCTGCTGGTGATCGGCAACGCCCTGCGGCTCGCGCCACGATCGAGGAGGAAGACCGATGGATAGCCTGCTCGTCCTGGTGCCCGCCGCCCTGCTGCTCGGCCTCTTGGCGCTCGCGGCGTTCCTGTGGGCGCTGCGCAACGGCCAGTACGACGACCCAGACGGGGCGGCGGGCCGCATTCTGTTCGACGATGAGCAATAAGGAGAGAACGATGTCTCATTGGATCATGGGGATCTTTACCGGGCTGCTGGGCTTGGCCGGTCTCTTGATTGCAGGCGCCGCGCGCGATTTCGGCATCCTTGCGTTCGGCCTGGCGTTGGCGCTCTACGCCGTTCTGTTCTGCTGGTGGATGATCAAGACCGCCTACGACGAGATCGAGCAGGACGCCGGACACCGCGCGTACATTCAGGAGTGAAGATCATGAGTCTCAAGCGTATCCAACTGGAACTGGCCCGCACGCCCGACCATCCCAACGGCAGCTCGTCGCACGGCTATGAATTCGTAGCGCCGCTCGACGACAAGGGCCACCTCGCCTCATCCGAATGGCCCACGCAGAAAGGGGCGTGCACGGTGCGCCGCTTCTGGCCCGGTACGCCCGACGAGCACGGTTCGCTCATTCATCGCCGCGATGGGAGCTGGGCGTTCTCCTATGCCCCCGGCGAGGACGACGACGAGCCGATCTTCAAGTTCGACCGGCACCGCTTCGTCATCGGCGAGTACGTCACCATCACCGAGCACGACGGCGTCGCGCGGCCGTTCCGCGTCGTCGCCGTCGCGCCCGCGATCAGGCGGGCCTAGAGCATGGTCGGCGGCTGGGTCGCCAGCCAGCGGCGGTAGCGGATGTAGGCGATGCCGATGGACACGCCGAAGCCGACAAAAGAGAAGATCACGAGAAGCAGGTAGTAGAACTGGTCGGTCGTCATCGGCACCTCCGCTGGTCGCCGGCCATGATCGCCAACCATGCGGCCCATGCGTTGATCCAGATCAACGAGCGACGGCGAACTGCACCTATCCTGTCCACCCGGAGGGTGCAATGGACGCCTGCTACTACTCGATCATCGAACGGGGCGAGGACGGCCATTTCTGGGGATGGGTGCCCGACCTGCCCGGCATCAGCGCCGACGGCGCGAATGAGAAGGAAGTCGCCGATCGCCTGCTGCGCAACGTGCGCGAATGCCTGCGCACCCTCATCGTGACCGGCGAGCCCGTGCCTCGGCCGCGTCCGCCGGAGGAGCTGCCCGCCCCGAACGGCGCCCGCGAACTGCGCCGCCTTCTACTGATCATCAGCTGACCATCAACACGACAGGATTACCGATGCCTCTCAGTCGAGCGATCGTCTGGATCGATTCGCGCCATGCCAGTGTCTTCAGGTTCGGCGCCGACGATCTGGCGCAACACCGGCTTCGAGCCAACAGCCCGTTCCTCGAGGTCGATCACAAGGCCGGCCGCATGCACGCCGGCCGGCCCGCCGCCGATCTAGACTTCCTCGACCGTGTCATCGATTCACTGCGGGGCACACGCGCCTGGTGCCTGGCCGGGCCCGACGGCACGAAGGACGAACTGGTCGGCTATCTCGACCGGTACAAGGACCGTGACGGGCATGTTGCCGGACTTCGACAGCAGCTCCTCTGCATTTCGTCCATGGATCGGCCGACCGACGACGGGCTGCTCGTGCAGGCACGCCAGGCTGCCGAGGCGACAACGGCATAAAATTCCTGTGAACCGATGCAACCAAAGCCCGGGCCGAGGCCATTGATGGGTGTTACGAGAGGAGCATCTGATGACCTACCTGGACCTTGCTCCGGCCATCACGGCCCTTCGTGCACGACCGGAGGAATTCGAGTTCACCCACGACACGCTTCATCACCCGCGCAGTCGCCACAGGTTCCGCTTCGACAGCGAGGGTGACGTCCAGATCGATGCCCTCTGCGACTGCTCGCTTCTGCGCGCCCGACCCGAGCAGGCCAAGGTGTTCCACCAGACCTATCGGGAATGGCATGCCAACTATTGGCGGCCGCTGCAGATCAATCGCGAGTTCGCCTCGCACTTTGGCCCGCCGCCGCTTTGGCGTCGTGCGGCCATCTGGGTACTGAGGCGGTTGCTGTCGGGGCCGCAGGACTCCAAGCCGATGCCGGCTCCGGCGGTCGCGCCGGCCGAATAATCCGCGATCACGCCAAGCCAACGGCGCCCGCTTGACCAGCGAGCGCCGGGTTTTGGCGTTCAGCGCGTGTAAACCGTCGTTGCCGCGGCCGGAGCGACCGGCGTGGTCACCGTGGTGGTACTGGCGGTTGCCGGTGTGCTGTAGGTGGTGGTCGTCGCCGCGGCGGGCGCCGGCTGCACCGTGGTGCGCTCCTGTACGGTGCAGGCCGCGGTGGCCATGACCAGTGTCAATCCAATGATCACGAATTTCATGCGAGGCTCCTTGTGCCTGAACGGCACAGGTCGCAACGTGACGGCCCTGCAACGGTTGCCGGAAGCGACAGGGTGCGAAAATCGCGAGCAGCGATGCGGTGCGTGTGAAAGGATGTCGCCCCCTGACCGAGAGGCTCGCCATGACGCTGCTGCTCAATATCGACGTGCCCGACGTCGAGGCCGCCCTGCGCTTCTACACGTCGGCTTTCGGCCTCGAGGTCGGCCGCCGCTTCGGCGCTGACTTCGTCGAGCTTCTGGGCTGGCCGGCGCCGGTCTATCTGCTGGCCAAGGCCGTCGGCACGATCGGCGCCGGCGGCGATCCCCGGCGCTACAGCCGGCACTGGACACCCGTCCATCCCGACATCGTGGTCGACGATGTCGATGGCGCCGTCGAGCGCGCGGTCCGAGCGGGTGCCAAGCTCGAGGTCGAGGCCAAGGACACGACCTGGGGCCGGATTGCCATGCTGGCCGATCCGTTCGGTCACGGCTTCTGCCTGCTGCAATTCAACGAACGCGGCTACGGCGCATTGCTTTGAAGCGCGAAAGCACTACAGCTTCAGCAGGCTGCCGTAGCCGTCGACCTTGGCCTGCACCCCGGCCGAGCGCAGGCCGTGCCAGAGACTTGCCTGGTTGGCCGAAATCACTGGTCGCTTGAGATCCTGCTCCAACGCCTCGAGGATGCCGACGCAGCGAAAACCGGTGCCGGCGATCAGCACCCCGTCGGCATCGGCCGGGCACGTCGTCCGGATCTGCCTGTAGAGCGGCTCGACCTCCTGCTCGAAACCCGCGCCCTGGCTGACCAGCTCGCCGGGCGCCAGATCGCGCCACTTGCGGCCCGGGTCGTAGCGCAGATGACCGGCGAGGGTAAAACCGTGATCGGCGTAGTAGCGGCAGCCGGCCGCCGCCGTGTCGTCGTTGAACCAGGGCGGAAGCACCAGGAAGGGACGCTTGCTGCCGCAAGCGCGCAGCGCGGCGCGGGTGTCGATGCCGTTGGTCGTGACGATCGTTCCGTCGCCGAGCAAGGGCAGGAGGCTCACCACCGCCGCTTCGTCCCAACCCTTGCCGCCCAAGAGGCTGCTCGAGCTGTGTGCGATCACGACGCTCGACAGTCGCATGGCGGCGAACTGGCGGCAGCCACGCACCAGGTCGTCCTCCGGCTCGACGCCCCGGCGGTCTTCGCGCCAGGGCAGCCAAGGCGCGCGCGCCGTCACGCGGGCGGCATGCACCGACACGCCCGGCGGTGTCATCGCCCACCATTCGGCCTCCGGCACGGCTTCGTTGCCGACGATGAAAAGGCCGATGCGGGCCCGCCAGCCCCAGTTGTCGTTACTCACGGAAACAAACCTCCACTCACTTGAAATGCCAGCGGCTTCCCTGCTCGGGAATGACGAAGCGCACGCCCACGTCGTTGGCCGCCTCGAGCTCCTGCAGGAGCTGGCGCTGTGGCTGTTCCTTGGTCAGCGAATACTTGATGTGGCTCACGACTACCGGCAGATCATTCAGCGCCTTGCCGCCGGCAAGGCCGTCGAGCTTGCGCAGTTCCTCCATCAGCCAGCGCGGCGTGAGATGGCCGAACAGCAGGTTGTCGGGCCGGTCGCTGGTGTAGGACACCTCGATCACTATGGCCTTGAGCCGCTTCTGCTTGACGTACTCGGCCACCTCCGCCCAGACGTCGGCGAGCCGCGTGCCCTTCTCGACCGCGTCGGGGCCGGTATCGCCGAAGCAGAGGATGCCGTCGCCGCCGCTCTCCAGCAGGAAGGCCGTCGATTCCATGCCGCCATGGGCCAGCGGAAAGGCGGTCACCGTCATGGCGGTGTCGGCGATCGGCACCGCCTTCCCGGGGGTCAGCTCAACCATGGCGTATTTCTTGAGCTGTGGGGCCTTGCCCCGATCGCTGAAGTTTGGCCAGGCGCGCCAATTGAAATAGGTCTCGACGAGATCGGTGCCGACCGAGGGCAGGGCGTAGATCGGCTTCTTGCTGTCGTCGGGCGAGGCGACGATCAGGCCGGCGACATGGTCGAGATGAGCGTGGCTGATCAAGTAGCCCTTGATCGCATTGGTGAGCATGTAGCCGACGCGGCTCTGCGGCGAATCAGCCGGCACCGCGACATTGGCGAAGGCGCCCTTCTCCTCGGCCACGCGCAGGCCGTTCACCAGGGTGCCGGCGTCGCAGGTTACGCCACGGTTGTCGCCATGCGGATGGATCAGCGAAGCGGTGAGGTTGCCGTCCTGGATGCCGCCCAGCGCGCCCAGCACCACCAGGTCGAAGCCGTCCGCGGCTTGGGCCATGGGCAAACCAGGGAGACACGCCGCCACGGCAATGGCGGCAGCGGCAAGTCTTGCGGATGTCATCTCGGCTCCCCCGACAGCACTCAGCGGCCCAAGGTTAGCCTTCCCGTGCGCCGCCGCCTATACGAGATCACGAACGCGACGAAACGGCTCGGCGACCGATCCCGCTCGGCAAGTCGCTGAAGTCCATGCAGGCGCTGTTGAACAGGAGATGCCGGGGGCGTTTGCTGACATAGAGGTCATAGAGGATCGCCTCAGCCAGCACCGTGGCCGCCACGTCGATCTGGGCACGCAGCGCAGCACCGTTGTTGGCGGCCATCTGGACGAAATGGTAGCGCGCGCCGCAATACGCCCAGATCGCTTGGTGAACCTGCTGGCTCGCGCCGGCGTCGCGCACCTTGGCGCAAGCACGATGATGCCGACCTTGGGATTGACCAGATCTTCGCGCTTCAGGCCCAACTGATACTCGATGACCAGGAAATGATCCGGCACCCTGGCGCCGGCACCGCCGGCAGCGGCATCGCGTGGGACGTCACGTTGATGACCTCGACGTCGCCGGCCGCCTTCGACGACGCGAGCCGCGCCCGAAGCAGCTCGGTGAAGTCGGTATCCTCGATCGCCGTCCGCAGGAAGACGCGGGTTTGGTCGACCAGATCCTCGCGTTGGGCCTCGCTGGCGCCTTTCACGCCGCCGACGATGGCGCCCACCCCCATCACAGCAAGTCCCAGGATTCCACCGGCCCCGGGCAGCAACGACGCCCCCTGCTGGGCGCCGAGTTGCGCGCCCTCGGCACTTCCACGCGCACCGAGCTTCGACGTATCGGCGTGCTTGAAACCGGAAACGTCGCCGGAAATGGTAGTGACGCTGCGCCGGGCCGCATCGGGTAGCGGATGGACCGGCGCTTGCGCACACCCGGCAACCACCAGGACGGCGCCAACGGCGGCACCGATATTGCGCATATTTTCAAACCCCTGTGCTCATATCGACAAGGGGCAGAACTGTCGTGACCCGGACCGTACAAGAGCCGCGTCGTCGAAAGAAATGGCGGCTGTCGCCAGCCGGTTACTTGGCCGAAGAAGCCTTGGATCAGCTACCCGACTTCTTCTTGGTCAGCGCCCCTTCGAACTCGCAGTAACCATAGAGCTTGATCTTGGAGTCGCCCTCCTTGATCTGGCCGATGACGTCCATCATGTTGCCGCCGCCCACCAGGGCAGCCGTCTTTATGGCGCCATTCTTGCCGAGCGTCGTCTCGAAGCCGCGCTCGGGCCGGCCTTCCTGCTGGAATCTTCCCTTGACCGCGTCGCCGTCGACTGTGACGTCGATCACCATCTTGTAGGTCGGGCACTTGGAGCTGCCGGGAACGTTCTTGCCATAGCCGGTCCAGGTCCAGACGACCGGTTCCGCCTGGGCGGCGCCCGCGACCAGCAGACCGGCCAACACACCGACAATTGCACCCTTCAGCATCGCTCTCGTCTCCCTTAGAAGAATTCCCTGATCGCCTTGAACACGGCGGCTGGCTTTTCCTGCCCCACAGCATGCCCGGCCTTAGCGATCTTGACCAACTTCGATTTGGAAATCGCCTTTTTGAAGGCAGGGCCATAGACCGGCGGGATCAGCGCGTCCTGCGCTCCCCATACGATGAGCGTCCTTGCCGTTATACGTTGCAGGCGCTGGTTGAGGCCACGGTCCGGGATGGGGAAAAGGATCTTGCCCGCCATGCCCAGCCGGCGCGCGTTCATGACCAGGAACTGCTTCAGGAATTCCGGGTCGTTCATGTCGCCGCCCGACGCCAGGAGCCGGCCGCCGGTCTTTGCGTCATGGAACAGCAACCCCGGCAGCTCGTAGGGAAGCTTGGAGAAGATGTCGGTAATCGGATGGTCGTCCAGCCACAAGCCGGCGGGCGCCAGCAGGCAGAGGTTGGCGACCTCGGTGCGCGCGATCGCCGCCATCTCGGCCGCGATCATGCCGCCCATCGAATGGCCAACGACGATCGGCTTCCTGAGCTTCAACGCATCGAGAACGTCGAGCCCGTGCAGGGTGATGTCGAGCATGTCACGCAGCTCGTCCTCGCCCGTCGACTGACCGTAGCCCGGCAGCAGCGGCGCCATGACCCGATACTTGGTGGCGAGGGCCGCGATCAGCGGATCGGCGGGCATATGGCCGCCCGCGCCGTGGAGATAGAGGAGGTCCCTGCCCCTTCCGGCTTCGACGACCTGGATGCGGATGCCCGAGGGCCTGAGCGTGAGAAAACGCGTCTTCATTCCGCGGCGACCTTCAGCGGTACGGGTTCGTTCATCGGATGCATCCAGAAGCGGTCGTCGTGGTTCTTCCACTCGGGCCACAGGTTGCGCAGATGCGGCATCACCTTCTCGGCGAACAAGGTCGTGGAGTAGCGGACCTTGTCGTTGGGCATGTTGCCGACATGCATCAGGCAGAAGATGTTGCCCACCCGCAGCGTCTTGATCAGCTCCTCCATCTGCTGGCGCACCGTCTCGGGCGAGCCCGCGACCACGTAGCGGCCGTCGACGAGGTCCTTCCACGTCATGTTGGGGTAGTTGCGCGCGGCGGCCTGGGTGAATTGCGACAGCGCGCCGGTCTGGATGGTCTTGACCGTGCGATAGCCCGGTGCGTCGGCGAAGCCGGGATAGACGTGCAGGCAGCGATTGTAGAAATAGTTCACGTGCGGCCAGTAGAGCCGCTCGGCCTCGGCGTCGGTGTCGGCGACGCATATCACCTGGGCGAAGCCCGCGCGGTAAGGCGATTCGTCGGCTTTCCGCTCGGCCACGCGCTTCCAATAACCCTCCATCAGGAGCTTGGCGCGCAGATAGCCCGAATAGCTGAGGTAGGAATACGAATAGGTGTTGTCGAGGCAGAAATCGTAGGTCTCGACCGAGCCGCCGCCGGGAATGAAGATCGGCGGCGCCGGCCGCTGTATGGGCTTGGGCCAGCAATTGACGTAGCGCAGCTTGGTGTAGCGGCCGTTGAAGGCGAACGGCTCGTCGGCCGCCCACGCCTTGCGGATCAGCTCGTGCGCCTCGGCGTATTTCTCGCGCGTCAGCGCCGGCACGGTGCCGTAAGCGTAGTTGGTGTCCATCGACGTGCCGACCGGGAAGCCCGCGACCAGCCGCCCACCCGACAGCACGTCGAGCATGGCCATCTCCTCGGCCACGCGCAGCGGCGGATTGTAGAGCGCGATCGAGTTGCCCAGCACGACAAGGGCCGCCCTCGAGGTCCGCCGCGTCAGCGTCGCCGCCATGATGTTGGGCGACGGCATCAGGCCGTAGGCGTTGGCGTGGTGCTCGTTGACGCCGATGCCGTCGAAGCCGACGGACTCGGCATATTCGAGCTGGTCGAGATACTGATGATAGGCGATGTGGCCGAGCTCGGGCTCGTACATGCGGCTGGGGAGGTCGACCCATACCGAGCGGTGCTTCTGCCGGAAATCGTCCGGCATGTGCGGCCAGGGCATCAGATGGAACCAGGTGAATTTCATCGGGTCACTCTCCTTCCGTCATCCCGACCGAAGCGAAGCGGAGCGCAATCAGCGTCCCTTAAATCTGGGTTCGCGCTTTTCCAGGAACGCCTTGACGCCTTCTTTCATGTCCTCGGTCTGCATCAACGGCAGGAGCTGCAGGAAGACATGATGGACATGCTCGTTGAATGGCTCGTTCCAGGCCATGCGCATCATGCGCTTGGCGGCCTGGATGGCGAGCGGTGCGTTGGCCGCGATCTCGAGCGCGAGCTCGCGCGCGGCGCCCAAGACCTCGGCGTCGGGCACGACCCTGTTCACCAGGCCGATTTCCAGCGACTGCGCGGCGTTGAGCGTGCGGCCGGTGAAGATGAGCTCGGCGGCCTTCGCCCAGCCCAGCATACGCGGCAGGTACCAGGTGCCGCCCGATTCCGGCAGCACGCCGCGCTTGGCGTAGGACGCGGCGAGCTTGGCCGACTGTGCCATGACGCGGATGTCGGCGCCCAAAGCCAGGTCGAGGCCGTAGCCGGCGGCCGAGCCGTTGAGCGCGGCGATCACCGGCTTGTCCATGGCGTGCAGTACGGGCGGCGGCGTGTTGCGCAGGTCGATGCTGGTCGGCGTGGCGCCCGAGCCGACGCTGAGATTGTCGTTGCCCTTGCTCTGCGCCTCGAGATTGAGGCCGGCGCAGAAGGCGCGGCCGGTGCCGGTCAGGATGACGACCCGCACGTCGCGATCCTCGTTGGCCCGCACCAATGCATCGGTGAGCTGCCTCAGCATGGGCCCCGAAATGGTGTTCATGCGCTGAGGCGCATTCAACGTGATGGTGGCGATGGCACCGTCGACGCCGTAGAGCAGCTCTTCCGGCATTACCGAAGCTGCGGGCTGGGCCGCAAACTGGCTCATGTTTCCTACCTCCGCGGATTGCCGCTATGGTGGCTCAGGAGAACACCACACGCCATGCAAAACCGTTTCATCGATCTCTACAGCGACACCAAGAGCAAACCCTCGCCCGGCATGCGGAAGGCCATGGCCGACGCCGAGGTCGGCGACGAGCAGAAGATGGAAGACCCCACGGTCAATCGGTTGCGCGAGCGCGTCTGCGAGCTCCTGGGCAAGGAGGACTCGGTCTTCCTGCCGAGCGGCACCATGGCGAACCAGATCGCCATCCGCGTTCATTGCCGGTTGGGCGACGAAGTGATCGCCGACCGCACAGCCCACATCATCAATGCCGAGACCGGCGGCCCGGCCGCCAACGCAGGCGTCATGATCCGCGCCATCGAAGGGCCCAACGGTGTGTTCACCGGCGACCAGGTCAAGGCCGCGCTGCGCGATCCCAACAGCCGCAACGCCCCGCGCTCGCGCCTGGTGTCGATCGAGAACACGTCCAACGGCGGCTTCGGCACGGTTTGGCCGCTCGCCACCATGCAGGGCGTCACCAAGGTCGCGCGCGAGGCGGGCGTCGCCCTGCACATGGACGGCGCGCGCCTCTGCAATGCCTCGGTGAAGTCGGGCGTCAAGGCGAGCGACTACGCGGCCTGCGTCGACTCACTGTGGCTCGACTACACCAAGGGCCTGGGAGCGCCGGTCGGCGCCAGCCTCGCGGGGTCCAAGGAGTTCATCAAGGAAGCATGGCGCCAGAAGCAGATGCTGGGCGGCTCGATGCGCCAGTCCGGCGTCATCGCTGCGGCGGCGCTCTATGCGCTCGACCACAACTGGGACCGCCTGGCCGAGGACCACGACAATGCGCGCCATCTCTCCGAGGGGCTGGCCAACATCAAGGGCATCCAGATCGACGTGCCGCGCATGGAGACCAACCTGGTGTTCTTCGAGATCACCAAGCCGGGGTGGACCTCGGCCCGCCTGGTCGATGCCTGCCGCGAACGCGGCGTCGGCATTGGCGCCAACACCGCAACGCGCATCCGCGCGGTGACGCATCTCGACGTCAACCGCAAGGACATCGACACGGCGCTGAAGGTGATCAGCGACGCGCTGGCCGCGTAGGCCTCAGGCCGCCCGAGATTTCTTTCTCGACGAGGACCGCGCCTGGCTCTTGCCGGGCGCGCTTCTTGGCTGCGGCGGCCGTCTGGCAAGCAGCCGCCTGACGACGGCTTCGAAGGCTGGATTGCGATTCGGTGGCGGCGCGGACATGGCAGGATACCCTTCGTCCAGTGGAAAGCCCGGCACTCAAACAACGCAAGCTTACGATATCGGTCTCCCGGCGTCGGCCAGAACCTTGCCGCCGAGGCCGATGAAGCAGACGCCCGCCGCCCGCTCGATCCAGTGCCGCGCGTTCTGGAAGCGCCGCATCACCGGGCCGGAGGACATGAACAGGCTGACGCAGGAATACCAGACAAGGGACGACGTCGTCACGAGGCCGATCATCAGCACCATCAGCCAGATCGGTGTCGAGGCCGTGACGCCCGTGGCAAATACGCTGGCGAACAGCACGATCGCCTTGGGATTGGTAAGCGTCACCAGGAAGCCGAACAGCATCGCGCGCTTTCCGGCCGGTCGCCTGGGCTGCTGATCGAGGTCGATGGTCTGCGGTTTGGCGCGCAGGAGCTTGATGCCGAGATAGGCGAGGTAACAGCCGCCCAGCACCCTCACCGTCCAGGTGAGCCACTGGTATTCCGCCAGGATGGCCGACAGCCCCAAAAGGCTGAGCGTGGCGTACATGCAGAGGCCGGTCGACACGCCGAGCGTCGTCAGCAGGCCGGCGCGCGTGCCATGGGTCATGGACGAACGCACGACGGCGACGAAATCCGGCCCCGGCAGGATGAGAGCCGGGATGAAGACGGCAAACACGCTGATCAGGCCCAGGAAGCTATCCATGGCGACCGAGTTGCCATGCCGATGGCCCGGCTGCAAGGGCGACCGCAGGCAGAACAGGAGTAATCTGAGGCTAAGATTTTCGTCGTCACGGGCCGAGGGCAAAAGCCGGTATACCCGACGTCATGAATGCTCCCGTGACGCTCGGCCAGCCGCTGCACCGACGTGAAGACCGCCGCCTGCTGACCGGCCGCGGCCGCTATGCCGACAACACCGCGCCGCCCGGTGCGCTCGCCGTCCTGTTCGTGCGCTCGCCGCACGCCCATGCGCGCATCGCCGGCATCGACAAGGCGTCGGCCCTGGCCACGCCCGGCGTCGCGGCGATCTACACCGCCGACGACCTCTTGGCCGACAAGGTGGGCCATCTGCCGGCGATCAGCGAGATCAAGGACGAAGGCGGCAACCGTCACCGCGAACCTGCCCACCTGCCGATGCCACCGGGCAAGGTGCGCCACGTCGGCGACATCGTCGCCATGATCGTGGCCGGCACGCTGGACCAGGCGCGCGACGCGGCCGAGATACTGGCCATCGACTACGAGACGTTGCCGGCCGTCATCACGGTCGCCCAGGCCCTCGCCCCCGGTGCGCCGCTGGTCCACGACGACGTGGCCGGCAACCTGATGTGCCGATGGGGCAAGGGTGATGGAACAGCGACGGACGCCGCGTTCGCGCGCGCGGCGCACGTCTCGACCCTCTCCATCCGATCACCGCGCCAGATCGTGCACTACATGGAGACGCGCGCGGCGTGGTCGGCCTACGACGCGGCCGAGGACATCGTGACCGTCACCTTCGCCTCTCAGGGCGTGCAGATCCCGCACCGGTTGATGTGCGAGCGCGTGCTGAATATTGCCAAGGACAAGCTCCGGCTCGTGACCGAAGATGTCGGCGGCGGTTTCGGGCCGAAGTATCCGATCTATGCCGAATCGACCCTGATCGCCTGGGCAACGCGCAAGCTCAAGCACGGCCTGCGCTGGGTCTGTGACCGGACCGAACTGGCGCAGAGCGACAGCCATGCGCGAGACCTCGTGGCGACGGCCGAACTCGCACTCGACGCGCAAGGCAAGTTCCTGGCGCTACGCGTCACGGCGCAAGCCAACTACGGTGCCTATGTTTCAATGTTCGCACCGACCATTCCGACCACCGGCCTGGCCAAGGTCATTTCCGGCCTCTATCGCATCCCGGCGATCCGCATCGACTTCGACTGCGCCTTCACCAACACCGTGCCGGTCGACGCCATCCGCGGCGCCGGCAAGCCCGAGGCGCTGTTCCTGCTCGAGCGACTGGTCGACCTCGCCGCCCACGAGAGCGGCCGCACGCCGGCCGAGCTGCGCCGACTGAACCTGCTCACCGCGGCTGACATGCCCTACGCCGCCGCGAGCGGCTACGCCTATGACGCGGCCGACTGCGTACGCCTGTTCGAAACCGCTCTGAAAGCCGCCGACGAAACGGGCTTCGCCGCGCGCCGTGCGGCGAGCGAAGCCGCGGGCAAGCGGCGCGGACTGGGGCTCGCCTGCCATCTGCACGGCACCGGCGGCATTGCCGACGAGCATGTCGTGGTGCAGGTCGAGCCCGACCGGCTGGTCGCCAGCGTGGGCACCCAAAGCCAGGGTCAGGGTCACGAGACGGTGTTCGCCCAGATCCTGGCGGCCTCGCTTGGCGTGCCGATGGAGCGGATCGAGATTCGCCAAGGCGACACGCGCACCATCCCGCACGGCGGCGGCACCGGCGGCTCCTCCTCGACCATCATCAGCGGCACGACACTGAAGCGCGCAGCCGACGTCGTGATCCAGCGTGGCCGCGACCTCGCCGCCGAGCGGTTGGAGACGGCCCCGGCCGACATCGCCTATCGCGACGGCAGTTTCGAGGTCGTCGGCACAGACCGGCGCATCGGCCTGTTCGAGCTGGCGGCAGCCAGGCCCTTCGCCGGCGATGCTCTGTTCGGGGACAAGATCGAGTCTTTCCCCACGGGCGTCATGGTCTGCGAGGTCGAGGTCGATGCCGACACCGGCGAGGTACGCGTCGATCGCCTGATCGAGGTCGTCGACTGCGGCACCGTGGTCAATCCTCGATTGCTGGTAGGCCAGGTCCATGGCGGCATCGTCCACGGGCTGGGCAACGCCCTGATGGAAGAGGCGGTCTATGACGAGGACAGCGGCCAGCTCCTGAGCGGCACCCTGATGGACTACGCCCTCCCGCGCGCCGACGACACCCCTTCCCTGCAGGTCGAGACCATCGCCACGGCCTCGCCCAACAATTTCATGGGGCTGAAAGGCGTCGGCGAGCTGCCGACCAACGGCGCGCCCGCGGCGATCGGCAACGCCGTGCTCGATGCGCTGCGCCCGCTGGGCGTGCGCCATCTCGATATGCCGATCACCTCGCATAAAGTGTGGCGGGCGATAAACGGGCGCTAAGCGAGGGCAAGCCTCTGGCCCGCCATCCCAGCAAGAACACGCTTCGTGAAATGCACCGCGAATTCGCGAAACGGCAATGGATCGCGAATGCACGCGGCCCGATAGTCACCTGATGCCTCGTCGCCCCCTCATCGCCGTCGGCCTGCTCGTCGTCATCGTCGTTGGCGCCTTCGCCGCCGTCATAGCCTTCGACTCACCGAAGGCGCCGCCGGTGCTGGCGGCCGGCAACTCGATCCCCGGCATCGCCCAGTGGAACTTCGCCGAGCTGCCGAAGGCACAGACACTGAAGGCGCGAGACGGCGCTCCCCTCAACTACCGTCTCTATCCCGGTCGTCCCGATCGGGCCGTCGTCCTGGTGCACGGCTCGAGCGGCACGGACGTCTCGATGCTGAAGCTCGCCCAGGCACTGCAGGCGGCAGGTGCCAGCGTCTATGCCATCGATCTGCGCGGCCATGGCGGCAGCGGCACGGCCAACGGCGACGTCTCCTATCTCGGCCAGCTCGACGACGACCTTGCCGACTTCGTCAAAGGCCTTGGCTTGGACAAACCCGGCGTGCATCGCACGCTGATGGGCTTCTCTTCCGGCGGCGGCTTCACGTTGCGCATCGCCGGCGGTCGCGAGGCCCGGCTGTTCGACGGTTATCTCGCGATCTCGCCCTATATCGGCCAAGACTCGCCCACCAACAAGCCGAACGCGGGCGGCTGGGCGGGCGTAGCAGTGCCACGCCTTATCGCCCTGTCGCTGCTCGCGCGCGCCGGGCTGGCGTGGTTCCAGGACCTGCCGGTGATCCACTTTGCCACCGACGCCAAGCCAAGCAACACCCGCACGCCGGTCTACACCTTCCGGCTCGCAGCGAGCCTTCAGCTTGGTCAGGACTGGCGCGCCGTGCTGGCGCATATCGCAGCGCCCACGACCGTCGTCATCGGTGCCGACGACGAGTTGTTCAACGCCGACCAGTTCGAGCCGATGCTGAAAACGGTCAATCCCCGTATCAACCTCACCATCGTGCCGAACGAAACCCATCTCGGCATGATCGCCGATGCCGCAGCCGTCGATGCAGTCGCGGCTGCCTGGCGACGCCTGACCACCGCTCCGTGATCTGAATCAAGGCGCGTTGCTGGCTTCATGGCGATATCGCGCCATGAAACGCAACGTGCTGATCCTGAACGGTCATCCCGACCCGGGAAACCGGGGCCTGTGCCATGCCCTGGCCGAAGCCTACGACGACGGCGCGCGAGCGGCGGGCCACGACGTGCGGCGGCTCGATGTGGCTGGCCTGGACTTCACTTTGCTGCGCTCGCAGGTGGACTTCGAAAAGGGTTCTCCCCCGCCAGCCATCGCCCAGGCCCAGGAACATCTGCGATGGGCGCAGCACCTCGTGGTAATCTTCCCGCTCTGGCTGGGCGACATGCCCGCGTTGCTGAAGGCCTTCTTCGAACAGGCGCTGAGGCCGGGCTTCGCTTACAGCTACCGGCCAAGCGGCTTTCCCGTCATGCATCTCAGGAACCGCTCGGCGCGCATTATCGTGACCATGGGCATGCCAGCGCTGATCTATCGTTGGTACTTCCGCGCTCACGGCCTGAAGAACCTCCAGCGCAATATCCTGGGCTTCGTCGGTTTTTCACCTGTGCGCGCCACCGTGATCGGCAGTGTCGCCACGCGCGGCCAGGAGTCCATTCGCCGGGTGCTCGATGACGTCCGAGGCCTCGGCCGGGCGGCCTCCTGACGCGCGGCGTTGCCGCACTCAGCGGTCCCCAAGGTCCTTCAGAGCTACGGCGATCGACTGACGCGTCGTGGTCGGCTGCTGACCGATCGCCAGGCCGAGCTGATGGAGCTGGCGACGCAGCGTGTGCACCTGGTCGAGCAGGTCGACCACGGTCTCGACTGCCTCGTCGTCGAAGCCCATCTGGTCCGTCAGGTCGGCGAGAAGCTGGGCGCGCGCGACGTCGACCGGCTCAAAGACCCAGTCCTGGCCCCGGGCCGCAGGACGGAGCAGGCCTCGCGCCACCCAACGCTCGACGTGGACGGTCGTGATGTTGCCATGCGCACGCAGCAGTTCCTCGAGCGTGGTCATGTGAACTGCTCCATCGATTTGCGCGGGTCGTAGCCGCGGCCCGCCTCCCATTTCTCCAGGAACTCCTTCAGAGTGTCGTCCGGCTTGTCGGGCATCACGATCTTGAGCTTGACGTACTGATCGCCGCGCTGGCCCGACTTGCGGTCGAGCAGGCCGCGGCCCTTCAGCCTCAGCGACGTGCCGGTGTTGGAACCGGCCGGCACGTTCAGCATGACCGGCCCGCCCACCGTCGGCACGCGGATGCGACCGCCCAGCACCGCCTCGGTCGGCGTCACCGGAAGCTCGACATGGATGTCGTTGTCGCGCGGCTCGAAGAAGGCGTGCGGATCGACATGGATCTCGACATAGGCGTCGCCCGGCGGACCGCCCTTGGCGCCGGGCATGCCCTGCCCTTTCAGCCTGAGCGTCTGGCCGTCGCTCGTGCCCTCCGGGATGTCGATGTCGAGCGTCTTGCCATCCGGCAGGTTGACGCGCTGCTTGCCGCCGCGTGCGCCGACCAGGAACGGCACGCGCAGGCTGTAGGTCACAGGCATGCCGCCCATGTCGAAACCCTCGCCACCGCCGGAGCGGAATGAGAAGCCACCGGCGCCGGCACGGCCGCCTCGCGCGCGGCCGAACATTTCGGAGAAGATGTCGCCCATGTCGACAAAGGCCTCCTCGCCGCCTGACCGTTCGTACTTGGCGCCGCCGAAGCCGCCGGCATGGTCGCGGTAGAAGCCGCGTGGCGGCACTTCCTGTCCGGTAGCGTCGATCTCGCCGGCGTCGAAGCGGCGACGCTTCTCGGAATCTGACAGGATGTCGTTGGCCTGCGAGATCTCCTTGAACTTGGCCTCGGCCGCCTTGTCGCCGGGATTGAGGTCTGGATGGTGCTTCTTGGCGAGCTTGCGGAACGCCTTGCGGATATCATCGTCCGAGGCGGTCCTCGGGACACCAAGGACGGAATAGGGATCAGCCATAACCTGCTAAATGTGAGGTTTGTTCAGGCGGTTGCAAGTCCCTGCCGGCCAACCGCATCGACGAAAAGCCGGTACTTCACGCTGTCGACCGAAAGCTCGCGGCCCCAGCTCACCAGATCGCTCCATGGATCCTTGAGCTTGCCGAGGCCCGAGACCACGGCCACCACGGTGCCGACGTCAATGCGGCCGCTCGCGGCAAACCAGCCGCCGACGCCGAGAGCAGCCGCCACAGCAAAGGCGTACATCAGGTTCATGCCGAGGTTCATGCCGTACTTCAGCTTGTAGATGCCCATGTTGAGGCCGAACACGCGCTCGATGCGCCGATCGTCGGGCGTGCCGCTCTCGACGATGTCGCCGCTGACCCGGCGCAGCGTCTTGATGCGATCCTCGGCACGGCGGTTGATCGCCTGCTGCATGGGCGGCACGAACAGCGCCTGCGGCAACAGGTAGCCCAGGCTCAGCAGCAGCGTCCAGGGCTCGAGCCAGGCCATGTAGCCGATCACGCTCAGGAGGATACCGGTCTGCAGGAGCGGCTCGGAGATCGCCATGCCGACAAACCCGCCGATCGGCTCGGCCTCGGCCACCGCCATCGCCGCGCGCGTGCCGGTCGCATCACGCCCGCAGTGCTCCCTCGTTTCCACATCCTCCAGGGTCTTGCGAAGCGTGCGGACGGCGTCCTCGCTCACCCAGCCGCGGTAGACATTCAGTACCATCTTCAGGGCCTGCTCGAGCAGGGCGACGCCGGCATAGACCATGGCAAGCCAGAAGATGGTCTCGGTGGCGCCGCTCTTGATGGCGTCGTTGACGACCCGGCGCTGCAGTTCGAGGGGAACGCTGCTGAGCCCGAACACCGCTACCGACAGCACGGCGAGCGCGATCTGATGGCGACCCGAGCTGCGGACCACGTACCCCATGATCGTCCGTGGCAACGCGCTGCTCTTCATATAGCGGCCAACGCCAGCCGTTCGCGGGCGTTCCCGCACGACCGTGCCAGGCTTACGCAAGAACATGGGAAAGTGGCGCCGGAACCGCCTGACTACATTGATTTTCGAGCCAGAATTGCTAAGCGTTGCGCTGGGAAATTGGGGTGGACGGAAAAGCTCTCCAGAACTTGGTTCCGGGGTGACTTCAAGCGTCTTGGTTCGAACGCGTCATCATGGTCAGATCAACGCTTGGGTTACCGCCTGGAGCAGCAATCCTCGCGTCCGTCGAGCAGGGCGCCCTTGATTTCGCGACCTCCGGCGAGGCGATAACCGCCCGCTTTGCCGTTGCGGTGCGCGCGGCAGGACCGGCCGTGGCCGCCGTCGAGGGCAGAACCAGCCTGACCTACGAGGAGCTCGATCGCCGCTCCAACCGGCTCGCCCGCTTCCTGCTGCGGCGCGGCGCGGGGCCGGGCAGCCTGATCGGCCTCCACGCCGGCCGCTCGCTGGCGTCGCTGATCGCCATCGTGGCGACGGTGAAGTTGCGTGGCGGTTATGTCCCTCTCGATCCGGCAAGTCCCGAGAGCTACCTCGCTTCCATCGTGCAGGACTGCCGGGCCGACCTGATCCTTTCGGCGAACCGCGACGCCGGCACGCTCTCGGCCCCCACGCTCAACCTCTCCGATGCGATCGACCTCAGCCGTGATGAGTGCGACATCGCCCTCGATGAGAGCGCGCATCCCGATGACATCGCCTACGTGATGTACACGTCGGGCTCGACCGGCCGTCCAAAAGGAGTTCGCGTTCCACATCGCGCCATCGTGCGCCTGGTCACCGGTCAAGACTACGCCCATTTCGGCGCCGACGAGGTCTTCCTCCACAACGCGCCGCTGTCGTTCGACGCCAGCACGTTCGAGATCTGGGGAACCCTGCTGCACGGCGCCCGGGCGGTTCTCGTCACCGACGACCGCCCTTCCCTCGAGTTCATCGCCGACACGATCCGGTGCGAAGGCGTGACGACGGCGTGGTTCACTGCCGGCCTCTTCCGGGCGCTGGTCGACCAGGAGCTCGAGGCCTTGTCGGGGCTTCGTCAGCTTCTCGCCGGCGGCGATGTCCTGTCGCCCAGTCACGTCATGCGCGCCGTCGCGGCCCTGCCGCGATGCCAGCTGATCAACGGCTACGGGCCGACGGAGAACACGACATTCACGTGCTGCTATCGCGTTCCGCGCCAAGGCTGGAATGGCGGGCCGGTGCCGATCGGTGTGCCGATCGAGGGCACCTACGTGCGTCTGCTCGACGAGGACATGCGGCCGGTGCGCGACGGCGAGACCGGCATGCTCTATGCTGGGGGACTCGGGCTCGCGGTCGACTACGTCGGCGATCCGATGCGCTCGGCCGAGCAATTCGTGCCCGATCCGCAGTGTCCGGGCAGAAAGCTGTACCGCACCGGCGATCTCGTGCGTCGCCGACCGGACGGCAACCTCGACTTCGTCGGCCGCCACGACCGGCAGGTAAAGGTTGACGGCAAGCGGGTCGAGCTCGGCGAGATCGAAGAGGCGATCCGGCGCTGCGCCGGCATCAGCGACGCCGTGGTGACGGCGACGAGGGGCGACGCCGGCACCGTGTTCCTGACAGCCCACGTCAAACCCGCCACTGCCGGGCAAGGGCCGGCGGCCGTTGCCGCCGTGAACGCGCAGGCGATGCAGACCCTGCCGCCCTACATGCGGCCGTCGCGAATCGTGGCGCACGACGAATTTCCCCTCACCGCCAACGGCAAGATCGACCAGCACCTGCTGGCGGCGCGTGCCGCGGTCGAGCGGTCGCCGGTCGTGCCCGCGACCAGCGAGACCGAACGGACGCTGAGCAGGATCTTCGCCCGCGTGCTCGGTGTGCACAGCATCGATATCGCCACCAATTTTTTCGAGCTCGGCGCGACCTCGCTGAAGCTCATGGAGGCGCACGCCTCGATCGCCCGGACTTGGCCGGAGGTCGAAGTGCTCGCGCTGTTCCGCCATCCCACGATCCGCGACCTGGCACGCGCCCTCGACGGCGGCCTCGGATCGATCGCCAATGAAGCCCAGCGTCGGGCGCGAGGGCAAGCGGCTGCCCTGCAGCGCCTGCACAAGGCCAGGCCGCGATGAGCCTTCCCGACAATGCCATCGCCATCGTCGGCATGGCCGGGCGGTTTCCGGGTGCCGACGACGTCAGGCAGTTCTGGGCCAACGCGAGGAGCGGCGCGACGTCGATCACGCGCTTCTCCAACGCCGAGCTCGAGGACGCCTTTCCCGACGAGGTGCGCAACGCTCCCAACTTCGTTCGTGCCCGTGCCATCCTGCGCGATGTCGACCAGTTCGATGCGGACTTCTTCGGCATCCTGCCGAAGGTCGCCGCCCTGACCGATCCGCAGCACAGGCTGTTGCTCGAATGCTCGTGGGCGGCGCTCGAAGATGCCGGCTGCGACCCGGCGCGCTTCCCCGGCGCGATCGGCGTGTTCGCAGGCAGCAGCATGCCGACGTACCTGCTGACCAACGTCCTGGCGGGACAGCTCGATCCGGGCCGGTTCGCCAGCGACTATCAGGTCGGCTCCTACGACGCCCTGCTCGGCGCCCTGCCCGACACGCTGGCCACCCGCGTCGCCTACAAGCTCAACCTGCGCGGTCCAGCTATGACCGTGCAGAGCGCCTGCTCGACGTCGCTGCTGGCGATCGCCCAGGCCTGCCAGAGCCTGCTGCTCGGCCAGTCGGACATGGCGCTGGCGGGTGGCGTCTCGGTCACCTTCCCACAGAAACGCGGCTACCTCCATCAGGAGGGCGGCATGGTGTCGGCGGACGGGGCCTGCCGCCCCTTCGACGACGATGCGACCGGCACCGTCTTCGGCGACGGCGTGGCGATCGTCGCGCTGAAGCGCCTCGCCGACGCCGTAGCCGAGCGCGACCACATCTATGCCGTCATCCGCGGCACCGCCGTGAACAATGACGGCAGCGGCAAGGTCGGCTTCACCGCGCCCAGCGTGCAGGGCCAGGCCGAGGTCATCGCGACCGCCCTTGCAGTGGCCGCGGTCGACCCCCGCTCGATCGGCTATGTCGAGTGCCACGGCACGGCAACGCCGCTGGGAGATCCGATCGAGCTTGCCGGCCTGCAGCAAGGTTTCGGCATGCGCCGGGTCGAGCAGCCCACGTGCGCGATCGGCTCGGCCAAGGCCAATGTCGGTCACCTCGATGCGGCATCCGGCGCCGTCGGCCTGATCAGGGCGGCGCTCGCGCTGCATCACCGCGAAATCCCGCCGCTGGCCAACTTCCGTCGGCTCAACCGGCACATCGATGCTTCCAAGAGCCCGTTCTACTTCCCGACGACCGTCCGGCCGTGGTCGACCGAAGACGGCCCGCGCCGGGCCGGCGTCAGCTCGTTCGGCGTCGGCGGCACCAACGTGCACGCCGTGCTCGAGGAAGCGCCCCCGATCGAGCGAGCCGGCGCAAGCACACGGCGTCACCACGTGCTGCCGCTCTCCGCCCGCAACGATGCCGCGTTGCGCGCAGCGGCGGCCGCGCTTGCCGACGATCTTGCCGGGTGTCCCGATGTCGCCCTCGACGATGTCGCCTTCACTCTCCAGACCGGTCGACGCGCCTTCGAGCAGCGCACCGCAATCGCCGCCGCCTCCCGCGAGCAGGCGATCGAGGCGCTGCGGTCCTTGCCGGCCACGCTCCGAGCCGCCGAGGATGCGATTCCCCTGGTGTTCATGTTCCCCGGTCAGGGCGCGCAGTTGCCCGGGATGGCGCGCGATCTCTACGAGTCGCACGCCACTTTCCGCGCGCTGATCGACCACGGCATCGAAATCGCCGCTCCCCTCGTCGGCGCAGGTCTGCGTGGTCAGTTGCTCGACCCCGACGCCAGCGGAGGTGACGCCACGAGCCTGGCACAACCGGCGCTGTTCATCTTCGAGTACGCCCAAGCGCGCCTCTGGATGGAGTGGGGCCTGCGGCCGACGTCCATGGTCGGGCACAGTGTCGGCGAATTCGTTGCCGCCTGCCTGGCCGGCGTCTTCTCGTTCGAGGAAGGATGCCGGCTCGTCGCCGCCCGCGGGCGCATCATGCAGGCGATGCCGCCCGGCGCCATGCTGGCGGTGCGTCTGCCGGAGCACGACCTCGAGGTCGAGCTTGGCGATGGACTCGACCTCGCGGCGGTCAATGCGCCGTCGCTCTGCGTCGCGGCCGGTCCGGTCCAGGAGATCGAAGCCCTCGAGGCCCGGCTCGCCGGCAAGAACGTGCCGTACCGCCGCCTTGCGGCTTCCCACGCCTTCCATTCCCGCGCTGTCGAGCCGGCACTGGCAGAGATCGCGGTCAGCGCCAAGACGATCCCCTTGCAGCCGCCCGTCCTTCCGTTCGTCTCCAGCGTTACCGGATGCTGGATCACCGCGACGGAGGCCATCGATCCGCAATATTGGGTGCGCCATTGCCGGGCGCCCGTACGCTTCGCCGCCGCTCTCGCCACGGCGGTTCGCGATGGCCGGCCGTATCTTCTGGAGGTCGGGCCGGGACGCACCCTGTCGTCCCTGGCACCGCAGATCGTCGACCGGACGGCGCTGCGCGGCGTGGCCGCAAGCATGCCGGACGGCGGCGCCGGTGGCCCGTCCGATGCAGCAGCTGCCTTGTGGAGCGCCGGCCTGCCGCTCGACTGGAATGCGGCGGGCTTTGGCGGTTACCGGATCTCGCTGCCGACCTATCCATTCCAGCGCATCCGGCACTGGATCGAGCCGGCGAGCGGGCACGCCGCGTCGGCCGCGCGACCTGTCGCGCCGGCGGCGTCGTCTCCGATGTCGGCGCCGCCGCGCGCGACCGCGCTGGTCGCCCAGATCGTGGAAATATTCCGCGACCTGTCGGGCGTCACCGACATCGATCCTGACGCCGACTTCATCGCGCAGGGTTTCGACTCGCTCCTCCTGGGGCAGGCGGCCCACGCCATCGAGAAGAAGTTCCAGACCAGGATATCGTTCAGGCAACTGCTGAAGGAGACGCCCTCGGCGGCGACGCTGGCCGAATACCTCTGTTCGATTCTGCCGGCACAGGCACCAGCAACGACGACCGCCGCGGAAGCCTCGGCTCTCGCGCCCACGGCACTCTTCCAGGCGCAGCTCGAAGCCATGCACGCGCTGTTCGCAGAACAGCTGCGCGCCTTGCATGGACAGGCGCCCGCCGCGACTCCAGCGGCGCGGTTGCCGGCGGCAGACCCCACTCCGGATGTCGCCGGCCCGCCGCGCCTCTCGCGAAGCAAGGGCACGCCGCTGACGCAGCGGCAACAGCATTACATCCGGACGCTAACGCAGCGCCTGGATGCGCGCACGCCGCTATCGAAGGCGCGAACCCAGCACGACCGCGACGTGCTGGCCGATCCGCGAACCGCCGCGGGCTTCCGGCGCGAATGGAAGGAACTGGTCTATCCGGTGGTCGCCGACACCGCCAAGGGCTCGAAGATCCACGACATCGACGGCAACGACTATGTCGACCTGGTGAACGGCTTCGGCCAGACGATGTTCGGACACTCGCCCGAGTTCGTCACGGACGCCATCGCCGCGCAACTCCGGGACGGCTTTCCGATCGGCCCGCAAACGCCCTTGGCCGGCGACGTCGCGGCCCTCGTCCGAGACATGACCGGAAACGAGCGGGTGACGTTCTGCAACACCGGCTCGGAAGCGGTCATGGCGGCAATGCGTGTAGCCCGGACGATCACCGGCCGCGAGCGGGTGGTGGTGTTCAACAACGACTATCACGGCCAGTTCGACGAGGCGCTGGTCAAGGCGATTGGCGGAACCGGCCCGCAGGCGCTGCCGAGCGCGCCGGGCATCCCGTCCGGCTCCGTCGCCAACATGACCGTGCTGCCGTACGGAGAGCAGCGCAGCCTGGACTGGATCGCGGCAAACGGGCGGGACGTGGCGGCCGTGCTCGTCGAGCCGGTACAGAGCCGCCATCCCGCGCTGCGACCGGTCGAGTTCCTGAAGAAGCTTCGTGCCCTGTGCGACGCCAGCGGGACGGTGCTGGTGTTCGACGAGATCGTTACCGGCTTCCGCGTTCACCCGGGCGGCGTGCAGGCAGTGTTCGGGATCGCTGCCGATCTCGTGACCTACGGCAAGGTTTTAGGCGGCGGCATGCCGATCGGAATTCTGGCCGGCAAGGCGCGGTTCATGGACGCGCTGGACGGCGGTACCTGGCGCTACGGCGATGATTCCGTCCCCGAGACGGCTGCCACCTTCGTCGCCGGCACCTTCGTGCGGCACCCTCTGGCGCTGGCCGCGGCCAAGGCGGTGCTGCTCCATCTCCGGGCGGAGGGGCCGGCGCTGCAGGAACGGCTGGGCGAGCGCATGGGCCGGCTCGTCGATACCTTCAATCGTGACCTCGAGCGGCGCGGCCTGGCAACACGCGCCGAAGGCTATTCGAGCTGGTTTCACATCAGCTTCGCGGCCGAGGGACAGCTGGCGTCCCTGTTCTGGCCGCAGATGCGGCTGCTCGGCATCCATATGCAGGAAGGCTTCCCCTGCTTCCTCACGACGGCGCACAGCGACGCCGACATCGCGGCGATCGAAAGCGCGTTCACGACGTCGCTCGATGCCCTCGAGGCTGCCGGGATCCTCGAAGCGGGCAGCAGGTCGGTCACAGCGACGCCGGTTTCCGAACCGGCCGCCTCGGCGCCGCTCACCGAGCCGCAGATGGAGATCCTGACGGCAGTGCAGATGGGCGACGAGGCCTCCTGCACCTTCAACGAATCGATCAGCATCGCGCTCGATGGCCCGTTGGATCAGCTGGCCCTGGAAACCGCGCTGAATACGGTGATCGCGCGACACGACGCACTGCGTGGCCGTGTCGGCCGCAACGACGAGCGCATGCATTTTGCCCCCCGGCTCGCCCTCATCCTTCGCCCGCACGACTTCCGCAACGAGGCCGATCCCGACGCCGCCCTTGCGGCCCTCGTCGCAGCCGACGCGCGCACACCATTCGACCTGTGGGCCGGGCCGCTGGTGCGGGCCGCGCTCGTGCAGCTCGGAGCACGGCGCCACGTCCTCGTATTCACCGCCCATCACATCGTGTGCGACGGCTGGTCGACCAACATCATCCTGCGGGAGCTCGCCGCCTGCTATCGGGCGGCGCGCGCGAAGCAGCCCGTGGCGATCTCCAATGCAGCGTCGTTCTCACGCCATGCCTTCGACGAAGCGTCGTCGCGTGAGGCGCGGGCTGCCGATCTCGCCTACTGGACGTCGCTCTACCGGGACATTCCCCCCTTGCCGGAGTTGCCGGCGGACCGACCGCGCCCGCAGCAGCGGGTCTACACCGGCGCCACTCATACGACGCAGGTCGACGCGTCAGGCCTTGGCGGGCTGCGCCGGACTGCGGCGGCCTGCGGTGCTACTCTCTTCTCGACACTGTTCACTGCGCTGCAGATCGTGATCGGCCGGCTGTCGAATACGAGCGACGTCGTGATCGGTGTCCCGGTGGCGCTCCAGGCAGTCGAAGATCGGCCCGATCTCGTTGGCCACTGCGTGAACATGCTTCCCTTCCGCTCGCCGCTCGACTGGAACAAGCCGTTCGCATCGGTCGTACGGACGGCGGCTCAACGGCTGGCCGAGGGCTTCGACCATGCCCGGTGCACCTACGGCACCCTGGTGCGCTCCCTGCCGATCGAGCGCACTGTCGACCGGCTTCCGCTCACCGAGATCCAGTTCAATCTCGAGCGTCTGTCGACGGCGACCGACTTCGGCGATCTCTCGGTGAAGGTCACGCCCAACGCAAAGACCGCCGCCATCTTCGACCTTTGCGTCAACGTCATCGAGTCCGACGCGGGCCTGCGGATCGACTGCGACTACAGCACCGCCCTGTTCGACGAGGCGACCATCGCGCGCTGGATGGAGCACTACCGGCTGGTGCTTGAAAGCATCGTCTCTGCGCCCGAAACGCCGCTCGCGGCGCTCGAACTCCTGTCGGCCGAGCAGCAGCGCTTCGTGGTCGACGCCGTCAACGCTACCGCCGCACCCTATCCCGGCGACCACTGCATCCACGACCTGTTCGCCGCGCAGGCGGCTCGGGCGCCCGAGCGCCTGGCCTGCGCCGGCGGCACCGAATCGTTGACCTACGCCGAGCTCGATCGCCAGTCGACCGCTCTCGCCCATGCGCTGTTGCAGGCGAGCCCCATGCGACGAGGCCGCATTGCCGTCGCCATCGATCGGTCCTGCGCGCTGCTCGTCAGCCTTCTGGGCGTGATGAAGGCAGGCCATGCTTATGTCCCGCTAGACGTCCGCCAGCCAGTCGAGCGATTGCGGCAGATCGCGGCGACTGCCCGCATCGACGGCATCGTCTGCCAGGACGAGTCGATTGCCGACATCGCGCCCGGCGTCTTCGCGCTTCGCCTCGACAAGCTCGCCGCGCCGGCGGCCAGCGGTCCCGAGCTGCCGCGCGTGCCGACGGATGCCTCGGCCTATGTCATCTTCACATCGGGATCGACGGGCGAGCCAAAGGGCGTCGAGATCGGCCATCGATCACTGACCAACACGCTGAGCGCCATGTCGGTGCTGTGCGAGATCGCAACCGACGACGTGCTGGTCGCGGCGAGCGCCGTGACCTTCGATGCGTCGCTGCCCGAGCTTTTCATGCCGCTGATCGCCGGGGCTCGCGTCGTCATTGCCGATTCCGAGACCGTCCGAACCGGCTTCGAACTCGTGGCACTGGCGGACCGGACGAAGGCCACGGTGCTGCAGGCGACGCCGACTCTGTGGGGCATGCTGCTCGAGGCTGGTTTCACCGCGCGACCTGGCCTGAAGATGATCGCCGCCGGCGAGCCGTTGTCACGCGATCTCGCCGACCGGCTGCTGGCCGGCGGCGGGCGATTGTGGAACCTCTATGGACCGACCGAGGCGGCGATCTGTGCGTCAGGCGGCGAAATCGCCGCCGACGACGCCGCGATAACCATCGGCCGGCCGATCGCCAACACCGAGCTCTACGTGCTCGACGAACACGATCGCGTCGTCCCGCCGGGCGCCTTCGGGACGCTCTTCATCGGCGGCGACGGCCTCGCCAAGGGCTACTTCGGCCGACCGGACCTGACGGCTCGGTCTTTCCGGGAGGTCTCGCTGGCAGGGCGACCGCCGCGGCGGCTCTACCGCACCGGCGACCAAGCCCGACTGCTGCCCGCGGGCGAATTCGAGCTGCGCGGCCGCAACGACCGCCAAGTCAAGCTGCGCGGTTTTCGCATCGAGCTCGAGGAGATCGAAAGCGCCCTGCGTCGGACGGCCGGCATACGCGACTGCGCGGTACTGCTGCGCCACGATATCGGTCCGGATCCGGCGCTGGTGGCCTATGTCGCGGTGGCCGGCAGCAATCCGGAAGCGCTTCGCGCCGACCTGGCACGGCGCCTGCCCGACTACATGGTGCCCGCCCGCTGGGTCGTGCTCGATGCCCTGCCGCTCACGGCTGCGGGCAAGCTCGACCGCAACAGCCTGCCGCCGCCGCCCGAGACGCCGCGGCCGGTCGAACCGGTAACCGAGCGCCCGGGCTCGCCGATCGAAGCCGCCATCGCGGCCGTGTGGGCAGAGGTGCTCGGCCGCAATGACTTCGGGCTCGAAGACCCGTTGTTCTCGGCAGGCGCCGATTCGCTGCACGTCTTCCGCATCGCCGCGCGCCTGCAACGACAGGACATGGCCATCGATGCCCGAGACCTGATGAAGAATCCGACCATCGCCGCCCTCGCTCGGAAGGTTCGGGACGGCCGGCGCGGCCCCGGCGATGCCGATCGCAGAAAGGCCCCCGCCCTCACCGATTTCCGGCGCGGCGCGCGGCGGCATATCGTGGCTTCGTGATGGCCGGCCGCACCGACGACAACCAGGCGCCGCTTCTCGACGCCGAGAGTCGCGCGTTTCCGTGCACCCTGCTGCAGCAGCGGCTGTGGTCGCAGGCCCGGTCCGGACGGCCATACGGTCTCAACGTTGCCATGCGCTGGCTGGTGACCGGGCGGCTCACGCTGGACGTCGCTCAACGCGCCCTGCAGGTTCTCGTGCGGCGCCACGAGATCCTGCGCACGTACTTGCGCGAAGTCGACGGCGTGCCCATGCAGGTGATTCTGTCGGACTGCCCGGTCAAGCTGCGCAGCATCGACCTGTCGACGCTCGATGCCGACTCCGCCATGGCGCGTGCGGAAGAGATCGCCAAGCAGGAGGCCGTCGGGCCCATCGACCTCGGTGTGGCGCCATTGTTCCGCGCCGGGCTGCTGCGCCTGGGCCCCGACCGCAGCATTCTGCTTCTCACCTTCCATGCGACGATCGCCGACGGCTGGTCGATCGGTCTGCTCGTCGCGGAGTTCGAGGCGACGGCGAAGGTGATCGAGGCTGGCGCTACCCCTGGCAACGCCGAGCCCGAGCTGCAGGTCGTCGACTACGCGCTGTGGGAACGCGAGCTGCTCGCCAGCGGCGCGCTCGAGGATTCCCGTCAGTACTGGCAGCGCAAGCTCAAGGGAGTCACCGGCACGATCGTGCCCGCCGACCACCGGCCGGCCGACCGTCGCGGCGACCACGGAGACATCTTGTCGCTGCTGCTGGCGCCCGGCGTCAGCACTGCCGTCGACGACTTCGCGAGTCGGCACAGCTTCACGCTCTATGGTCTCGCCGTCGCCGCCCTGACGCTGCTGTTGCATCGCGTGACCGGAGATTCGAAGATCGTGATCGGATCGCAGGTGGCTCATCGCGAGGAGCCGGCGGCCGAATTGCTTGTAGGCCCGACCGTCAACTCGATCACCCTCTGCCTGCCGGCGGATACCCAAGCCTCGCTTCTGACTTTCGCGCGAATGGCGGCCGACGAAGTGCGGGAAGCGCTCCATCACCAGCGACTGCCCTTCGAGGCAGTTGTCGGTGAGCTGCCCGATGGCGCCGGCGAGCGGCTTCACGCCGTCAACCTGGTCGTCCACCGATCCTACTCGGGGACCCGCGAGTCCGAGCGCGAGGAAGGCAGCTTCAGCCTCCTCTCGCTGCCGTCTTTCTCCTCGGGCACGCAGTGGGATCTCAACTTCTTCCTGATCTGGCGCGACGAAGGCTGGCGCATGTCGTGCGAGGCCGACAGCGACCTCTACGATGCCTCGACGGTGAAGGACCTGCTGGAAGGCTGGCGCACCTGCCTGGAGGCGCTGGTGGCCTCGCCTGAGCTTCGTCTTGCCGACTGTCCGGCGCTACGCAGCATTGCCACGCGCAGCACAGCCATTCCGACCGACGCGCCCGCCGTTCAGGCGGCGGCCCATCGCGAGCCCATTCCCGTCCACGATCCGGCACAGCAGGTCGCGCGCTTCCACGAGGGCGGCCGCCGCACACCGATGATCGCGATCAACAATCGCTCCGTATACTATCAGCTCGCGCGAGCGCTGGGCACCGACCGCCCGTTCATCGACATCCAGACCTATCATCCCGCCGGCCCGCTGGACCTGTCGGGATACAGCTTCGACGATTTCGCGACCTACGTGGTGCGGCTCATCCGCTGGGCACAACCGAGCGGCCCCTACCTGCTCGGCGGCCATTGCATCTACGGCGCGCTGGCCTTCGAGGCCGCACGACAGCTGCAGCGCATGGGCGAGAAGATCGAGCTCGTCTGCCTGTTCGACACCTGGGCGCCCGGCTACCGGGAATCGATGTCGCAGAAGAACCAGGAGCGCCGCCAGCGCCAGCTTCGTACGCGCGCCCGGCTTAACCGCATCGAGCAGTACCGCAGGGGCGAGATCGGCTTGAAGGATCTGGTCTGGCTACCGATCCAGCGCCGTCTCGGCTACCAGACGCCGTCCGGCGAGGAAACGGAGGCCGACCTGTTCACCGGCCGCTGGTTCGACGACCATATCCGCGACGCGGCGCACACGCATCGGCCGGCACCCGCCAACATCGACGCCGTCCTCTTCCGCAGCGCCGAGACGCTGCGCGGTCGGCTGTTCGACGAGCGCATGGGTTGGGGATCGATCGTGGCCGGCAGGCTCTACCAGGCCAACATAGACAGCGCCCATCTCGACATGTTCCAGGAGAAGCCGGCCGCCGCCATCGCATCGTTCCTAGGCCCGCTGCTGGCAGCGATCGAAGGCCGCCGCAGCTCATGACCGCCATGCGGCTGTCGCTGGTCGCTGGGCTGCTCGTCCTCGCTTGCCTGCTCGTGCTGGTGCTGGTGCTGGTGTTCGTGCCGCGCCGGCCGTCGCCGACAGGACCGCAGTCCGTCGGACACATGGAAGTGGTGCTGCGCGATTCCGGCGGTCGATCATTGCCGGTCGCCGTGTGGTATCCGCTGGGCACGCGCGAGCCGGCGCCGGTCATCCTGTATTCTCCGGGCTGGGGCGGGACGCGCACGCAAAGCAGCATCCAGGTCGAGAACCTCGCGAGCCACGGCTTCGTGGTCGTCGGCTGCGACGACGTCGCGAGCGACCCCGCCAGCGATCCCGATCGCGGTGCGTCGGTCGAGCTCGGGTCCGATGCGGCACTGAAGGCAACGATCGAGCGCGCCGGCCGGCACGTCCTCATGCAGGCCACCCGGCTGGTCGACGTCCTGCGCGCCCTCGAAAGCGGCCAGGTTTCCGCTCTCGCTCGCCGTCTCGACCTCGCGCATGTCGGTGCCATGGGCTTCTCGGTGGGCGGCGCGGCGGCCATCCAGGCGGGCCTGATGGATCATCGCATTCTCGCCGTCCTCAATATCGACGGCGCACTGTCGGGACCGACCGCCGACCAGATCGGTCCGCAGGCCTACTTCCTGCTGTCCAGCCGCGAGGCATTCCCCACCGACGCGCAGTTGACCTCGGCCGATCCGGTCGTGCGCAACTACGCCCATATCGGTGCGATCGACATACCGCGCAACAGGCGACGCATGGAACAGCCGCGCAACTACTGGGCCTTGATCGAACCCGCGGGGCATGACGACCTGGCGGACGGCCTGTTCGAGCTGCACCGGAGCCGGCCGCTCCGCACCAATTCCCGGAGGTCCGCAGTGAACGAGTCCATCGAGCGGCTGCAGGTCGCCTTCTTCCGCAGCACGCTGATGGGCGACGATGCGGCGCTGCAATACCTCGTCGGCAGGAACAGTCACACCGTGCGGTGGATCAGTCCGACGTCCGCGACACCGGGCACTGCCAGGGAAAGGCAGTAATTCTCCAGAGTCGTCGACTGCAGCCAGCACGTCCGCTGCGCGCGCTGCGGCGCGAGAACCAGCGTCGGCTGCGACGCGGCGATCGAGACCTCGAAAGTGTCGAGCGGGATGGAGAGACCGACGCCGATGGCTTTCACGACCGCTTCCTTCAGCGTCCAGATGAGAAAGAAGGCGCGGCGCTGTGCTTCGGGGTCGCGCGGAGCCTCAATCGCCGCCACTTCGTTGGGATGAAAATAGCGCTTTGCCAGGTCCAGGTGCTCGATTGGCCGGATGCGTTCGAGGTCGATGCCGACCTTCGAATCGTCGCTCACCGCGAGCACCGCCCGGTCCCCGCTGTGACTCAGGTTGAAATCACCGGGCCAGCTGCCTTTCAGGCGGGGTTTGCCGAACTCGTTCGCTTCGAAGGACAGCGCCCTCGGGTCGAGGCCCAGATGTCGCCCCAGAGCCAGCCGCAGGCCGGCGTGCGCCGCCAGGAAGCGTCGTCGCAGGTCCGCCGAAACGAAGCGTTGCTGCCGTGCCTTCTCATCGTCCGACAGCACCGCCTCGGCCGCGGCACCGCCGAGCAAGTCGGACGCCAGACTCCACGACCAGACGTGCACCTGCCGCTTCTGTGGATCGGCAGGCATTGATCCTCCCTACAGGCCCAAAACCGCCTTGGCGATGATGTTGCGCTGGATCTCGTTCGATCCCGCGTAGATCGTCGAGGCGCGATTGTTGAGATAGAGCGGCATGGCCGTGATGCCCCACTCCGGCGTCACCGTCGGCTCGTTGTGGCCCAGCATCCGCGCCTCGGGCTCGAAGGGCGCTGCGTACCAGGCGAGCGCCTCGACACCCAGATGATCGAGCTTCTGCAAGGTCTCGCTGCCGCGGATCTTCATGGCCGACGAGACCGCGCCCGGGTTCTTGCCGCGGCTCAGGTCCGACAGGACCTGCATCTCGATCATCTCCAACGCCTGGATCTCGATCTCCGCCTCGGCCAGCCGCTCGGCGAAGGTGCGCTCCTCGATCAGGCGACCGTTGCCGTCGGCCGCTTCCTCTCGGGCGATGCGGCGGATGTCCTCGATGCGGGCATAGAGGTTGGGCGTGTAGCCCTCGCCGCCGCGCTCGAACTCGAGCAGGTACTTGGCGACCGTCCAGCCGGCATTCTCCGGGCCGATGCGGTTTGCCACCGGCGTGCGCACATTGTCGAAGAACACCTGGTTGACCTCGTGGTCGCCCGCCAGGGTGACGATCTGCTTTACCGTGAGGCCCGGCGACTTCATCGAATCGATCAGCACGAAGGAGATGCCGTCCTGCGGCTTGCCTTCGGTCGAGGTACGCACCAGGCAGAACATGTGGTCGGCGACATGCCCGCCGGTCGTCCAGATCTTGGTCCCGTTGATCACGTAGTCGTCGCCATCGCGCTCGGCGCGCGTCTTGAGGCTGGCGAGGTCGGAACCCGAGCCCGGCTCGGAATAGCCCTGGCAGAAGATGATGTCGCCGGACACGATGCGCGGCAGGTACTTGGCTTTCTGCTCCGGCGTGCCGAACTTCATGATCACCGGGCCGACCATGCGCAGGCCCATGGCGAAGATGCGCGGTGCGTCGACGGCGATGCACTCGCGGGCGAAGATGTAGCGCTGGGTCGCGCTCCAGCCGGTGCCGCCGTATTCCTTGGGCCAGGTCGGTGCCGACCAGCCGCGCTTGGCCAGCACCTTGTGCCAGCGCATGCCGGCCTCGACCTCGGCGAACACGCCGCCGGTCTTGCGGCCGGCCTCGCGTAAGTCGTCCGTAAGGTTCTCGTCGAGGAAGCGGCGCACCTCGTCGCGGAAGGCTTCGTCCTGCGGGCTGAGGGCCAAGTCCATGTATTTCCTCCGGGCAATCCGTCCCAAAAGCTAGCGGCGTCCGCACAACTGAGTCCAGCGCGCGGCTGGCCGGGGCTTCCGATGGGCGGTATGGTTCTTGCCTAGTCTTCGGCATCCGCCCGCGGAGTCGCCCATGGCCAAGCTTTTGCGTCGTGCCGCCCTCAGTCTCCTCGTCGCCTTCTCGGCGAGTGCGCCCGCGTTCACTCAGGACAAGAAGGAAGTCGACCTGGCGCTGGTGCTGGCGATCGACATCTCGGGCAGCATCGATCCCGACGAAGCCAGGCTGCAGCGCGACGGATATGTCCAGGCGTTCCGAGACCCGGTGATCGTCAAGGCGATCCTGGGCGGCAGCCACGGCCGCATCGCCGTCGCCTACTACGAATGGTCGGACGCCTGGGTGCAGCGTCTGCTGATCGACTGGACGCTGCTCGATTCGGAAGCCGCGATCATGTCCTTCACGACGCGGCTGTCCAACGCCCCGATCTCGATCGCTCGGCGCACCTCGATCAGCGGCGCCATCCGATACGCCATTCCGCTGTTCGGCCGCAATCCCTACGAGGCCGAGCGCAAGGTCCTGGACGTTTCGGGCGACGGGTCGAACAACGACGGCGGGCTGGTCACCGACATGCGCTACGAGGCGCTGAAGGAGAAGATCGTCATCAACGGCCTGCCGATCATGAACGACCGCCCAAACCCGTTCGGCTTCCCGAGCGAAACCGACCTCGACAAGTACTACCTGCACTGCGTCACCGGTGGGCCGCGGTCCTTCGTCGAGGTCGCCACGAATTTCGAGGACTTCCCCCGCGCCGTGCGCAAGAAGCTCCTGCAGGAGGTGGCGAACATCGGGCCCGACTTCGGTCCCGTGAACGACTTCGACGTCGGGCTGGAACGGCTTGCCGACGGCGTCCAACTCGCCCAAAGCGGCCGGCGGCCGGTTCGCGCCGAAGACGACTACACCAAGTTCGTGCGGCCGGAGTACGAACTCGGCTGCGACATCGGCGAGCGGCGCAGCCGCGAGTTCTGGCAGCGCCGCTTCGGCGTCACGCCCGACTGATGCCTCAGGTCGATTCGTTGAGCGGATAGTCTTAGCGGATGAAGCCCGCGAAGCGCGCGACCTTGTCGTAGAGGCCGCGGGCGCGGACATTGTGCTGCTGCGTCAGCCACTCCCTGTCCACGCACCTGCTCGTCGACGAAAAGGTCGGCGAGGTAGCAGACCTCGTCGACCCAGACATTGGTGTGGAAGAAGAAGTGGGCGATGCAGACGACCCGGCCGTCGAGCCGCGCGGCAAGACCGTGCAGGTCCTTCGCCGCCATCAGGCGCCGCCAGACGTGATCGTAAGTGGCGTCGGGCAGCGTCCGCTCTTAGGAGGTGTTGTACACGATGGCGAGCGGTTGCCAAGCGGCCGAAGCGGCGTGATCTCGATAATGTTCCGCTGTAACGCTGCCGATCAGAACTTCACCAGCGTCTTGAAGCCGCCGTAGGCCATCCGCTTCATGTCGAACGGCATCTCCTTGGGCATGCCCTTCATCAGTCGCTCGTCCTTCATCACCTTGGCATTGACCTTGTCGCGATGGGCGCGCGACTTGTAGACGATGTAGGAGAACACCACCGTCTCGCCGGGCTTGGTCTTGGCGAGCTTGGGGAACGGCAAGCCCATCTTCACCTTGAGGTCGTCGCCCACGCATTCGCGGTAGTCGAGCGCGCCGTGATCCTTCCACACCGTGGCGGCACGGGTCGCCATCTTCTTGTAGATCGCGAGCTTCCTCTTCGGCACGACGAGGACGAAACCGTCGACATAGGACATGATGCAACTCCCAACGCTTAACCTGAGAGTTAAGCGATAGGGAAATGCACAACATGTGTCAATCAGGTGTCATCCCCAACGCTTCGGCCTGCGCCGCAACGAAGGCCATCCGTGCCACCGCATGGTCGGCCGATGAACGCACCGACTGGTTTCTTCGGCTGGCGCGTCGTCGCCGGCGCTTTCGTCCTGGCCGTCTTCGGCTGGGGCCTGGGTTTCTATGGGCCGCCGGTCTACCTGCATGTCGTGCACGAGGCGCGCCAGTGGTCGGTCGTGCTGGTCTCGGTGGCCGTCACCCTGCACTTCCTGATCGGTGCCGTGGCTGCCGGCGATCTATCGGCGCTTCGGTTTGCCCACCGTTACCAAAGGCGGGAGCGCTGTTGCTCGCCATCGGCGTGATGGGCTGGGCCGTGGCGCGCGAGCCATGGCAACTCCTGCTGGCGACCGTGCCGAGCGGCGCGGGCTGGGTGGCGATGGGCGCCGCCGCCGTCAACGCCATCATCGCGCCGTGGTTCATCCACAAGCGGCCAGCGGCGCTCTCTATAGCCTACAACGGCGCCAGCATCGGCGGCGTGATCTTCTCGCCGCTGTGGGTTGCCGCCATCGCCTGGCTCGACTTCCCTTTCGCCGCGGCGATCATCGGCACGGCCATGCTGGTGACGGTGTGGCTGCTGTCCGACCTGGTCTTCTCCCGTACACCCGACAGCATGCGCCAGATGCCCGACGGGCAAGCCTCGGACGCGGCGCCCGCAGCGACGGCCTCCGCACCGTCCTTGCCGGGTAGCCTGCTGTGGCGCCATCGCGCCTTCCTGACGCTGGCCGCGGCGATGGCACTCGGGCTGTTCGCCCAGATCGGCCTGATCGCCCATCTCTTCTCCCTGCTGGTGCCTGCACTCGGCGAGCAGGCTGCGGGCATCGTCATGGGATTGGCGACGGCGAGCGCGATCGCCGGCCGCACCGCCGTCGGCTGGCTGATGCCGGTCGGCAGCGACCGCCGCCTGTTCGCCTGTGCGAGCCACGTCGTGCAGATCGCGGGGTCGCTCGCCCTGCTGCCGGCCGCCGGGGACAGCGTCGTACTTCTGGTCGCGGGCGTGCTTCTGTTCGGCGCCGGCATCGGCAACACGACCTCCCTGCCGCCTCTGATCGCCCAGGTCGAGTTTACTCGGGCCGATGCCCAGCGCGTCGTGCCGCTGATCGTCGCTATCGGCCAGGGCACCTATGCCTTTGCTCCGGCAGCCTTCAGTGCCTTGCGCTCGTCCTCGATCCACGAGACGGCAGCCGTCGCCATCGCTGCGGCGGTCATCCAGGGGCTGGCGGTTGCGGCCTTCCTCGCCGGGCGAAGTCGGGCGCCGTCATTAGCACTGGCAAGGCCCTGAGCCGCTTGGCGGCGAACTCGACGAAGGCGTCGATCTTGGGCGCGCGATGGGCGCGTCCCTTGGTGACGAGATGCACAGGCAAGGGCGGCGTCTCCCACGCCTGCAACAGGCGCACCAGCTTGCCCAACGCCAGTTCGTCGGCGACCTGATAGGACAGGAGCTGCGCCACGCCGCGGCCCTCGCGCGCGGCGCGCAGCCGGGTCTCGACATCGTCGACGCGCAACCGTCCCATCAGGCGGGGAGCAGTCCTCAGGCCGGCGAAGCTCCACTCCCTGTTGGCGCGCACCGTTCCCAAAATTGCCTCATGCTGCACCAGGTCGCCGGGCGCGCGCGGCGTGCCGCGACGCTTGAGATAGGCGGGGCTTGCCACCCACAGCCGCCGCACCTGGCCAACCAGCCGCGCCGACAGGGTCGAATCGGCGAGAGGGCCGATGCGCAGCGCGACGTCGATGCCCTCATCTATGAGATCGATGTTGCGGTCGTTCAGCATCAGCTCGACCTCGACGCCAGCCTGGGCGTCGAGGAAGCGCGCCACGATGGACGCGATGTGGCGGCGGCCGAACTGCACCGGGGCCGTGATCCGGAGCAGCCCGCGCACCGGCGCCTCGCGTGCCCCGGCCGTCGCCGCCTCGTAGTCGGCCGTCAGGCTGCGCGCCTTGTCGTAGAAGGCGCGGCCGGCTTCCGTGGGTGCCAGCCGCCGCGTCGTGCGGTCGACCAGCCGCACGCCGATGCGGTCTTCCAGCGTCGCCAGCGCGCGCGTGACGGCAGGGGGCGAACGGTGCAGTCGCGCGGCGGCACGCGCCAGGCTCCCCTCCTCCACGATGCGCACGAAGATCGCGAGCTCGTCCAGCCGGTCCATGTCCATTATTCCATAAACTGGAAGAGTGTTTTGTACATTGATGATCTTCCTGCCGCAATCCGCCGGACTTAGTTTCATGGGCAACGGAGGACCTTATGCTGACCGGAAGCTGCCTGTGCGACGCCGTCGCCTACGAGGCCGATGCCCCTCTCGAGCGCATCGTCCATTGCCACTGCCGAATCTGCCGCAAGGCGCACGGCACCGCCTTCTCGTCGGTCACCGCCGTGCCGCGCGAGAAATTCCGCTGGATCCGTGGCCGGGACGGGCTCGGCGCCATCGAATCCTCGCCCGGCAAGTTCCGGCACTTCTGCAAGCAGTGCGGATCGCACATCATGGCCGAGCGCGTCGCCGAGCCCGTCGTGCTGCTGAGACTCGGTTGCCTCGACACACCGGTCACCGGTCGCCCGCAGATCCATATCTGGCGGTCCGATGCCGCCGCCTGGTACGACCCCAAGCAGCAGTTCCCCGAGAAACCGCAAGGTCTGACATGAGCCCGCAGGACGGATCGGCTTTTCTCGCCTTCCACGAGGACGAGCTCAGGGCGCAGGCGCTGGCCGGCCATCAGCGCGGCGGCCGCGCCGCCATCCGGCCGTTCATGCCCGATCAGCATCGCGATTTCTTCGCGCGCCTGCCTTACCTCTTCGTCGCCACGCTGGATGCCGGCGGCTGGCCGATGGCATCGGTGCTTACCGGCCCCGGCGGGTTCGTCCAATCGCCCGATCCGGCGACGTTGCGCATCGCCACCCTGCCGGCATCGGACGACCCCGCCGCGTCGACGTTCGTGGCCGGCGCCGAGATCGGCATGATAGGCCTTGACTTCACCACGCGGCGACGCAACCGCGCCAACGGCCGGTTGGTTTCGGTCGACGACGGGCTCACCGTCGCGATCGCCCAGAGCTTCGGCAATTGCGCGCAGTACATCCAGACGCGCGAACCTTCGCCGCGCACTGTCACCGGCGCGCCGGCTGAGCGTCTCGACCACCTCGACGACGCGGCACGCGCTCTGATCGCCACCTCCGATACCTTCTTCGTTGCCAGCCGGTCACGCACCGGAATCGGCGAAGGCGGCCTCGACATGTCGCACCGTGGCGGCAGGCCGGGTTTCGTCGCCGTGATGGGCAATACGCTCGCCATCCCCGACTTCCGAGGCAACCGCTTCTACAACACGCTGGGCAACCTCCTGGGCGAGCCGCGCGCCGGCCTGCTGTTCATCGATTTCGCCTCCGGCGACGTCCTGCAGCTCCAGGGCCGGGCGGCGATCGACTGGCATCCAGACGGCAGCGGCCCGGCTGGCGCGGAGCGGCTGTGGCGGGTCGAGATCGCGCACGCTTGGCGGCGCCGCGGCGCCTTTCCCTTCACCTGGCGCTTCGGCGAGTACGCGGCGACCACTCTGGCGACCGGTACCTGGTGAGCGTCAGTCCCTCGCCTTGCGCAGTCGCGCCGCCATGGCTTCCATCGCCAGCAAATAGGAGTCTACGCCGAACCCTGCAATCATGCCGACGGCGGCTTCGGCCGTGACCGAGCCGTAGCCGCGCTTATCGATGTTGGTCATGTGGATTTCGATGGCCGGGGCGTTGATCGACCTCAGGCAGTCGCGCAGGGCGTGGCCGGCATGCAGGAAGCCCGCCGGATTGAACAGGACGCCGTCGATGTTCGCCCGGTCGGCCCGGTAGATCGCCGACACCGCCTCGCCCTCGGTGTTGGTGTAGAGAATGTCCAGGTTGACACCGAGCTGGCGCGCCCGCCGACGCAGGATGGCGTCGAGTTGCTTGGCTGAAGTCGTGCCATAGAGCTCAGGTTGACGGCGGCCCAGATACTCCATGTTGGCGCCCTGGATCAGCAGCAGCTTCATTGACACTCCGGTGAGACACGCGGCAGGTCCCCCAGGGGCCTGCCACCAACGCTGGCCGAAGTCTAAAACAATTCTCGTACGAACTGATAGCGTCTCGAAGTTGAGGCTCGCTACGGAGAATTTCCTGCAGCCAAGACTTTCTGCAGGTCTAGCGCGGCAAGGTCGTTACCCCCATCAGGCTCTCGTCGATCGACCGGGCGCACTGCCGGCCCTCGCGGATCGCCCAGACGACCAGGGACTGGCCGCGCCGCATGTCGCCCGCGGCGAACAGCTTGGACACGCTGGTCTTGTAGTCCTGCACGTTCGCCGCAATGTTGCCACGCGGATCGAGCGCCACGCCCGACTGTTCGACCATGCCGGCCCGCCGCGGCCCCAGAAAGCCCATGGCGAGCAGCACAAGGTCGGCCTTGAGCTCGAACCCGCTGTTTTCGACCTCCTTCATGGCCATGCGGCCGTCGGCGCCCCTCACCCAGTCGATGCGGACGCATTCGAGCGCGACGATCCTGCCGTTCTTGCCCACAGCGCGCTTGGTGAGAACGGCGAAGTCGCGTTCGGCGCCCTCCTCGTGCGACGAAGAGGTGCGCATCTTGAGCGGCCAGTCGGGCCAGGTCAGCGCCTTGTTCTCGCGCTCCGGCGGCTGCGGCATGACCTCGAGCTGGGTCACCGAAGCGGCACCCTGCCGGTTCGACGTGCCGACGCAGTCCGAGCCCGTGTCGCCGCCGCCGATCACCACGACATGCTTGCCTTTGGCCGTCAGCGTGCCGCGCGGCGCCGCCCGCGCTTCGTCATCGCCAGCCACGCGCTTGTTCTGCTGCGTCAGGAAATCCATGGCGAAGTGGATGCCTGAAAGCTCACGGCCGGGCACTTCGAGGTCACGCGGCCATTCGGCGCCGCCGGTCAGCGCCACGGCGTCGTAGCCTTCGAGCAGCGACTTGATGGAGAGCGTGGCGCCGACCTCGACGCCAGTGCGGAACTCCACGCCCTCGGCCTCCATCTGACGCATGCGCCGATCGATCAGGCGCTTCTCCATCTTGAAGTCGGGAATGCCGTAGCGCAGCAGCCCGCCGATGCGGTCGGCTTTCTCGAAGAGCGTGACCGCGTGGCCGGCGCGCGCGAGCTGCTGGGCGCATGCCATTCCGGCCGGGCCGGAGCCCACGACCGCAACGCGCTTGCCTGTCTTCTGAGCCGGCACCAGCGGACCAACCCAGCCCTCCTCCCAGCCGCGATCGACGATCGAGCACTCGATCGATTTGATCGTCACCGGATTGTCATCGATGTTCAGCGTGCACGAGGCCTCGCAGGGCGCGGGGCAGATGCGGCCGGTGAACTCGGGGAAGTTGTTGGTCGAGTGCAGTACTTCCAGCGCGTCCTGCCAGCGGTCGCGGCGCACCAGCTCATTCCACTCGGGAATGATGTTATTGACCGGGCAGCCGTTGTGACAGAACGGAATGCCGCAATCCATGCAGCGCGCACCCTGCCTGGCCACTTCGGCCGGCGGCAAGGGCAGCACGAACTCGTGCCAATGCTTCAGACGGGCCTCGATCTTCTCGTAAGGCCGCTCCTTGCGCTCGATCTCCAGGAAGCCGGTGGGCAGACCCATTGGCTTGACCTCTCCCCTCTCGTTGTCCGACAGCCGTTATTCGGCAGCGACCGCTTTTGCAGCCGCCCGCTCGCGCGCCTGCAGGAGCGCACGCTTGTAGTCCTTGGGCATCACCTTGATGAAGCTCTTGAGCACGTTGTCCCAATCGTCCAGCAACTCGCGCGCCCGGGCGCTGCCGGTGTGCAGCAGGTGGCGCTCGACCAGGATGCGAAGACGCTCGGCGTCGAAGCCCAGCACGTCGCCCATGCCGTTGTCGTCGGCGCTGAGCGCACGCTGGTGCGGCCGGCCCGGAGCGTCCTTGTCGGCGGAAGCCGCGCCGACCGCCTCGAGTTCGACCATCGACATGTTGCAGAGCTCGCCGAAACGCGCCTTGGGATCGTAGACGTACGCGATGCCGCCCGACATGCCGGCCGCGAAGTTGCGTCCGGTGTCGCCCAGCACCACCACGACGCCTCCTGTCATGTACTCGCACCCGTGATCGCCCGTGCCTTCGACGACCGAGACGGCGCCCGAGTTGCGCACGGCGAAGCGTTCGCCCGCGACGCCCTCGAAGTAGGCCTCGCCGCCGATGGCGCCGTACAGCACGGTGTTGCCGACGATGATGTTCTGCAGCGGATCGCGCCTGCTGCCCTTGGGCTGGCGCACGACGATGCGGCCGCCCGACAGGCCTTTGCCGACATAGTCGTTGGCATCACCCGTCAGCTCCAGCGACACGCCATGCGCCAGGAAGGCGCCGAAGCTCTGGCCGGCGGTGCCGGCGAGACGTATCGAGATCGTGTCCTCGGCAAGGCCGTCATGACCGTAGCGCCTGGCGACCTCGCCCGACAGCATGGCGCCGACGGTGCGGTTGACGTTGCTGACCGACTGCTCGATCAGCACCGGATCGCGCTTCTCCAGGGCCGGCTGCGCCGCGTCGATCAGCTTGTGGTCGAGCGCCCTGTCGAGGCCGTGATCCTGGCGCTCGCTGTTCCAGATCGCCACGCCTTCCTTGGCCGGCGCGACGTAGAGCAGCCTGGCGAGATCGACGCCGCCCGCCTTCCAGTGGTCGACGGCGGCGCGCATGTCGAGCCTGTCGACGCGGCCGATCATCTCGTTCAGCGTACGGAAGCCCAGCCGCGCCATTATCTCGCGCAGTTCCTCGGCGACGAAGAAGAAGTAGTTGATGACGTGCTCGGGCTGGCCCGTGAAGCGCTTGCGCAGCACCGGATCCTGGGTCGCGACGCCGACCGGGCAGGTGTTGAGATGGCACTTGCGCATCATGATGCAGCCCGCGGCGATCAGCGGCGCCGTGGCGAAGCCGAACTCGTCGGCGCCGAGCAGCGCGCCGATCGCGACGTCACGACCGGTGCGCAAGCCGCCATCAACCTGCACGGCGATGCGGCCGCGCAGCCCGTTCAGCACCAGCGTCTGCTGAGTCTCGGCCAGGCCGATCTCCCATGGCGAGCCGGCATGCGTCAGCGACGTCAGCGGCGAGGCGCCCGTGCCGCCCTCGAAGCCCGAGATCGTCACATGGTCCGCGCGCGCCTTGCTGACGCCGGCGGCGACGGTGCCGACACCGACCTCGGAGACGAGCTTCACCGAGACGCGCGCCTTCGGATTGACGTTCTTGAGGTCGTGGATGAGCTGCGCGAGGTCCTCGATGGAATAGATATCGTGATGCGGCGGCGGCGAGATCAGGCCGACGCCCGGCGTCGAGCGCCGCACGCGGGCGATGTTCTGGTCGACCTTGTGGCCGGGAAGCTGGCCGCCTTCGCCGGGCTTGGCGCCCTGCGCCATCTTGATCTGGACGTCGTCGGCATTGACCAGGTACTCGGCCGAAACGCCGAAGCGGCCCGACGCCACCTGCTTGATGGCCGAGCGCATGGAATCGCCGTTCGGCAACGGCTTGAAGCGGTCCGCTTCCTCGCCGCCTTCACCGGTGTTCGACTTGCCGCCGATGCGGTTCATGGCGATGGCGAGCGTGGTGTGGGCCTCGCGGCTGATCGAGCCGAAGCTCATGGCGCCGGTGGCGAAGCGGCGCACGATGCTGGCCGCGGGCTCGACCTCGTCGACCGGGATCGACTGCTCGGCCCACTTGAACTGCATCAGGCCGCGGATGGTCAGCAGCCGCTCGCTCTGCTCGTTGATCGCGGTGGCGAACGCCTTGTACTCGTCCGACGAGTTGCCGCGTACCGCGTGCTGCAGCCTGGCCACACTCTCGGGCGTCCAGGCATGGTCCTCGCCGCGCAGCCGGAAGGCGTAGTCGCCGCCCGGATCGAGCATGTTGCGGTAGATCGCCTTGTCGCCGTAGGCGTCCGAGTGCCGGCGCACGGTCTCCTCGGCGATCTCCTGCCAACCTGCGCCTTCGATGGTGGTGGCGGTGCCGGTGAAATACTTCTCGACGAAGCCCGAATGCAGGCCGACGGCGTCGAAGATCTGTGCGCCGCAATAGGACTGGTAGGTCGAGATGCCCATCTTGGACATGACCTTCAGCAGTCCCTTGCCGATCGCCTTGATGTAGTTCTTCGGCACCTCGTAGGCCTCGAGCGGCAGGCCGTTCTGCACGCGCAACTGCTCGAGGGTCTCGAAGGCGAGATAGGGATTCACGGCCTCGGCGCCGTAGCCTGCCAGGCAGCAGAAGTGATGGACCTCGCGCACCTCGCCGGATTCGATCACCAGGCCGGTCTGCGTGCGCAAGCCCCTGCGGATCAGGTGATGGTGCACCGCGGCCGTCGCCAGCAGCGCCGGGATCGGCACGCGCTCGGCCGACACCGCGCGATCCGACAGGATCAGGATGTTACGATCGGCCAGCACGCAGTCGGTCGCCTCGGCGCAGATGCGATCGAGAGCCTTCTCGAGACCCGACGCGCCTTCAGACGCCGGCCAGGTCGTGTCGATCGTGGCGGTGCGGAACGAGCCGTCCAGCAGATCCTCGATGGACCGGATCTTCTCGAGCTCGGCGTTGGTCAGCACCGGCTGCGAGACTTCCAGGCGCTTGTGGGTGCCCGCGTGCAGTCCCAGCAGGTTGGGCCGGGGGCCGATCATCGAGACCAGCGACATCACCAGCTCCTCGCGGATCGGATCGATCGGCGGATTGGTGACCTGCGCGAAGTTCTGCTTGAAGTAGTTGTAGAGAAGCTTGGGCTTCCTGGAGAGCACGGCGATGGGCGTATCGGTGCCCATCGAGCCCACGGGATCGTCGGGCTCGCGACTCATCGGCTCGAGGAAGAACTGAATGTCCTCCTGCGTGTAGCCGAAGGCCTGCTGGCGATCGAGCAACATGCTGGGATCGTTGGACGGCGCGGGCGCGGGCGCCTCGGGGATCTCCGACAGCTCTTCGAGCTTGTGCTGGGTCTCCTTCAGCCATTCCTCGTAGGGCTCGGCCTCGGCGAGCGTCCGCTTCAGCTCCTCATCCTCGACGATACGGCCCTGCTCGAGGTCGATCAGCAGCATCTTGCCGGGCTGCAGCCGCCACTTGCGCACGATCTTCTCGTCGGGAATGGGCAGCACGCCCGCTTCCGAGGCCATGACGACCTTGTCGTCGTCGGTCACCAGGAAGCGCGCCGGACGCAAGCCGTTGCGGTCCAGGGTGGCGCCGATCTGGCGGCCGTCGGTGAAGGCGATGCAAGCCGGACCGTCCCACGGTTCCATCAAGGCCGCGTGGTACTCGTAGAAGGCCTTGCGCTTGGCATCCATCAGCGGGTTGCCGGCCCACGCCTCGGGGATCAGCATCATCATGGCGTGCGACAGCGAGTAGCCGCCGACGAGCAGCAGCTCGAGCGCGTTGTCGACGCAAGCGGTGTCCGATTGTCCGTGCGGGATGATCGGCCACATCTTGTCGAGGTCGGCGCCGATGAGGTCGGATTCCATGGTGCGCCGGCGGGCGTACATCCAGTTGACGTTGCCGCGCACGGTGTTGATCTCGCCGTTGTGGGCGATGAAGCGATACGGATGCGCGAGCCGCCACGACGGGAAGGTGTTGGTCGAGAAGCGCTGATGGACCAGACACAGCGCCGACTGCGTCAGCGGGTTGCGCAGGTCCTCGTAGAAGCTCTCGACCTGCGGCGCGAGCAGCAGGCCCTTGTAGACCACGGTGCGCGAGGAGAAGGACGGCATGTAGAGCTGTGACAGCCCCGGCAGCCCGTGCTTCTTCTCGAGATCGACCAGCGGATTCTGGGTCTGCTTGCGGATTGCCAGGATCTTGCGCTCGAAGGCATCCTGGTCGGCGAGCTTAGGGCCGCGGCCGACGATCGCCATCTTGATCACCGGCATGCGCTCGACGACGGCCTTGCCGAGACCCGTGATGTCGGTCGGCACGTCCCGCCAGCCCAGAAGCCTCTGCTTCTCGACCTTGACGAAGTGTTCGAGCCGCTTGATGGCGAAGGCCCTCGCCTTCTCGTCCTGCGGCAGGAAGCACATGGCCACGGCGTAGTGGCCGGGCTGCGGCAGGTCGACACCTTCCCTGGCCGCCCAGTCGCGCAGCAGGGCGTCGGGGATCTGGATCAGGCAGCCCGCTCCGTCGCCCACCAGGGGGTCGGCGCCGACGGCGCCCCGGTGATCGAGGTTGACCAGAATGGAGAGCCCGTCACGCACGATGGCGTGGCTCTTGCGGCCCTTGATGTCGGCCACGAAGCCGACGCCGCAGGAGTCATGCTCGTTGCGCGGGTCGTAAAGCCCCTGTTTCTCAGGCAAATCCATCGAATCCTGCCCTGTGTCCCCCCGGCGCAGTCCCCCCGGGAACCGTGTCGTTATCGGCCATTATTAGCCCGGCGGCTACGCCCGACGAAAGCAATTGTTGCGACGCAAAAGTCGCTGTAATTTCGAATGGGGCCTGACTCGGGGGAGTTGAGAAAGATGTCGTTTCCGTCGTTCCGTCGCCCGGCGATCTGCATGGCGGTCTTCGTCTTGGCCGGACTGTCGGCTTCCGCCTGCTCGCCGACGCCCAGCGTGGCGACGGCCTGGACCGGGCCGGGCTGGTATCTGCAGAAGAACAACCCGATCCAGCTCTCAGGCAACTCGTATTTCGGCGGCCCGTGGACCTACGACAAATGCGAGGAAGAGCGCATCAAGCAGCCGCCGGAGACGGCGACTCAGTTGCTGTGCGTCCGCGAGAACCGCAGGCCGGACGTCTTCGGTCGGTCCTGACGGTAGCGCGGGCCTGCGCCTCGCTCCTTACTCGGCCGGCGGCACGTCCAATCTGACGACAATGCCCTCCAGCGGCTTCGACGGCGCTGGATAGCGTTTCATCACCAGCGGGTCGTGGCCGGGGATGATGTGCTGTGGCGACTCCGCCAGCGCCCGCAACTTGTCGTAGCCCTCGATCGTGTCGCCGACATGGAAGGTCGTCGGAAAGACGCGGCCGCTCTCCATGTGCTCGTAGTAGTGGCTGCAGTCGGAGGCCAGCACCAGCCAGCCGCGCGCCGTCGCCACGCGCACGCATTGCAGCCCCATCGTGTGGCCGCCGACGTGATGCACGCTGAGGCCGGACGCCAGCTCGGCGGAGCCGGCGTGGAAGCGCACGCGACTGCCGAACACGAGCCGCACCATGCCGACGACGTCCTCGACCTCGTAGCCATGGTTGAAGCGACCGTGGCGCATGTAGCGGCCGGTGGCGAAGTTCATCTCCAGGTCCTGCAGATGGAACTCGGCCGCGGGAAAGTCGAAGAACGTCCCGGCATGGTCATAGTGCATGTGGGTGATGACGACATCCTTCACCGCCTTGGCGTCGACGCCCATCAGCGCCAGGCCCTCGGTCGGTGTGCGCAGGAAGGTGCGCTTGCGCTTCTGCGCCATGGCCTCGGTGAAGCCGGTATCGACCACGACGGTCCGATTGGCGTTGCGCACCAGCCAGACAAAGTAGTCCATCGGCATGGGCGCATCGTGCGGATCGCCACCGATGAAATGCGAGGCGCGCATGGCATCGCGCGTGGCGTATCGGATGGCGAAGACTTCGTAGGTTTCCATGGTCCCGGTGCCAATTCTTGCTTGAAAGCGAGTGTTCCGGCGGACATCGTCGGCAACAAGCAAAAACGCCGCGAAAGACCGCGGACCGATGGGAGGAACGACGATGCTCACGCGACGCCGGAGCCTGTTGGGGTCCCTTGCCATGACGACTGCCTGGACGGCCGCCGGCCATGCCCAGGCTGCCTATCCCAGCAAGCCGATCCGCATCGTCCACGGCTACGGGCCGGGATCGAACCCCGACATCATCGCCCGCGTGATCTCGCCCAGCCTGATCAGCACGCTGGGCCAGAGCGTGATCGTCGAGCCCAAGCCCGGCGCCGGCGAGCGCATCGCGGCGCAGTATCTCACCACCCAGCCGCCCGACGGCTACACGCTCTATCTCATCACCGGCGGCGCAAACGTCATCAGCGCGACCGATCCCCAAGCGACCTTCAGCACACTGAAGGACTTCTCCTACATCTCGACCATCACGCTCTTTCCCTTCGCACTGTTCGTGGCGGCGAACGGCCCCTACAAGACGCTGAAGGACTTCCTGACCGCCGCCCGTGAGCGCCCCGGCAAACTGAACTACGGCCATGCCGGCACCGGCAACCACCCTGCACCTCGCGGTCGAGCTCCTGAAGGCGCGCACCGGCATCCAGATCGAGCCGGTGGCCTACAAGGACCAGGCGCAGCTGATCAGCGACGTGATCGTGGGCCGCCTCGACGCCTCGATCAGCACCTTCACCAACTTCCACAGCGCGCTCGCCTCCAGCCAGGCGCGGGCGCTATGCGTCACCTCGGAGGAGCGCTGGCCACTCAATCCCGACGTCCGGACGGTGGCCGAGGACGTGCCGGGCTACGAGGTCGTGTCGTGGCTCGGCCTCGCCGCGCCGGCCGGCATGCCGGCAGACATCGCGAACAAGCTTGCGGACGCCGTGAAGATCGCCGTCGCCGTGCCCGAGCTGCAGGCCCGCCTGCGCGACATGGGCAACGAGGCACGCGCCAGCACGCCGGATCAATTCCGCGCGCGCGTCGTCGCCGACTACGACAAGTGGAAGCCGCTGGCCAGGATCGTTTATCCGTAGTTTTCGCTGGGCGTGCGCCCAGCGCTACCCGATCGTCATGAGACTGGCATTGCCGCCTGCTGCGGCGGTGTTGACGCTGAGCGAGACTTCGCTGCCCAGGAATTCCAGCGGATAGGGCTCGACATAGACCGGCACGATCGGCCCGTCGCGCGCCGCCAGGCGCTGGTTCAGCGCCACGAGTTCGTCAGCGGTGCCGGCGAACAGCGCCGCGGCGATGCCGGCATCGGCTGGATCTTCCGTGGCCCGATTGCCGCTCGCCTTCACGAGGTCGACCTGTACCGCCCGCTTCGCCCCATCGGGCGCAACGCAGAGGATCGTGCCCTTCGGCCGCTGGCCGTAGCTGTTCCGCTCGCCGACCGGTCCCGGCAGGTCGCCACCCGGCACCGTGACCAGAGGACGTTCCGCCAGCAGCCGAAGCACATAGAGCGGCCCGCCGGCCTTGGGGCCGGTGCCCGACAGGCCATGGCCGCCGAACGGCTGCACGCCGACCACGGCGCCGATCATGTTGCGGTTGACGTACTGGTTGCCGGCGGCGCTGGCCGCCGTGGCGCGCTCGATCGTCTCGTCGATGCGGCTGTGCACGCCGAAGGTCAGGCCGAAGCCCGTGGCGTTCACCGCGCGCACCACCGCCTCCATGTCCTCGCGCCGGTAGCGCAGCACGTGCAGCACCGGCCCGAACACCTCGCCCGGCAGGTCGGAGACGGCATCGATCTCTATCAATGTCGGCGGCACGAAGGTGCCCTGCTGCGCCTGCTCCGGCAACGGCACCTGATGCACGGCATGGCCGGCCGCGCGCATGCGCTCGATATGGGCGTTGAGACCCTTCTGCGCTCCGACCGAAATCACCGGTCCGACATCGACCGAGAGCCGATCGGGGTTGCCGAGGCCAAGCTCGGCCATCGCCCCCGTGAGCAGGGGCACCACCCGGTCGGCGATATCGTCCTGCAGGCAGAGCACGCGCAAGGCCGAGCAGCGCTGGCCCGCCGAGTCGAAGGCCGAGATCAGCGCATCGGTCACGAGTTGCTCGGGCAAGGCCGACGAATCGGCGACCATCGCATTCTGCCCGCCGGTCTCGGCGATCAGCACCGGCGGCCGCCCGTCGGCGTTGAGCCGCCGGGCGAGCTCGCGGTTGATCGACTGCGCCGCCTCCGTCGAACCGGTGAACACCACGCCGGCGACCGCCGGATTGGCGACGAGGCGGCCGCCTATCCTGCCGTCGCCGGTCAGGAACTGCAGCGCCGCCCTTGGCACGCCCGCCTCGTGCAGCAGCGCCACGGCGAGCGAGGCGATCAGCGGCGTCTCTTCGGCCGGCTTGGCGATCACCGCATTGCCCGCCGCCAGCGCACCCGCGATCTGGCCGGTGAAGATCGACAGGGGAAAGTTCCACGGGCTGATGCAGGCGACCACGCCCAGCGGCTTGTGAGTGTCGTTCGTGAAGCCTTCGATGCAGCCCGCGTAGTAGCGCAGGAAGTCGACGGCTTCCCGCACCTCGCCCACCGCATTGCCAAACGTCTTGCCCGCCTCGCGCACGATCGGCGCCAGGAGAGGTTCAAGCTGCCCCTCCATGAGGTCGGCGGCCTGGCGCAGGGTCGCCGCGCGCACCGCTGGCGGTTCCTGCCAGGGCCGCGCCTGCTGGCAGGCGGTGTCGACGAGGTCGGGCGTGGCGTCGACGACCGTGCCGACCACGTCGCCGCGATCGGCCGGATTGATGACCGGCTGTGCCTCGCCGTTGCGCGCGCCGTCCGCCAGCACCGGCACGGCAGCGACCGACAGTCCTCGCTGCAACGTCGTGGCAAGCTTCGTCAGCACCTGCTCGTTGGCAAGATCGAGTCCCCGCGAGTTCTTGCGAATGGCGCCGAACAGATCACGCGGCGACACGATGCGCGGATGCGGCGCGCCGATGGGCTGCAACGCCAGCGCCTGGTCGACCGGGTCGGCGAGAAGCGTGGCGAGCGTAACCTCCGGGTTGGCGATCTGATTGACGAACGAGGTATTGGCGCCGTTCTCCAGCAGGCGGCGGACCAGATAGGCCAGCAGCGTCTCGTGCGTGCCGACCGGTGCGTAGATGCGGCACGGCCGGTTCAGCCTGTCGCGCCCGACGACCTCCTCGTACAGCGGCTCGCCCATGCCGTGCAGGCACTGGAACTCGTACTGGCCGGCATAGAAGTTCTCGCCGGCCAAGGCGTGGATCGCGGCGAGCGTCAGGGCATTGTGCGTGGCGAACTGCGGGAACGCCGCGTCGGGCGCGGCCAGCAGACGGCGGGCGCAGGCGAGGAACGACACGTCGGTGTGGATGCGGCGCGTGAACACCGGATAGTCCGAAAGGCCGTCGAGCTGGGCGCGCTTGATCTCGCCATCCCAGTAGGCGCCCTTGACCAGCCGCACCATCAGCCGGCGCTTCGAGCGGCGGCCGAGGTCGATCAACCAGTCGATCGCGAACACGGCGCGCTTTTGGTAGGCCTGGACCACGAAGCCGATTCCGTTCCAGCCTTCGAGTTCCGGCTCGAAGCACAGTCGTTCCAGCAGGTCGAGCGAAACCTCCAGGCGATCGGCTTCCTCGGCATCTATGTTGAGTCCGATGTCGTAATGGCGCGCCAGCACGGCCAGTTCCTTCAGCCGCGGATAGAGCTCGGCGTGGACCCGCTCGACCTGGGCGCGGCCATAGCGCGGATGCAGCGCCGAGAGCTTGATCGAGATGCCGGGCCCCTCGTAGATGCCCCGCCCGCGCGCCGCACGGCCGATCGCATGGATCGCCCGCCGATAGGCCTGCATGTAGGCAAAAGCCTGTCCGGCCGTGACCGCTGCCTCGCCCAGCATGTCGTAGGAATGGCGGAAGCCATCGGCCTCGCGGCCGCGGCCGTTGTCAAGCGCCTCATCGATGGTCTGGCCGGCGACGAACTGCTCGCCCATTAGGCGCATGGCGATGTTGACGCCGGTGCGGATCAGCGGCTCGCCGCCGCGCCCGATCAGGCGCACCAGAGCCGCCGAGAGCCCCTGCTCGCTGCTGGTCGCCGTCAGCCGGCCAGTCAGGAGCAGGCCCCAGGTCGCGGCGTTGACGAACAGCGACGGGCTGTGGCCGAGATGAGCGCGCCAGTCGCCGCCGCCGATCTTGTCGCGGATCAGGGCATCGCGCGTGTCGTCGTCGGGAATGCGCAGCAGCGCCTCGGCCAGGCACATCAGCGCCACGCCCTCCTGGCTCGACAGGGCGTATTCGTGGATCAGGCCCTCGACGCCGCCCGACGGCGTCTTTTCCCTGAGCCTCTCGACCAGCCGCGCCGCCAGCGCGCGGGCCCGCTCGGTCTGCGCCGGCGACAGTTTCGCCTGCTCGATCAGCGGCGGCAGGCATTCGGTTTCAGGCCGCCGCCAGGCTGCCGTGACGGCGGCCCTCAGCGGGGTCTGTTGCTGGATCGATTGTGCAAAAGCGTGAAACGGGCGGGACATGTCGTTGTCCCTCAGATGAGGTAACATCGCCACAAAGACAAGCACCCCAAGAGGATCGCGCAGGGAGGGTGACGCCAGATGACGCTGCTGTTGCATGCCGCCGCCGCACTGTTGCTGATGGCTGCGTCCGCCTTCGCCCAGAGCTATGCTGCCAAGCAGGTGCGCATCGTCGTGCCCTTCCCGGCCGGCGGCTCGGCCGACATCCTGTGCCGCCTGGTCGGCGAGAACCTTTCCGCCGCCTGGGGATAGACGGTGATCGTCGACAACCGCGCCGGCGCGGGCGGCAATGTCGGGGCGGAGATCGTCTATCGCGCCGAGCCCGACGGCTACACCCTGCTGTGCAGCCCGCCCCGACCTGCCGCAGGCCACGCTGAAGGATTTCATCGCCTACGCTCGCGCCAATCCCGGCAAGGCGACGTATGCCTCGCAGGGCAACGGATCGACCTCGCACCTGTCGGCCAGCATGCTCGCGACGCTCGTCGGCATCGAGCTGGTGCACGTGCCCTACGAGGGTGAAGGACCGGCGCTGGTCGACCTGACGGCAAGCCGTGTCGACATCTTCATCGGTAAGATCTCGGCGGCAATGCGTTTCGAGAAGGCCAGGCAGGCGCGCTTCCTGGGCCTGGCCAGCCGGACGCGCAGCCCGGTCGCGCCGGACGTGTCGACCACCGCCGAGCTCGGCTACCCCGGCCTGGTATCGAGTGCCTGGTTCGCCCTGGTGGCGCCGCCCGGCACGCCCGACGCGATCGCGCAAAAGGTGAATGCCGACCTGGTTGCAGCGCTTGGGGGGCGGCCCGATCTGCGCACCCGCTTCCTCGAGCTGGGCGCGGAGCCGCAAGGCGGCAGCACCGCCACCACCGCCGCCTTCATCAAGTACGAGGAAGCGCGCTGGCGCGGCGTCATCAAGTTGGCCAATGTAACGCTGGAGTGACAGGAGGTTCGCATGGACGTCCGACACGACGAAGGTCTCGGGGATCCCGTCTCGAACGGCATCTGGCCGGAGCAGTCCCTGGCCCGCGTGCCCTATTGGGTCTACCTGGACGAAGCCAACTACAAGCGCGAGATGGAGCGCCTTTTCGAGGCGGCCACCTGGAACTTCGTCTGCCTGGAAGCGGACATCCCCGACAAGGGCGACTATCGCACCAACCATGTCGGCATCATGCCGGTGATCGCGGTGCGCGCGGCCGACAACGGGGTCAACTGCTTCGAGAACCGCTGCTCGCATCGCGGTTCGCTGATCGCCTTCGACGATGGCGGCAACGTCGGCAACCAGTTCCGCTGCGTCTATCACTCCTGGAGCTACGACCTCTCCGGCAACCTGCGCGGCATCGCCTTCGAGCGCGGCATCAACGGCGTGGGCGGCATGCCCAAGGAATTCTGCCGTGACGATTTCAGCCCGAGGAAGCTGCGCACCACGATATTGTGCGGCCTGGTGTTCGCCACCCTGTCGCCGGACACGCCGCCGATCGAGGAGTACATCGGCAGCGAGGTGCTGAGCCGCCTGAAGCGCGTGCTGAACCGGCCGATCCGGGTGATGGGGCGCTTCGTGCAGCCACTGCCCAACAACTGGAAGCTCTATGTCGAGAACGTGAAGGACACGTATCACGCCTCGATCCTGCATACCTTCCTCGCCACCTTCCGCATCTCGCGCCTGATCCAGGGCGGCGGCGTGCTGGTCAGTCCCGACGGCGGCAACCATTCGAGCTACACCATCGCCATCCCCGAGGGCGCCAACGCCGGCGCCTACAAGGAGCAGCAGATCCGCTCCGACCAGGACGGCCGCTTCGCGCTCGCCGATCCCAGCGTGCTCGAATCGGTCGAGGAGTTCGGCGACCACATCCAGCTGCAGATCCTGTCGGTGTTCCCGGGCTTCATCCTGCAGCAGATCCACAACTGCCTGGCGGTGCGCCACGTCGTGCCGCGCGGCGTGGGCAAGATGGACCTGGTGTGGACCTACTTCGGCTTCCAGGACGACACGCCGGAGATGAACCGCCGGCGCCTGAAGCAGCAGAACCTGGTCGGCCCGGCCGGCTTCATCTCCATGGAGGACGGCTGCGTCGGCGGCTTCGTGCAGCGCGGCACGGCCGCCGCGGCGGGCGAGGTATCGGTCATCGAGATGGGCGGCCGCGGCGCCGAAAGCCAGGCGACCCGCGCCACCGAGGCCTCGGTACGCGGCTTCTGGAAGGCCTATCGGCGGCACATGGGGTATTAGCGAAAGATCGTGCGACGTACCCCCTGTCACCCCGAGCGTAGCGAGGGGCCTTTGAGGCAACAGGAAAGGTCCCTCGCTTCGCTCGGGATGACAGGAGTGACTTGATGGACATCGCCCGCCTCGTCGAACTCAACGCCACCTACGCGCGCGTCATCGACAATGAGCAGTTCGAGGAATGGCCCAAACTGTTCCACGACCCCTGCCTCTACAAGCTGACGACGGCGGAGAACGTCTCGCGTGGCCTGGAGGGCGGGCTCATATACGCCGACACGCGCGGCATGCTGGAGGACCGCGTCTCCTCCCTGCGCAAGGTCAACATCTACGAGCGCCAGCGCTATCGCCACATCGTCGGCCTGCCGGTCGTGCTCGGCCAGCAGAACGGCGCGGCCGAGGTCGAGACGCCGTTCCTGATCGTGCGCATCATGCGCGAGGGCGACATGGACGTGTTCGCCACCGGCTGCTATCGCGACAAGGTCAGGCCCGACGCCTCCGGCACCCTGCGATTCGCCGAGCGCATCCTGATCTGCGACGGCCGCCGCTTCGACACGCTGGTCGCGCTTCCGTTCTGACCATGCCCTTGCTGGGGGCCACTGGAGTGGCGCGCCCCCAGCAAAGATGGTGACTTTCCTCACAGACGCCGGGCGGCATTGACCTTATTGGGGGCAGGATCACGCGGGGACGGGAGGCTGCCATGCCGGTAACGGTTCATTTCGCGACAAACCGTGTCCTGGACGGTCCGCCGGAGGAGTTGGAAAGTTACAGCGAAAGCGTCGTTGCGCCGTCGAACCCCAACGAGGTTACCTACGGCACGGCCTTCGTCAACGACGCCAACCTCGACGCCGACACGATCGGCGCCATCAACTTCATTCAGAGCACCGGCAGAGGCCAGTTCTCCCAGGGCACGATCGACGATCTCAGCGATCCCGGCCGCAACCTGCTGGTCTTCATCCACGGCTTCGACAACAGCTTCGAGAACGCCATCACCCGCGCCGCCTTCAACCAGCAGTGGCTCATGAAGTCCGGCATGTCGGCGGCGGAAACCACCGTGGTGGCCTTCAGCTGGCCCTCGGCGGGCAAGCTGATCAGCCTGCCCTTCCCGTCGGCTGCCTATCGGCGCGATCAGACCAAGGCCGGCCAGTCGGGGCTGCACATCATGACTTTCTTCGCCAACCTGGTGCCGATCATCGCCAGCGCGCGCGCCAAGGGCAATCGCGTCTTCCTGCTGGCGCACAGCATGGGCAACTGGGCGCTGCAAGCCGCCGTCGAAAGCTGGTTCGCCCATGGCTTTGGCGACGCCGACCTGTTCGACGAGGTGTTCCTCGCCGCCGCCGACGAGATCCACAGCAGCTTCGACTTCCTGCCGATGGGTCGTCTCAGCGCGCTCGATCGCCTCAGCCGGCGCATCTCGACCTATGCCAGCGACAAGGACGTCGTGCTCGACATCAGCATGAAGATCAACTTCGCCAAGCGGCTGGGCCAGGACGGGGCGCACGACCGCTCCAACGCGCAGCGCTTTCCGGAGGCCAGGTACCGTACCGTGATGTGCGGCGGCTTCCACGACTACAAGATCGATATCGCCAGCTCACACCAGTACTATCGCCGCTCGCCGGGCGTGCGCATGGACATCGCCAACACGATGGCGGGCAACGTCTGACAAGGCGGGACGTCGCACGTATCGCGCCGGCAGCTTACGCTGGGACAAGTCGATACCAACACATGGCGGTGATGTTGTGGAACATTGCCCAATCGGTTTTGACGTTGCCGGTGACTTCGGCATCGAAGGGCTTTCCCTGCCAATAGCCGGTGAACGGCACCTTGAACGCGCCTTCCGAATCCACCGTAGTTGTCCACGACGCGCCCTCAGGGCCGGTAGCGCTCAACTGCGAGCCGCTCAAAGTGAGGTGCCAGAATCGGCCGGGGTTGCTCACCTTGCAAGTAAACACGGACCACTGGTCTATGAGTTCGATCCCGTAGCGTGTGGTTTGGGCGTAGCCGGTACTTGCCATCGGAGCCAGGATCGCAGCCGCGACAGCTGCGCGAGTACGCTCAAACATGGGCATGTCTCCCCTTGTTCGCGTCCTCCAACCGCAGCACGGGCCTGGGGCGGTGTCAAATGTCAAGGCGGTGGCGCCGTCGTTGCAAGCGCTTCGCTATTGCGGTTGCAGGATTCGGAACCGCGTTGGTCGAAGCCGTCTAATTCGCACCTGCCTCACGTGATCGGCGCGAATGCGTATCCTGAGCCTTCTTCGGCCACTCTCCCTATGCCTGGCTTGGCCATGTGCGCACCCGCCAGCCAGAAATGTGCATTCGCAGCCTCACGCAATAGCTTGAGCCGCGTCGCGCAGGCCACGGTCTGATTGTCGTCGTAACCCCACGTGAGCTCTGGCCGGGAAAACTGCGCGGCAGGAACGTGGATCAGGTCACCGCAGAACAGGACCGTGTCCTCGCCCGAGTCGAGAGCGTAACCCATATGGCCGGGAGCGTGACCTGGCATGGCGACTGCCGCCAGATGATCGTTCAACCGGTCTCCGTCTCTGATCGGGGCAAGCAGATGCCGAAAACGCTCCAAGTGTGGCTCCTCGACAAACCCCGCGACGGCATCGTGCGCGATCACGATCCTGCTCAGATTGGCAAAGGCTTCTCGTCCATCGCGCGTCATGAGGCCGTTCAAATGGTCGAGATGCGTGTGGGTGAGCGCGACCGTGCCAACTGAGGACGGATCGATGCCAGCCTCCGCTATCGTGCTATCGAGGTGACCCAGGGACGGCTCCCACCGTCCCCCTGCGCCGCAATCGATCAGGACACCCGGGTTTTCCGGTTCTTCCAGCAGGAAGCAATTGACCGACAGTCGAACGACGGATGGCTGCGACAGCCCCGGAAGCGTGTACTTGCCAAGACCTGGTCCCTGGCGAAGAAGGTCGGCGGGCATGTCGACATGCCCATCGGAAAGCGACCAGATCTTCCACGATCCCGATGTGCAGCCCAGGGCATTCGCGCTTCGCGACGTGACGATCATGACGCCATTCTATTTGTAGACGAACGCCTTGTCGTCGAGATCGATCGCCGGGAACTCGTTCTTCTCGCGCCAATAGTCCTGGGTGTGCTGCCATTCTCGCTTGTCGCCGCGCCTGGGTAGCAGGTGCATGCCGCGCGTGACGTAGCCCGGATTGAAGTTCTCGGTGTCGATCCACGGCAGCAAGGGCATGTCCTTATCCTCGGGCCGCAGCGCCACCTCGACGCGGCGCGCCTGCTTGCCCTTCATGTGGCCGAGCAGGCGGCAGACGAAGTCGGCGACCAGATCGGAACGCAAGGTCCAGCTCGCGCGGAAATAGCCGAAGACCCAGGCCATGTTGGGGATGCTGGTGAACATCATGCCGCGATAGGTCACCGTCTGCGAGAAATCGAGCGGCTTGCCGTCGATCTCGAAGGCGATGTCGCCCAGCACGTTGAGATGGAATCCGGTCGCGGTGACGATGATGTCGGCGGCAAGCTCCTTGCCCGACTTCAGCTTGATGCCCGTCTCGGTGAAACGCTCGATCTCGTCGGTGACCACCGACGCCTTGCCGCTCCTGATGCCGCGGAATAGATCGCCATCCGGCACGAAGGCGATGCGCTGGCGCCACGGCCGGTAGGACGGCGTGAAGTGGGTGTCGATGTCGTAGTCCGGGCCGAGGTAGGCGCGCACGCCGGCCAGGAGCTCGGCCTTCACCTTCTCGGGCTCCTCGAAGGAGCGGCGGGTGAATTCCGACTGATCGTGCAGGATGCGCCGGCGCACGATCTCATGGATCCACGCTTCGTCGACCTCGAGCTTGCGCAGTTGGTCGGCGAGGTCGTTGGCGTTGCGCGCCGGAATGAAATAGGTCGGCGAGCGCTGCAGCATGGTGACGTGCGCGCAGTCGTCGGCGATGTTGGGCACAAGCGTCGCCGCCGTCGCGCCCGAGCCGATGACGATCACCCGCTTGTCCTTGACGTCGAGGTCCTTGGGCCAGGTCTGAGGATGGACGATCTGGCCCTTGAAGTCGGCCATGCCCTCCCACTCGGGCGTATAGCCTTCGGAGTGGCGATAGTAGCCCTGGCACATCCACAGGAAGCCCGCCGTGATGCGGAAGCGCGCGCCGGTGTCGAGGCGCTCACCCTCGATGGTCCAGCGGTTGTCCTCGCCCGACCAGCGCGCCGAGACGATGTGATGGCGGTAGCGGATGTGGCGCGCGAGATCGTTCTCCGCGATCACCTCGCCCATGTAGTCCAGGATCTCCGCCGCCGTGGCGATCGGCTTGCCGGTCCACGGCTTGAAGCGGTAACCGAAGGTGTAGAGGTCGCTGTCGGAGCGGATGCCCGGATAGCGATGCGTAGTCCACGTCCCGCCGAAACTCTCCTGCCCTTCCAACACGACGAAGCTCGTGCCCGGGCACTGCTTGACCAAGTGGTAGGCACCGCCCACGCCGGAGATTCCGGCGCCGACAATGAGCACGTCGAAATGCTCGGTGGTCTGCAGGGAGGAGGACGTGAGCTGAGCAGCGGTATCGGGCATCGCGATCTTTCCTGATGGGCGTCGGGAGCTTGTCCTAAATATCAGCGGCCCCATTGCGATAAATCAAACTGCGAACCCTCCGATCCGCTATGCGGATCAATGTTCTCGGGTGTAGCATTTCAAAGCTTCGTCACTTTCGCATGCAGCACCGCACTGCCCCCAGAACGTACCGCCTCGAGGCACCGCTTGATCGCGCCATCGACCGCCGCCGGGTCGGACACCAGTTCGCCGTGCGCACCGCAGGCTTCGGCGATCTTGCCGAAGTCCATGGGCGGACCGAAGGTCGAGCCGAACTCGCCGCTGCCCTTGGCCTCGCCCGCCGGATAGACGCGCAAGGTCGCCTCCTTGACCGCGCCCCAGCCGGAATTGTCGAGCACGACGGCGAAGATCGGCAGGCCGTACTGCTGCGACACCGCCAGCACCGACTGCGGATTGGAAAAGAAGAAGGTGCCGTCGCCCATGATCGGCACGACGATGCGGTCGGGCATGGCGAGCTTCATGCCGAGCGCCATGTTGGCGGCAAAGCCCAGGCCCGCGCCCGCCAATCCGACCAGGCTGCCGGGCCTGGTTCGCGGCATCTGGGCCAGGACGACGGGGATGTTGCGGATCGCCTCGTTGATGATGACGTCCGAAGGGTCGAGCACCTTGGCCAGCGCGGCACACAGGAAGTGCGCGTTGATCTCGCCGGCCACGCCGGGATCTGCGGCGAGCTTGGCCGCCTGTCCGCGGCGATCATCGTTTTCAGCCGCCATCTCCTTCACGCGCGCCGCGGCACGTGACTTGAAGCTCTGGTCGGCCCTTGCCTTCAGCGCGGCCAGAAGATCGGCATAGAAGCGGCAACTGTCGCCCTGCAGGCGCAGGTTCGCCGGGAAGGTCCACATCGGGAAGCCGCGCTTCTCGGCATCGATGTCGACATGAGCCCACCACGTCGACGGATTGTCCGGCATGTCCTTGGGGATCCACGGCACATCGACATCGACGAGCAGGCCGACATCGGCGTCGGCCAGCGCCTTCGCCGGCACGAAGCCGCCATGGCAGGGTGAATCGTGCGGCAGGCTGACATGGATGGGACTGAACTCGATCACGCGGATGCCGGCGAACTGGGCCAGCTCGTCGAGCAGGGCGACGGCGGCGTGGTTGCGGCCCGAATAGGCGGTGATGAGCAAAGGCCGTTCCGCCGTCAGCAGCCTGGCGGCGATGGCGTCGACGGCCTTCGCGTCGACCGAGCCCGCGCCCGCCGGACCGAAGCGCTCCTCGGGATAGGAGCGGATCTGCCCTTCCGACCACAGCTCGGCCAGCGTCTCGCGCGGGAAGGTCATGTAGACCGGCCCCTTGGGGTCGCTCATCATCACCGTGTGGGCGCGGCGCAGCGCCTCCTTGGCGACCACGCCGGACGGCAGGTTGTATTCCCACTTGATGTAGGGCCGCACCAGGCTGGTCTGATCGAACGGCTCCTGCACGAAATGCACATAGTGGTCGCGCGAGCCCAAAAGCTCGCCGCGCGTGGTGTAGGGCGCGCGGCCGGCCATCAGCAGCACGGGAATGCGGGCGCGGCAGATGTTGTGCAGGGCCATCGCCGAGTTGGCGGTGCCGGCGTCGACATGCACCATCACGCCCTGTCCGCGGCCGGTGGCGAGCGCATAGCCCGCCGCCATGTGAGCCGCGGTGATCTCGTGCGGGCAGATGACGGTCTGCGGCGCCTTGCGGCCGTCGCGCTGGAAGCTCGCCATGGCCTCGATGATCGGCGCGTGGTCGGTGCCGAAGTTGCAGAACAGGTAGTCGCAACCGATCTCGGTCAGACCTTCGAGGAAATAGTGGGCCGCCGAGCGGCGGGCCTCGTTGATGCTGTCCATCGCGTCCTCACTCAGATGCTCGCACGGATGTCGAAGCGCTTGATCAGACCGTCTTCGATGTGGAAGACGTGGCTGGTCTTCCCCTCGGCCAGGAGCTTCCCGGAAAGATCGCGCACAGTCTGGCGGATTGCGACGACGATCTCACCCTCGGAAGCGACCGAAAAATCCAGGGGCTCGACATGGGGATCGATCATCTTCCATTGCCCGGTCCAGTAGCGGCGCAGGCCGTCGTGTCCGTGCACGTAGCCGCCATCCTGACCGTTGGCCCACACGACATCGTCGTGCACCGAGGCGAGGACGCCGTCGATGTCGCGAGCATTGAAGCGGTCGTAGACGCGCCGGAGCAATGCCAGCTTTTCCAGCATCCCGCGGCTCACTCCAGCTTGATGTTGGCCGCCGCCGCCACCGCCTTCCAGCGCGCGGCGTCGCGGGCGATCAGCTCGCGGTACTCCTGCGGCGAGGTGCTGCGCGGCGCGACGGCGATCTTCTCCAGCGCCGTGCGCACTTCCGGCAGCGCCAGGGTCTCGACGATGGCCTTGTTGAGCAGCGCCACGATCTCGGCCGGCGTGCCGGCCGGCGCCACGAGGCCGGTCCACAGCGAGATCGCCATGTCGGGCACGCCCGATTCGGCGAGTGTCGGCACGTCGGGGAAGGCCGGGTCGCGCTTGTCCGTGGTGATTGCGAGCGCGCGCAGCTTGCCGGCGCTGAGCGGCCCGGAGATCGGGCCTGAATCGGCGATCGTCATCAGCACCTGGCCCGAGGCGACGGCTTGCGCCGCGTCACCACTGCCGCGATAGGGAATGTGCTGGAACTTCGAGCCGGTGCGCTGGTTGAACAGTTCGGAGGCGAGCTGGAAGGGCGTGGCGCTCGAGGCGTAGTTGGCCTTGTCGGGATGGGCGCGGCCCCAGGCGATCAGCTCGCGTACCGACTTGATCGGCTGGTCGGCGCCGACCACCAGCAGCAGGGGGAACTCGGCGAGCAGCGAGATCGGCGCAAAATCCTTGTCCGGTGCGTAGGGCAGCTTGGCGTAGACGGCGGGATTGATGGTCATCGGCCCGCTCGGCGCCACCAGCAGCGTGTAGCCGTCGGGCGGAGCCTTGGCGACCAGTTCGGCCGCCACGATCGACGCCGCGCCCGGCTTGTTGTCGACGACCATGGGCTGGCCGAGCCTTTCCTGCAGCTTCGCGCCGACGATGCGCGCGATGAGGTCGTTGCCGCCGCCGGCCGAGTAGCCGACGACCAGGCGGATGGGCCTCGTTGGCCAGGTCTGTGCGCCTGCGGGTGCTGCGAATGACAGGGCGGCACAGACGCCAACGAACCGCCGACGCTTCATGACCGCCTCCCGATCTCCCCGTAGATCGTCTCTTCGCGGTTGAGCCACAGGGGCGAGTTGGCGAGATCGATGAACTTCTTCTCGTCCTCCAGCAGAAGGCGATTGGCCTCGCGCGCCTCGGGATTGCGGCTGGCGGCGCGCCACGTTTCTTCGCTCTGCCACCACAGTTCGGCCACGCCGTCATAGGGCTCGGGTGCCCCGCGCACCCGCCGCATGCCGTCGGCCAGGTTGCCCGACAATCGGTGAAGCTGCACATAGCGCGTCATGCCCAGCACCGGCTGCAGGGTCCTCACCAGCGGGCCATGCTTGTTCAGCCAGTAATCCTGGAATTCCTGCAGATGCAACGACGGCAGGCGCCGCAGGCAGAAGGTCAGTTTCAGCACGGCGTTTCCTCGATTCTTTGCCGGATGATAGACTGCCCTTCTTGCGTGGCGCTACATATGGATGGTCATCCATGAAGACGACAGTCGAGATCTCAGGTCCGCTGCTACGCGAAGCCCACACGATGGCGGCTCGCGAAGGTGCTACCCTGCACACGCTCATTGAGCGCGGTTTACGTCGGGTCGTCGCCGAAGCGAGGCCGAGCGCGCCGTTCAAGCTGCGCCGGGCCAGCTTCAAAGGCATGGGCCTCAGGCCCGATCTTCCCGACGCTTCGTGGAAACATGTCCGCGGCCTTGCCTACGAGGGTTGCGGCAGTTGATCGCCAAAAGATAACGGAACTCGCCGAAGGGTCCCCGCCCGGGCGAGCGCTCGATCAGGTCGACGTCGCGCGGCTTGCTTGCCGCAGGACGCATAATCGACCTCTTCCGCGGCCACGGCTATAAGCCGCCACGATGGACACTCTTCCTGTCGACGAAGCGCTGCCGCGCCTGAAGGAGGCGCTGGTGACGCGCAATGCCGCCGTCCTTGTCGCGCCGCCCGGCGCTGGCAAGACGACGCGCGTCCCGCTGGCGCTGCTCGACGCGCCGTGGCTCGACGGCGGCAAGATCGTCATGCAGGAACCGCGGCGGCTGGCGGCGCGGGCCGCCGCTCGGCGCATGGCGGCGACGCTGGGTGAATCCGTCGGCGAGACCGTGGGCTACCGCGTTCGGCTCGACACCAAGGTGGGGCCGCGCACGCGCATCGAAGTGGTGACCGACGGTCTGTTCCTCAGGATGCTGCAGGACGATCCGTCGCTCGACGGCATCGGCTGCGTGATCTTCGACGAACTGCACGAGCGCGGCCTCGAGACCGACCTCTCGTTCGCCCTGGTGCGCGAGGCGCAGACGGCGTTGCGCGAAGACCTGCGCGTGATCGCCATGTCGGCGACCCTCGATCCCGGCCCCGTGTCCGATCGCCTGGGCGGCGCGCCGGTGGTCGAGTCGGCCGGCCGCATGTTCCCGGTCGATACGCGCTATCTCGACCGAGAAGCCTCTGGCCGCATCGAGGACGCTGTGGCCTCGACGGTGCGTCGCGCCCTCGCCGAGGAAAGCGGCAGCGCCCTGGTCTTCCTGCCGGGCGTCGGCGAGATCCGCCGCGTCGAGGAGCGCCTGGATCTCGGCCGCAACGTCGACGTGGCGCCGCTCTACGGCGATCTCTCGCCGGCCGATCAGGATCGTGCCATCGCGCCCTCACCCGCCGGCCGGCGCAAGGTCGTGCTGGCGACGTCGATCGCCGAAACCAGCCTCACCATCGAAGGGGTGCGCATCGTGATCGACTCCGGCCTGATGCGCGTGCCGCGCTTCTCGCCGCGCTCGGGCATGACGCGGTTGGAGACGGTGCGTGTGAGCCAGGCCTCGGCGGACCAGCGACGCGGCCGCGCCGGTCGCCTGGAACCCGGCGTCTGCTATCGCCTGTGGCCCGAAGAGCAGCAGCGCGGCCTGCTGCCCTTCACGCCGCCCGAGATCCTGGACGCCGATCTCGCACCGCTGGCTCTGGAGCTCGCGCTATGGGGCGCCAACGATGGCACCCTGCCCTGGCTGACTCCGCCTCCGGCTGCGTCGCTGGCGACGGCGCGCGCTCTGCTCGTCGATCTCGGTGCGCTCGAAAATGGGGGTGCGATCACGCCGCATGGCCGGGCGATGGCGCGGCTCGGTCAGCATCCGCGTCTGGCCCACCTGGTGCTGAAGGGCCGCGAGCTGGGACAAGCCAGGATCGCCGCCCTGCTGGCCGCGATCCTGAGCGAACGCGACTTTCTGCGCCTGCCACCGGGACAACGCGACGTCGACCTGCGCCATCGCGTCGACATCGCCCTCAGTGGCAGGCGCGACGGTCTCTTGCGCCTGATCCAGGAGCAGGCGCGCCGGCTGATGCCGCGCGGCGCCGCCGACGGCCAGCCCGACGTGTCGATTACCGGAGCGCTACTGGCGCTCGCCTATCCGGACCGCATCGGCCGGCGGCGTCCGGGAACCAATCGCTACCTTCTGTCGGGCGGCCGCGGTGCGGCGCTGCCGGAAGGCGATCCGATGAGCAACGAAGAATTCCTGGTCGTCGCCGATCTCGACGGCTCGGCCCAGGACTCGCGCATCTTCCTCGCCGCGCCCGTCCGTCTCGAAGAGATCGAAGAGCTGTTCGCCGGGCAAATCGTCGATGAGGAAACCCTGCAATGGAGCGAGCGCGAGGGCGTCGTGCTGGCGCGCCGCCGGCGCCGGCTGGGCGCGCTGCTGCTCGAGGACAAGCCGCTGGCAAATCCCGCTGCCGACAGGCTCAAGGTGGCGATGACCGAGGGTGTCCGCCAGCTTGGCCTCGGCGCGCTGCCATGGTCGGACGACCTCGCCCGCTGGCGGGAGCGCATCGCCTTCCTGCGTACGCAGGACGAGGGCTGGCCCGACCTGTCGGACGAGGCGTTGCTCGGCTCGCTGGACAGCTGGCTGGCACCGTACCTCGACGGCGTGTCGCGACGCAGCCATCTGGCGCGGATCGACCTCACCGCCGCGCTGAGGTCGCTGGTGCCGTGGGACCGGCAGCGCGAGCTCGACCGGCTGGCGCCGACCCATGTCGAGGTGCCGAGCGGCTCGCGCGTGCCGATCGACTATGGCAATCCGGCAGAGCCGACGCTGTCGGTGCGCCTGCAGGAGATGTTCGGCCTTCTGGACACACCGCGCGTCAACGGCGGCAAAGTGCCGTTGACCGTCCATCTGCTGTCGCCGGCGCGCCGGCCGGTGCAGGTGACACGCGACCTCGCGAGCTTCTGGGCCAATGGCTACAAGGCGGCGAAGGCCGAGCTCAAGGGCCGCTATCCACGCCACTACTGGCCCGACGATCCGCTGGTTGCCGAACCGACGGCGCGCGCGAGGCCGAGGCCACGCTAATTCTTGCGATGCACGGCAAGCCACACCGTCGGTGGCTCGACCTGGGTGGACTCGACGCTATGCCGAGCGTGCGCGGGGATCTCGACCCAGTCGCCGGGCTTCATGTCGATGGTGACGTCGCCGTCCTCGAACCGCAGCGTCGCGGCGCCGGCGAGCAGCACGACGAACTCGTCGTCGGCCTGGTCGTACCAGAAACCGGGCGGACTCGATTGTCCGGTCGAAACGATGCGCTCGATGCGCACGCCGGCCTTCTCGACGAGAAGGTCGACCTGCTCCTCGGGCTGGCGCTGCGGCAACGCCGCGAAAAGATTGCCGCGGCGCAGGTCGGCCTCAGTCCTTGAAGCCGGCGGGCGCTTCGCAGGGTTTCGTGCCCAGCTCGCCCGGCACCGAGACCTCGAGGATCTCCATCTCGTTGGAGGTACGGGTCTCGTTGTGGCGCAGGTAGCCGGGGATGAAGAGCGAATCGCCCTCCTCGACCTTGATCGTCTTGCCGTCCTCGAACTGCAGTTCGACCCAGCCCTTGAGGATGTAGATGAACTGGCCGTCGCACTCGTGATAGTGCCACCCGGTCGGACGGCTCAGCCCCTGGCTCGCCCTCATCACCTGGGCGCGCATGTTGCCGCCGCTGGCGTCGGCGACACCGAGGTCGCGGTACGTGAAGAACTCGCGCCGGCCCTTGACCAGCACGGGTTCGGCGATGCGGCCGTGCGCAACCTTCTGCGCAGGCGCCTTGGCAGACTTCTTGGCGGCAGCGGATGGCATGTATTCCTCCCTGGCGATGGCGGGGTACCGACAGTGTGCGACCGGCGTCACCCCTCGGCAATACCGCTTTATCGCAGTTCGGCTCGGAAGACGGGCCGCTCGCCCCCGGGCTTCGCGGCGAGCCCGACACTGCGCGAAAAATCGACTTCCAGGAGCGGCTCCGGCAGCGCGCCGAGCCTCGTCGTCGCATGATCCTTGCCCAGGCGATAGACGGCGTAACGGTCCTCCCCCTCCTGCACCGACAGAAAGGCGGGATAGACGTCGAGCGGATCGAGGAAAAGCCGCTTGTCGCGCATGGCAATGCGCCGGAACGACTTCAGATCGTCGGTCGGGACGTACAGCGCATCGCCGGCCAGCACCAGGAACGCGCCGTACTTGTCGGACCACACCGAAACGATGGTCTCCCGCTCGTTCGCCGACGCAAAGTCGACGGCGCGCCATCCGCCGCCAGCGTGATCGCGACACCGCAGCACCTGCGGAGGCTTGTCGTCGACAAGGCCGGTCACGCAAAGCTGCTTGGCGGTGACGAAAGGCTCGAGCTGCGTAAAGCGGCCGGCAGGGGGAAGACGCCCGAAGCTTTGCAGGCCATCCGGCGAGAACCACAGACGATCGCCCAGCAGGCTGGCACCTTCCTCATGCATGTAGGGAAACGACGTGTAGAGGTACGTCGCCCCGGGCTTGCCGGGGACGAACAGCAGGCGCTGCACCTCAGGCGAGACGGCTTCGCCGACGACAGGTTGATCGCCCGCCTCCGCGCCCGATCGACTTTCCGGCAGCAGCCCTGCCAGCGGCCGCCGCCGTCGTGGCTGTGGTAAAGCAGCGGCATGAAACCCTGGCTGCGCGGCAGCGAGTACAGGTCGCCGCTGCGCGGATTGACGATCAGCCGATCCTTCGCGGGATAGATCGACGTCGCCGCGTGATAAGACCCGTCGTCGATCCGCATCCAGCTTTCGCCGCCGTCCCGAGATGCGAACAGGCCCTGCGTCTCGATGCCGACCAGCAACTGCTTGCGCACCGGGTCATAGCCCCAGTTCGGCGGGTTATCGATGCTGGAGGTTCGCGGCACCTGAATAGTCTTGGCCGGAAGATCCTGAGCGGCGACGGCCGGCGTCCAGAGCGCCAGGAGAGCGAGCGCCCATCCGGCGATCTTCATGGCTCCGCTTCGAAGGCGTGGGTCGAGAGTTTCTTCACGGCGGCAGGGACAATATGGTACGGGCCTTGTCGCCGTCCATTGCGCCGAAGGTCCCACCCGATGTCCCTTGCCCTGCCGTTCCAGACCGCCAAGCAGCTCGCCGCCGCGGTCCGGAAGAAGAAGATCGGCTGCGTCGAGCTGCTCGACCTCTATCTCAAGCGCGTCGAGGCCTACAACCCCGAGCTCAACGCCATCGTCGCCACCGATATCGAGGGAGCGCGCAAGCGGGCCAAGGCCGCCGACAAGGCCGTGAAGGCGGGAAAGAAGCTCGGGCCATTGCACGGTGTGCCGATGACTATCAAAGAGTCCTACGACGTCGCCGGCTTCCCGACGACCTGGGGCCATCCCGCCTTCAAGGACACCCTGGTCAAGACCAACGCCGTGGTGGTGCAGCGCATGCTCGATGCCGGCGTCATCCTGTTCGGCAAGACCAATGTGCCGCTGAATCTCGCCGACTGGCAGAGCTACAACGAGGTCTACGGCTCGACCAACAATCCGTGGGACCTGTCGCGCACGCCGGGCGGCTCGTCGGGCGGCTCGGGTGCCGCGCTCGCCGCCGGACTGACCGGCATCGAAGCGGGCAGCGACATTGGCGGCTCGATCCGCAATCCGGCTTCGTACAACGGCGTGTGGGGCCACAAGCCGACCTGGGGCGTGGTTTCGCCGCGCGGCCATGCGCTGAACGGCCGCGTCGCCCAGGCCGACATCAGCGTCTGCGGGCCGCTGGCGCGCGGCGCGGAGGATCTCGAGATCGCCATGGACGTGATGGCGGGCCCCGACGACATCGACGGCCGCGGCTGGACGCTCACGCTGCCGCGCTCAAGGAAGAAGAAACTGCGCGACTTCAAGGTCGCCGTGCTGCTTTCCGACCGCAATGCCGAGGTCGATCGCTCGGTGCAGTCGGCAATTCAGAAACTGGCCGATTTCCTGGGCAAGAAGAAGGTGAAGGTGAGCGACAAGGCGAAACCTGCCATCGACACCGCCGAGTTGGGCGACGTCTATGTCCGCATGCTGCGCGCGACGACGTCGGGGCGGCTCAGCGACGCCGAGTTCCAGGAGGCGCAACGCGACGTGGCGGCCCTGCCCGACGACGACCTGAGCTATTTTGCCCAGATGCAGCGCGGCAACACGTTGTCCCATCGCGCCTGGACACAGCTCAACGAGAAGCGTCACCGCATGCGCCTGGCCTGGGATGCCTTCTTCAAGGACTACGACCTGATGATCGCGCCGGTGGCGCAGACCGCGGCCTTCCCGCACGATCAGAAAGGCATCCGCCACGAGCGCACGATCGTGGTGAACAACAAGAAGCTGCCGGTCGTCGACCAGATCTTCTGGGCGGGCTATGCCAGCATCACGTTGCTGCCGGCGACGGCCGCCCCTGTCGGCGAGACCAAGGAAGGGTTGCCGATCGGCGTGCAGATCATCGGGCCGCAGTTCGGCGACTACTCGACCATCGCCTTCGCCAAGCTGCTGGAGAAGGAATATCGCGGCTTCGAGCCGCCGCCGGCCTACGGCTGAGAACCAGGAGACAGAATGTCCATCGACATCGACCTCAAGAAGCACATCCGCTCGATCCCGGATTTCCCCAAGCCGGGCATCCTGTTCTACGACATCTCGACTCTGCTGGCGCACCCCAAGGCCTGGCACGTGACCATCGAGCGGCTGGCCGATCGGCTGCGGCCCTACAAGCCCGACGTGCTGGCCGGCATCGAATCGCGTGGCTTCCTGCTGGCTGCACCGCTCGCCATTGCCTTGGGCACCGGCTTCGTGATGCTGCGCAAGCAGGGCAAGCTGCCGGGCACCACGGTGCGCCATACCTACGCGCTCGAATACGGCACCGATACGATCGAGATCCAGCAGGACGCCATCGGCAAGGGCACGCGCGTGGCGCTGGTCGATGATCTCCTGGCGACCGGCGGCACCATGGCGGCGGCGGTAACGCTTTTGGAGAATGTCGGCGGCGTCGTGCCGGCCGCCGCCTGCATCGTCGAGCTCACCTTCCTCGAAGGCCGCAAGAAGCTGAAGGTCCCGGTCGAGACGTTGCTGCAGTACGACAGTTAGATCATGCCCGGTGAAACAAGCACTGCTCGAGCGCCCTAGTCCCGCTGGTCGACGCGGTTGAAGGCGCCCACGCCGTCCGGCAGCACGGCGAAGGTCGACAGCGCCTGGGCGATCGGCTCTTCCGAGCCGTCGACGAAGAAGTCGACCTCGCCGAAAGCCGTCGTGCGGCCGAGCTTCCTCACGCGCGCCACCGCGATCACGTCTTGCCGCACTGCAGCACGCAGGAAGTTGGTGGTCAGGGAGATCGTCGCCAGGGTGGCAAAGCGGCCGAGCCTTTCGCAGATCGCCAGCACCATGATGGTGTCGGCCATGGCCATCATCGCCTGCCCCACCACGACGCCACCGGGACGCGCGATATGATCGCCATAGGGCAGGCGAAGCCGCACATTGTCGTCGGAAAGATGCTCGGCCCTGAGCTTCAGGTCCCAGATCCAGGGTCCGAAATTGCCGCCGGGGGAGAGTTGCGCCTGCGCCGTCTCTAACGTGAAGAATCCCATGTCCCGGGCATGCTAGCATGGCGGACGGAGGATTTAGATGGTTTCTGTACCCGAGTGCTTTTCCGAGAGCTACGCCGAGGCGCGGCCCAAGTTCTGCGGCGCGGCGGCCGCCAGCGGCGGCGAGATCCGCTCGTGGCTCAACCCCAAGGGTCGTGGCCCCGGCGGCGAGGCGTTGTATCTCGACACTGCCCGCTTCGGTCCGCCCGACGCGCCGAACATGCTGGTGCTGATCGCCGGCACGCATGGCGTGGAAGGCCATTGTGGCTCGGGCGCGGAGATCGCCTGGCTGCACAACGGCGGGCCCGACGCGCTGCCCAAGGACACCGGCGCGCTGCTGATCCACGCCATCAACCCGCACGGCTTTGCCTGGACGCGGCGCGTCACCGAGGACAACGTCGACCTCAATCGCAACTTCGTCGACCACGACAAGGCCTATCCGAAGAACGAAGGCTACATCGCCCTGGCCGACGCCATCCTGCCCGGCGCCTGGAACGAGGAAACTCTCGCCGAGACCGACCGCGCGTTCGCCGCATACGCCCAGAAGCATGGCGCGTTCGGCTTGCAGGGTGCGCTCACCGGCGGCCAGTACACTCATGCCGACGGCATCTTCTTCGGCGGCAACAAGCCGACCTGGAGCAATCGCACCTTGCGTGCCATCGCCCGCACCGAGCTTTCGCAGGCACGGCAGGTCGCCGTGATCGATTTCCATACCGGATTGGGCCCGTTCGGCCACGGTGAACTCATCTGCGCGGTGCCGCCCACGGCGAAGTCCTTCCCACGCGCCAAGGCGTGGTACGGCGACGAGATGACCTCGCCCGAAGGCGGCACCTCGACCTCGGCGATCGTGGTCGGCATCATGACCGACGCCTTTCCGCAGGAACTGCCGGATGCCCAGGTGACGCCGATCGCCATCGAGTACGGCACCTATGCCGTGCCCGAGGTGCTGCGCGCGGTGCGCGCCGACAACTGGCTGCATCAGCGCGGCGAACTCGGCTCGGCGCAGGCGCGGGAGCTCAAGGCCGACATGAAGGAACGCTTCTTCCCGTCCGGCGACAGGTGGCGGGAGATGGTGTGGGCTCGCGCCGACCAGACGATCGGCTGGGCGTTGCGGGGAATGCAAGGCGCATGAGGAGGCCGCAGAGAGGGTCGTGAGGATGGGATGAGCATCGTCACGCCCGGCGAGAACCCGGCCAGGCAACGGCTGCGCAAGGCCCTGCAGCGCGCGCCGCTGTTTGCCGATCTCGAGGCGCACAGCATGGCAGCGGTCGAGCGCGAGCTGACGCTGCTGGTGCTGCCGGGCGGCGCGCCGCTGTTCCGCCAGGGCGAGCCGGCCGACGCCGTCTATGTCGTGGCAAGCGGCTGCCTCGGCGTGTTCCGTCACGAGGACGAGGACAGCATCGACGAGCCGCTGCTGATGGCCGAGATCCCGCCCGGCAACATCGTCGGCGAGATGTCGCTCCTGTCGAACGGCCAGCGCACGCGCAGCGTCGCGGCTCTTCGCGACAGCGAAGTCTGGCGCCTGGCTCGCGGCAGCTTCGACAAATTGACGGCGCGGCACCCCGAAGTGCTGCCGACCCTGATGCGCAGCGTCGCCGTCCGCAACGCCATGGGGCCGACCAAGCGCCGTCGCCAGCCGCGCACCTTCGCCATCCTGCCGACCGGCGTCTCGACGCCGGCGGCGCGCTTCGCGGTGATGCTGACGAGCGCACTCGGGCGGATCGGCAGCCAGGTGCAGATGCTGGGGCCCGAATCGATGGACCGCGATCCGGAGTGGTTCGCGCGTTGCGAGACCGAATCCTCGTTCGTGCTCTATCGCGCCGATCCCACGGCGACCGAATGGACCGAACTCTGCCTGCGCCAGGCCGACTGCCTTGTCGTGGTGCGCGCGGCCGATGACGACCAGCCCACCCGCATTCCCTTCGAGATCGAGACCGCGCAGTCGGGCGCGGTGTTCCACCGCCGTCGCGAGATGGTGCTTTTGCACGAAGGCCACGATCCCCAGCCGGGATCGACGGCGCCGATGCTGGCAGGCGGGATGTACGGCCAGCACCATCACGTGCGGCTCGATATCCATGCCGATGTCGACCGGCTGGCGCGGCTGCTGACCGGCCATGCGGTCGGCGTCGTCATGGCGGGCGGCGGCGCGCGCGCCTTCACCCATATCGGTGTCATCAAGGCGCTGCGCGCGGCGGGCGTGCCGGTCGACCAGGTCGGCGGCACCAGCATGGGCGCGATCGTGGCGGCGAGTGTCGCCTCGCGCTGGAGTGACGAAGAGATCACGGATCACTTCCGCAAGGCCTTCGTGAATAACAATCCGCTCAGCGATTACACCCTGCCGCTGATCTCGCTCTATGCCGGCCGCAAGGTCACGCGGCTGCTGCGCACGTCGTTCGGCGACAAGGAGATCGAGGACCTGATCCTGCCGTTCTACTGCGTCACGGCGAACCTCACGACTTCGAACGCCGACGTCCACACGGTCGGCAAGCTGTGGCGCTGGCTGCGCGCCTCGGTGGCGATCCCGGGCGTCATCCCGCCATTCAACGAGGCGGGCGAGGTCCATGTCGATGGCGGCGTCATCGACAATTTCCCGGTGCGCACGATGCGCCGCACGGGACGCGGCGCGACTATCGGCGTCGACATCGACACCGGCGGCGCGCTGGCGGCAGGAGCCAACGTCATGGAGCCGTGGTCGGCCTGGCAGTTTTTCCGCCGCCTCATCTGGAAGCGCAACGAGACGCTGCCGATCCCCTCGATCGTCGCCATCCTGCTGCGCTCCGCCCTGGTCGCCAGCGCCGCGCGTGCTGCCGAAGACCGCCAGGCCGCCGACCTCCTGATCGTGCCGCCGATGACCCACATCGACCTGCTCGACTGGACGAGCTTCGATGCCGCCATCGAGGTCGGTTATCGCACCACCATGGAAGCCCTCGACAAGGCCAAGACCACGCCTGCAGGAGCTCGTCTCTTCCTCGCTTGACAGGTCCATGAGGGGCCGCTCTTATTTCACCGAATGGTTAATAAAGGCTTCGATCGGCTGAGCACCACGCTCCATGCGCTGAGCGATCCGACGCGGCGCGCCATCCTGGCGCGCCTGGCGCTGGGGGAAAGCGCAGTCGGTGAGCTGGCCGAGCCGTTCGACATGACCCTGCCCGCGATCTCCAAGCACCTGAAGGTCCTGGAGCGCGCCGGCCTGATCGCGCGCGGCCGCGAGGCGCAGCGCAGGCCCTGCCGGCTCGCGGCCGAACCCCTGCGCGAGGTGCTGGAATGGGTCTCCGACTACCGCCAATTCTGGGATCAACGGCTCGATAGGCTCGAAGCCTACCTGGAGAGCGGTCCTGGCAAAACCCAGGGGAAAGGAAAGAAGCGTGCACGCAAACGCAGATGACACGCTGCCGACGGTTCGCGACTTCACGCTGACCCGCCGTTTCAAGGCGCCGCGGCCGGTGGTCTTCCGCGCTTTCGTCGACCCCGGGCACATGCAGCATTGGTGGGCGCCGCGCGGCTTCACGATGCTCTCCTGCGCACTCGACCTGCGCGAGGGCGGCGCCTGGCGCATGCGCATCAAATCCGACGAGAGCGGCGCCATCCAGACGGAGGTCGGCGTCTATCGCGAGATCCGTGAGCCCGAGCGGCTCTCCTTCACCCACGCCTGGGTGCGCGGCAACGGCACGCTGACGCCGACCACGCTCGTCACCGTACGCTTCACCGAGTGGAGGGCTGGCGCCCGTGGCGGAACGGAGGTGAGCTTCCACCAGGAAGACTTCGCCAGCGCGGCGGCCTGCCAATCGCACGAGGAAGGCTGGTCGACCTCGCTCGACAAGCTCGCGGCCTATTTCGGAAAGGGAAAGCCATGACCCAGTCATCGCATCTCGCAACCCTGAGCGAGCTCAACCACAACTATGTGCGCTCGGTCGACCAGGCCGACGTCACATGGTTCGACCGGCACCTCGCCCAGGATTTCATGAACATCAATCCCGACGGCACGCGGCTCGACCGCGCCGCTTTCCTGGCTCAGATCGGCCGCGGCTCGGTGGTGAAGGACATCCGCGAGCATGACGTGAAGATTCGCCTGCTGGGCGACTACGCCGTCATCCATGCCCGCACCTCGTACCAGAAGCCCGACGGCACCCAGGGAGCCGGCTGGTACACCGACGACTGGCAGCTCCAGCCGGAGGGCTGGCGCTGCGTCTCCGCACACGTCAGCCGCTCGTAAACCACAAAGTGTCCGTCGACGCCGGCTGGCGGGTCGTCTTCGCCTGCTTCTTGTCCGCCGTGTTCGCCTGGGGTTTCGGCTTCTATGCGCACGGCATCTATCTGGTCGAGCTGCAGAAGGCACGCGGCTGGTCGACCGGGCTGATCTCCTCGATCGTCACCGGCCACTACGTGCTGGGCGCCCTGCTGCTGCCGCGCATCGCCTGGGCCATCGGTCGCTTCGGTCCGCGCATTGTCTTCCTCTCCGGCCTCTCGATCACCGCCGCCGCGCTGCTCGCCCTGCCGTCGGCCAGCGAACCGTGGCAGCTCGCCCTGCTCTACGCGCTGATGGCACCGGGCTGGAACGCGACCAGCGTGGCGCCGATCGCGGCCACCGTCGGCCAGTGGTTCGACCGCAAGCGCGGCCTTGCCCTCAACCTCGCGCTGAGCGGCGCCACGGTGGCGGGCCTGGTGGTGGCGCCCGCCCTGCTCGCCGTCATTCCCGCGCTGGGCTTCGCCAGTGCCGAGCGACTGCTGGTGGTGATCGGCGTCGCAGTCGCCGGCACCGCGGTGGCGCTGTTCGTGCGCCGTGGCCCGCTGTCGCCCGGGCCCGCGGCACCGCCGCGAAACACGCTGGCGCCCATCAAGCACTGGCGCTTCTGGAGCATCTCGGCGCCCTTCGCCTTCGTGCTGACCAGCCAGGTCGGCTTCCTCACCCACCTCGTGCCGCTGATCGCGGGCCGCAGCGGCGTCGACCCCGGTCTCGCGGTCGGCATCAACGCCCTGATGGCCTTGGTCGGCCGCGTCGTGCTGGGCTTCGTCATCGACCGGCTCGAGCCGCGACGCGCCTCGGCGCTTTCCTTCCTGGTCCAGGTCGCAGCCATCGCCGTGTTGGCCCGCGCCGATCAGCCGGCGGTGATCTACGGAGCCTGCGCCGTCTACGGCTTCTCGGTCGGCAACAACATCACGCTGTCGCCCTTGATCATCCAGCGCGAGTACGCCGCCGCCGACTTCCCCGCCATCGTGGCGCTGTCGACGGCGGTGGTGCAGATCCTCTACGCCTTCGGGCCCGGCCTGCTCGGCGTCCTGCGCGATGCCTTCGGCGGTTATGGCGTGCCGCTCGCGGTCTGCCTGGCGCTGAACCTCGCCGCCTCGGCCGTGATCCTGATTCGGCCACGCCATATCAACTCAAGAACTTGAGCTTGTTGACCACCTTGTCGATCACCTTGCGCGGCCCGTGCACGCCGATGCCGACGAAGTCGAGCGCTTCGGCGTCGGCCGCCTCGACGGTGGCGCGGTTGTCGGCGTCGTTGGTGGTCTTGAACATCGCGTCGATATAGATCGCCGGTCGAAGGTCGCGCGACAGGGCACGCTGGTGGGTGCGGCGCAGCTCGTCGAGCGAGGCGCCATAGACGAAGACCGGCTCGCGCACCAAAGCGCTGTACAAGCGGCCGGCGGCGTCACGGTAGGGCTCCCCGACCATCTCGGGGTTGCTCGCCATCAATCCACCGGTCAGGAAGGCCGCCACGTTGGCCATCTGCCAGGCGGCGAGGTCGGTGCGCAGAATCAACGCGGTCTTGGTGTCGTAGATCATGCGCCCCATATCAGGCATGCTGACGGGGGACGTCTTGAACGTTTGTGCATGGTGAACGACCGCATCCGCTTCGACGAACCGCGCTCGGGCGTGCAGCGCCTGGCGGCGCGCTTCGGCGGCCATGCCTATGATACCCACCGCCACGAGACCTATGGCGTCGGCCTGACCCTGTGGGGGGCACAGTCCTTCCATTATCGCGGCGCGCTCAGGACCAGCCGCGGCGGCCAGGTCATCGTGCTGCACCCGGACGAGGCGCATGACGGCCATGCCGCCGACGATAAAGCGGGCGTCGATGCCGGCTTCGCCTATCGCATGCTCTATGTCGACCCCGCCGCGGTGTCGGCGGCGATCGGCGGCAATCCGCCATTCGTGCCGGAGGTCGTGGCCGACGATCCCGTGCTGGCCGACCTCCTGCGCGAGGCCTTCGCCGATTTTCCCCGGTCGCTCGAACCGCTGGCGATCGACGCCGTCGTCGAGCGACTGGCCGCGCGACTGGCGGCGCGCAGCGACGACCGTCCGAGTGCCCGCAGCACCACGGTCGCCCATCGGGCTGTGGCCCGCACCCGCGACTTCCTGGCCGCCGAGGCGCACCGCACCGTGGCATCGGAGGAACTGGAGAAAGTGACCGGGCTGGACCGCTTCGCGCTGTCCCGCCATTTCCGGGCCGCCACGGGCACGTCGCCACATCGCTACCAGGTCGGCCGGCGGCTCGCGCGGGCACAGAAGATGATCGCCGAGGGTGTGACCCTTTCCGATGCCGCGGCCGCTACCGGTTTTGCCGACCAGAGCCATCTCACCCGTCATTTCGCGGCCCGGTTCGGCCTGACTCCGGGCCGTTGGGCGACACTGTCGCGACAAAACTGAGGGAACCTGCCGCGGCCTCGTGCGTTTCGGTCCAGATGCACTGGAGGCTCCCATCACCAATCGCCGACGCCGTGCGTTGGCGTGTGCGCTATAATGAGCGGCCGGCGGCGGACGCGCCGACGCGACTGGCGACTGGCGAGGTCGGCACCATCCTGTTCACCGGCTGGAAGGGCTGGCAGATGGCTTATCAGCATCATGTCGGTGTCTCGAACCGCGAACCCCGTCGTAGCTCCTGAGCACGATCGCGGACTACGCCCTGATCGGCGACTGCCGAACGGCGGCCCTCGTCTCGCGCGCGGGCTCGATCGACTGGCTGTGTCTGCCCGACTTCTCCAGTCCCTCGATCTTCGCGGGCCTGCTCGACCCGGCGCGCGGCGGCAGTTGCTCGCTGAGACCGCGCGGCCCCTTCTTCACCGTCGAACGTCGCTACGTCGAGCGCACGGCCGTTCTGGAGACCGATTTCATCACGCAAGGCGGCAGTGCCCGCCTGATCGACCTCATGCCGATCGACGATGGCGGGCGTTCGCTGCGGCCGATGCGCGAGATCCTGCGCGCAATCGAGGGCATGGGCGGCGCCATCGAGATCGAGATCCGGCTCGACGTGCGCCCCGACTATGCCCGGCGGACCCTGCGGCCACGCCAGCGCGGCTGTCTCGGCTGGACCTTTGGCTGGGGCGACGAGGTGCTGGTCGTGCACACCGATATTGCGTTGCGGCCGGAGGGCGATGCTCTGGTCGGCACGGTCACCCTGGGGGCAGGCGAGCGGCGCTATCTCAGCCTCGCCTACACCAAGGGGGATCCGGCGGTCCTGCCGCCGCTCGGCAGGCATGCCGAGGAGCGCATCGCCGACACGATCGCCTGGTGGCGTGACTGGACGGGTCGCTGCCGCTACACGGGCCCCTATCGGGACGAGGTGGTGCGCAGCGTCGTGACGCTGAAGCTGCTGACCTACACATTGTCGGGCGCGATCGTCGCGGCGCCGACGACGTCGCTGCCCGAGGCGATCGGCAAGGGTCGCAACTGGGACTACCGCTACTGCTGGCTGCGCGACGCAGGCCTCACCACCGAGGCGCTGCTGGCGACAGGCTATCGAGAGGAGGCGCAGTCGTTCCTGGGTTGGATGCTGCATGCCACGCGGCTGACCTGGCCCGAGTTGCAGGTCATGTACGACGTGTTCGGCCGCACCCGGCTCAAGGAACAGGAGCTCACCCATCTCGCGGGCTATGCCTCGTCGCGGCCGGTGCGCATCGGCAATGACGCCTACCGCCAGCGCCAGCTCGACATCTACGGCGAGGTCGTGACCGCGGCCCGCGCGGCCCTGACGGGTAACGGCCGTCTCGACAGCGAATCGGCGCGCATGCTCGCGGGCCTGGGCGACGTGGTGAGCCGTCAGTGGCGCGAGTCCGATTCCAGCATCTGGGAAGTACGCGGGCCGCTGCGCCACTATACCTTCTCCAAGGTCATGTGCTGGGCAGCGCTTGACGGGCTGCTGAAGCTGCATGACGAGGGCGCGCTCGTCCTCCCGGCCGCGAAAGTCGAGGCCTTCGGTCGCGAGCGCGCGCAGATCGAGCAGGCGATCGAGCGGCGCGGCTTCAATACGGCGCTGGGCAGCTACACAAGCGTGCTGGATGGCGACAAGGTCGACGCCTCGCTGCTCCTGATGGCATGCATCGGCTACAAGGACGCGGGAGATCCACGCATGCGCGCCACCTATGACCTCATCCATCAGCGGCTCGGCCGCAACGGCCTGCTCAATCGCTACGAGCGATTCGACGGCATCAGCGGCGTCGAGGGCGCGTTCGGCATCTGCGGCTTCTGGGCGATCGACAATCTCGCCAAGCGCGGCGACCTCGAGGCGGCCGAGCGGCGCTTTCGGCACATGCTCTCCTTCGCCAACGATCTCGGCCTCTACGCCGAGGAGATCGACATCGCCTCGGGCGCCGCGCTGGGCAATTTTCCGCAGGCCTTCACCCATGTCGGCCTGATCAACGCCGCCGTCGCCATCGAGCGGGCGCGCGCATGAATCTCGCCTACGACGTGCTTTGGGGGCTTGTGGCCACCGTGGCCATGACCGCGGTGCTGCGGGCAAGCCAGGGCTTCGGCTGGTCACGGCTCAGCCTTCCCCTGCTGGTCGGCACCTTCCTCACCAGCCAGCGCGACCGCGCAATGGTGTGGGGCTATCTGCTCTATGTCATCGGCGGCTGGCTGTTTGCCTTCCTCTACTTCCTTCTGTTCGACAGCATCGGCATCCACACCTGGTGGTTCGGCGCGGCGGCGGGCCTCGTGCACGGCGTGTTCCTGCTGGTCTGCGTGCTGCCGCTGCTGCCCTTCGCCCATCCGCGCATGGCCTCCGAGTATCACGGCGTGACGGCCGAGCGGCAGCTCGAGCCGCCGGGTTTCATGGCCCTGAACTACGGCTACGGCACGCCGCTCACCACGCTCGCCGCACAGGCTCTCTACGGCGTGGTGCTGGGCGCGTTCGTGCAGCTCGCCGGCTACTAGACGGCGTCGAGCGGGAAGCACCCGTCGTCACCGAGCTTCGTTGCCGACAGCCAGCCGCGGCGCGTGCCAGCGAGCGTCGACCCCATCATCGCGCGCAAGCCCGGAGCATGGCAGGCCGGCCCCATGACGGCGTCGCGCAGCCAGCCGAGCGGCGCCAGCCGCGACTGGAAGAACGGCGTCAGGAGATGGCTGACGTTGCGATAGTAGCGCACGGGCGGCACGCGGCGGCGCTCGAAGCGCAGGAAGGCGGACAAGAGATCAGGCGCGTGGGCGAGCGTGTTGGCCAGCACCCAGGCATCCATCAGGCCGAGATTGGCGCCCTGCCCGAGCTGCGGGCTGGTGCCGTGCGCGGCGTCGCCGATGAACAGCACGGGCCCCGCGTTCCAATGGGTCAGCGCGACATGGCGATAGGTCGCGCGCGCGAAGTCGCTGGCCGCGGCAGCCCGATCGATGATGGCTGCGGCCTCGGGCCAGAGCGCCGTCGCGGCGCGGCGCCAGGCGCCGAGGTCGATCGTCTTGCTGCGCCCGAGCGCCCGCATGGGCATGCTCCAGTAGATCGTCACCTCGTCGTGGCCGATGGGCAGCAGGCCCATCATGAGCGTCGTGCCGCGCACGCGCTGGCGCAGCAGGCCCGCCCGGCCGATGCCGACGAGGTCGGGCGCGGTGGTCCACATGCAGCCCCAAGGATAGATCCGCGCCCGCGCGTGCGGGATCAGCCGTGTGCGCAACGCCGAGTGCGCGCCGTCGGCCGCAACGATGAGATCGAACGGGCCGTGGCGCGCGCCGTTCTCCTCGACGAGATGCGACTGGTCGACGTCGACGATCTGCGTGCCCGTCACCAGCCTTGCCGCCGACTTGCCGAGACGGCCATGCAGCAGATCGAACAGGGTGGCGCGTGGGATGCCGACACCGAAGGCGAGCGGATGGAGGTCGGCATAGCGCAGGTCGAGGATCGAGCGGCCGCGATGGGTGCGCGCCTCCAGACCGGCGATGCGCGCGCCGCCCGCGATCGCTGCGTCGGCGAGGCCCAATTCGCGAAGCACGGCAAGGCCCGGCGGCTGCAACAGCAGGCCCGCACCGACCGGCTGCGGCTCGGCAAACCTCTCGAAGATCGTGACCCGGTGGCCGCTGTCCGCAAGCAGCGTCGCGGCGGCCTGGCCCGCCACGCCGCAGCCGACCACGGCGACATCGAGGGGGCCGAGGAACCTGGTCACCTACTTAATATAACCAAAGTTATCGTTCGCTGCAAGAAAAAAGCGGCGCCTTCGCCGCTTCTTCTTGCCGGGAGCGGCCACTCCAGTGGCGCGCTCCCGGCGAAGACTACAGGCCGCCGTTGACCACCAGGCACTGGCCCGAGACATAGTCGCTGTCGGGGCTGCAGAAGAGATAGACTGAGCCCGCGGCCTCCTCAGGCAGACCGCCGCGACCGAGCGGAATCATCTGGTTCATGGCGGCGATGCGGCCGCCCTGCACGCCGATCTTGACCTTGCGGCCCTGCACCTCGATCTCGCCCGCCTCGCCCTCGCTCAAGGGTTTGGTGAGGCGCGTCTGGATGTAGCCGAAGGCGACGGCATTCACCGTGACGTCGTAGCGGCCGAACTCCTTCGCGAGCGTCTTGGTAAGGCCGACGATACCCGCCTTGCCGGCCGAGTAGTTCGATTGGCCGGCATTGCCGTTGACGCCCGAGGTCGAGGAGATGTTCACGACCTTGCGCACAATGCGCTTGCCGGCCGAGCGTTCCTTTTCGACCTCGGCGCGGAAGTGCTGCTGGAAGGCGCGCAGGATACGGAACGGCGCGGTCAGATGGACGTCGAGGATGGCGTACCACTGCTCGTCGGTCATCTTCTGGATGACCGAGTCCCAAGTGTAGCCGGCATTGTTGACGACGACATGGCAGCCGCCGAAGGCATCGACCGCGGTCTTGACGATGCGGTCGCCGAAGTCGGGCTTGGCGACGTCGCCGTTGCAGGCGACCGCCTTGCCGCCCATCGCCTCGATCTCGGCGATGGTCTCCTTGGCCGGCGCCTCGTCGATGTCGTTGATCACCACCTTGGCGCCGTCACGGACCAGGCGCAACGCGATCTCCTTGCCGATGCCG